>NZ_JBMPIU010000003.1:0-525957 GCF_049341865.1 Curtobacterium phyllosphaerae | reverse complement strand
ACTGACCGGATCCACTCAAGCCACGGACTCACTCCCGCAGCCCGAGTGTCACCAACCTGATGGCTCAGTACATCTAGGTGCTGGAGGTGCTCTCGCGGACGACGAGGGCCGGCGTCACGGAAGCCGACACCGCAGGGACGCCCTCGACGAGGTCGAGCAGCGCCCGTCCTGCAACTCGGCCGAGCTCCTCGAGCCGCAGATCGACCGTCGTCAGCGGTGGGCGCGTCGTGAGGGCCATCACGTCCCAGTCGTCGAAGCCCGTGACCGCGATGTCCTCGGGAACGAGTCGTCCGATCTCGCGCAGCCGGTCGCACACGCCCCGGGCGATCTGATCGCTGCCGCACATGATGGCATCCAGTTCCAGGGCCCGACGCGTGAGCACGTCGACGGCGTGCCGTCCCCAGCGCTCGGACCACTCGCCGTAGAGCGGTTCGACGACGAGCCGGTCCCCCAGGACGCCGCGGGCACCGGCGACTCGGCGGGTCGCCGACCGATGCCGCTGGGGTCCAGTGACGATCGCGACCCGTGAGCGTCCCACGCCGAGGAGATGCGCGGCCACCGCTGCGGACCCGGCCTCGTCGTCGACGGTGATCGAGACGTCGTCGGCGGAGGTCGAGGGGGTGAACGCGTAGACGACCGGCATCGGGACGTCGATCGGTGGGCGGCTGTCGGCTGAGCGTCCGGTGACGATGATGCCGTCGACCCCGCGTGCGGCGAGTGCGCGGAGGTAGTGCGCTTCGCGGACGTGGTCGTCGCGGGTGTCACAGAGCAGCACCATCATCCGGCCGGCGGAGAGTGCGTCCTCGGCACCGAGCAGCACCGGGATCGAGAACCGGCCGAACGAGTCGGTGGTGACCATGCCCACCGTGTACGTCCGACCCGAGGACAGTGCTCGGGCCCGCGCATCGCCGACGAACCCGAGCTTCTCCGCGGCCTCCTTCACCCGGACACGAGTGGCCTCCCGGAGTTGTCCGGTGTCGTTCAGGGCCTTCGAGGCGGTGCCGATCGACACGCCGGCGAGGGCCGCGACGTCGATGATCCGAACTGGTTGGCCCGTTCGCTCGGGTGTCACGGCAACCTCTTTCCGGCCCGTCCGGTGTGACGGATGCGCTCACAGAGCATACGCAGAGCCCCGAGGGACAGGCTTGCGCCAATCCGCCGTCTGTCATACCGTCGGTATCAGAAATCGTTTTCCGAATGCCTTTCGTCACATCGCCGAACGCCGTTCGTCACATCGCAAGGAGGCGACATGACCACCACGACCACGACGGAGCATCGCGCGAACACCGCCACCCCGGTCCGTCCGACCGCTGGCGCACACCTCGCGGTGCGCCCGCTCCCCACCGGGCAGGCCCGGATCACGGGCGGCTTCTGGGCACTACGGCAGGACCGCAACGGCCGTGACGCGATCCGGAGCGGGTACGACCAGCTCGAGGCCGCCGGGAACTTCCGGAACCTGCGCATCGCCGCCGGTGACGAGGAGGGCGAGGCAGTCGGACCGATCTTCATGGACTCCGACGTCGCGAAGTGGCTCGAAGCGGTGGCGTGGGAGTACGGCCGGGCTCCGGCGGAGGACCTGCTCGCCCTGCAGCGTGAGGTCACCGACCTGTACGCCCGGGCGCAGACCGAGGACGGGTACCTCGACTCGGTGCAGCAGGTCCGGGGGAAGGGTGCGCGGTACACCGACCTCAAGTGGAGCCACGAGCTGTACTGCGCCGGGCACCTGTACCAGGCGGCGGTCGCGCAGCACCGGGCGACGGGAGACACCGCCCTGCTCGACGTCGCGACGAAGAACGCCGACCACCTCGTCGCCACGTTCGGCGACGGCCCCGGGAGGACGGTCGACGTGGACGGCCACCCCGTCGTCGAGATGGGGCTCGTCGAGCTGTACCGCGAGACCGGGACACGCGCCTACCTCGACCTGGCGCACTGGTTCGTCGACGCGCGCGGGCACGGGATCATCGAGCGCGCCGGTGGGGAGCCGACGTACTTCTCGGACCGGGTCCCCGTGCGCGAGGCCACCACGGTCGAGGGTCACGCGGTCCGGGCCGTGTACCTGGCGGCCGGTGCGGTGGACGTCGCGATCGAGACGGGTGACACCGAACTCCTGACGGCGAGCGAGCGGCAGTTCGCGGACATGATGGCGACGAAGGCGTTCATCACCGGTGGCCTCGGGGCCCGCTGGGACTACGAGGCGTTCGGCGATCCGTACGAACTGCCCACCGATCGCGGCTACGCGGAGACCTGCGCGGCGATCGGCGGGATCCAGTGGGCGTGGCGGCTCCTCCTCGCGACCGGCAAGCCCGTCTACGCCGACGCGATCGAACGCCTGCTCTACAACGCGTTCCTCCCGGGCGTCAGCCTCGGAGGGACCGAGTACTTCTACGTCAACCCGCTGCAGCACCGCGACGGCGCGCACGAGGACGAGAACCGCTCTCCCGCCCACGGCCGCCGCGGCTGGTTCGACTGCGCCTGCTGCCCGCCGAACATCATGCGCACCTTCGCGAGCCTCGACGGCTACCTCGCCACGACGACCGACGAGGGCCTCCAGGTCCACCAGTACGCGACCGCCGACCTCGGCCCGGTCCGCGTGGAGACCGGCTACCCCCACGACGGCCGCGTGGTCGTCACGGTCACCGAGGACGGCCCGCTGACCCTCGGCCTGCGCATCCCCTCGTGGTCGGACACCACCACGGTCACCGGCGCGGGTGGCGACGCGGACCCGGCCCCCGGCACGCTGCACGTCCTCGAGCGGACGTGGACGGCGGGTGACACGGTCGAGCTCGTCTTCGACACGACGCCGCACCGGTACGTCGCCGACACGCGCATCGACGCCGCTCGCGGCCAGGTCGCGATCGAGCGCGGCCCGCTCGTCTACGCCGTCGAGCAGGCCGACCAGCAGGGCTTCACGGTCGACGATCTGACGGTCGACCCGTCGGCGCAGATCGCCGAGGAACGTCGTGACGATCTGCTCGACGGCGTGGTCACGCTGCGGGTGTCCGGGTCCGCCCCGGCGCAGCACGAGCAGGCAGCGTGGCCCTACCAACGGTTCGGCGAGCCGGGAGGGACGGAGCGCGCTGCGGACGCCACCAGCGTCGACGACGCGGCCGGGCCCGGCAGTGCCGCCCCGCGCCTCCAGGCCGGGTCACCCGTCATCGCGACCGCCGTGCCGTACTACGCGTGGGCGAACCGCGGAGCTGCGCCGATGCGCGTCTGGCTCCCGCTCGCGCGGTGACGCGATGGACCGCAGAGCCTTCCTCCTCGGCGGACTCGCCGGTGCGGTGGCGCTCACCCTCGCCGGATGCGCGGGGACGCTGCCGGAGATCGGCCCGGTCGTCTGGCGGTCAGCCGTCTCCCGAGCGGTCAGCCGACCATGAGGCTCGTGTACTGACCGGCGTCCAGTCGCACCGCGGCTCCCCCGGCCGCCGGGACCTCGTAGAGCCCGGCGGTCGGTCCGGATGCGATGTCCACGAAGACGTTCCCCTCGCCGTCGGCCGCACCGAGGTTGCCGCCGCGCGTGGTCTCGCCCGCGATGACGAGGCCCGACACCGGGACGGTCGACGACGTGCCGTCGGTCCCGCGCGTGAGCTTGTCCGCGACCGTCAGGTCGGGCTTGCAGGACCCCGAGGCCTCGGCCGGAGCCGGGCACCACGTCGTGGACTGCAGCAGCGAGAACGCGCCGGTCGACGACAACGCTCCTGCGTCATCGGAGACCCGGTCCCCCACCGCGACGGCGTCGGTTGCGCCCGACGGGTACTCGAGCCAGGTCACGGCACCGCTCGCGCCGTACTGGAACTCGTCGATGAACAGGTTGCCCTCGGCGTCGCCGGTGAGGGCGACGATGCCGTTGCTGTACCCACGCTCCCGGACGACCGGAGCACCGCCGTCGGCGGGGTACGTCGTGACGAGGACCGTGCCGTCGGCATCGCGGCCCGTGGTCGTGACGGCGCCGTCGGGGGCAGCGAAGGACAGGTCCGCGCTCGGACCGATCGTCCGCGTCGCGCCGCCCGTGGCCGGGAGTTCGACGATCGAGCCGCCGTCGGCGTAGAAGAAGTCACCGTCGGCGTCGAGCTGGAGCCCACCGGTGATCGCGAGGCCGGTCGCGACGGTGGTCGGCGTGCCGCCGGTGGCCGGGACGCTGACGATCGCGGTGTGGTCGGGTGACGGCGCGAACACGGTGCCCGCTGCGTCGACGTCGAACCCGGCGCCGTGCGCGAGGAGCGTCGTCGCCGGTCCGCCGTCGAGTGGCCGACGGACGACCGACCCCGACGCGTCGAGGGCGTAGAGCGCACGCGGCGCAGTCGTCGACGGTGGGTCGGTGGGCGTCGGGGTGGGCGTCGGCGTCGGGGTGGGCGTCGGGGTCGGAGTGGGCGCCGGCGTGGGCGTGGGCGTGGGCGTCGGCGTCGGCGTCGGCGACGGGGTGGGCGTCGGGGTCGGCGTGGGCGACGGGGTCGGCGTGGGCGACGGGGTCGGCGTGGGCGACGGGGTCGGCGTGGGCGGAGGGGTCGGCGTCGTCGCCGCTGGTGCGGTCCAGCGGACGACGGCCGGACGGCTCAGACCGTGCACCCCGATCGTGCGGATCGACACCGAGTAGGTCCGCCCGGCGGACAGGCCACGGAGCACCGCCGCACGTTTACCGGCACCCACGCGGCGGACCGCTGCGTGGTGCGCCGGACGCGGCGTCGTCCGGATGGCGTACCCGCGGATGCCGGCGTGCGGGCCCCGCGGTGCACGCCAGCTGACCTTCGCGGTGCCGTCGTGCCGGGTGACGACCGACGCGGAGCGCGGGACGTGGACCCGGTCCGACGCGTCGAACGCGCCGGCGGACGCGGCCTGGCCCGGGACGAGGGCCATGACGACGAACGCCGCAGCGGCGAGGATCAGGGCGGAGCGGTTCACGAGGACTCCAGTGCAGGTGCCCGGGTGGGAAGTCCGGGAGGTTCGGGTGGCGTGCCCCGTCCAGGGGGCACGAGACCACCGAACCACATCCGAGCGACGCTCGCCAGAGGACCCGCGCGGGGATGCGGAAAACCCCACGCCTCGGCGGTCGTGACCGCCGAGGACCGTCAGGCCTCGCCGAACCCCGACCGGACGAGGGCGCCGAGGGCGTCGACCGCGGCCTCGGCGTCCTGCCCCGCGGCCTCGACCGTCAGCGTCGCGCCCTTCGGCAGCGCGAGCGCCATGATCGCGAGCAGGCTCTTCGCGTCGACGCCGTTCACGCGGACGTCGGCGTCGAACCGAGCGGCCGTCCGGACGAACTCCGCAGCCGGGCGGGCGTGCAGACCGCTCTCGTTCACGAGCTCGAGCGACGTCGACACCGTGCCACCGGCCTGCGGGACGGCCTCGGGAGGCGTCGTGGTGGGCACGGGGGGCGCGTCGCTCGACTGCTCCGACCCACCCGCCGTCGCGGCGGCCCGCAGCACCTCGGCGACCGAACCACCCGTCTGCGCGGCGACCGCGGCCGCGACGGTCCCCTCGACGAGCGGCGCCGGCGACACGGCCACCCGCGCCCGGTCGTCGTCGTCCAGGAAGTCGAGCGCGGTGTCCGTGGTCAGGTAGGCCGAACCGAGGTCGCAGAGCACGACCACGCCGTCGGTGTCGGACAGCGCGCCGATGCCGGCGGTGATCGCCTCGAACGAGGTCCCGATCCCACCGTCCTCGGTCCCGCCCGCGGTGGCGAACCGGACGTCGGGAGCCATCTGCCCGGCGAGCTCGACCACGCCGGCCGCGATCGCCGCACTGTGCGACACCACCAGGATGCCGACGCTCACGCGGCGTCCACGGCCGCGGCGAGGATGAGCGCGGTCGACTGCGCGCCGGGATCGCGGTGTCCCACGGCCCGCTCCCCCAGGTAGCTCGCACGGCCCTTGCGCGCCACGAGCGGTTCGGTCGCCTCGGCACCGGCGACCGCGGCGTCCCGAGCGGCGACGAGCACGTCCTCCGGCGTGGATCCGGACGCGGCTGCGGCATCGGCGGCGTCGACCGCGGGGGTCCACGCATCGATCATCGTCTTGTCGCCGGGCTCGGCCTTGCCGCGCGAGACGACGCCGTCCCGGGCGGCGGTGAGCACGGCGACGACCGCGTCGGCGTCGAGCACGGGGGCGTCGCCGGCTGCCTGGGCGGCCTTCAGGTACGCGGTGCCGAACAGCGGTCCGGACGCGCCGCCCACCGTGGAGATGAGCTTCGTCGCGACGAGCTTGAACACCGCGCCCGGCGAGTCGAATCCGTCGGCGGCGTCGATCGCCGCGACGACCGCCTGGAACCCGCGGTCCATGTTCTCGCCGTGGTCGCCGTCGCCGATCTCCCGGTCGAGCGCGACGAGTTCTGCCCGGTGCTCCCGCACCGTGTCGGCCGTCCGGCGGATCCAGTCGATCGCCCAGTCGGTGTCGAGCGCCATGTCGTTCCCTTCTCGCGCACGTCGTGCGCTGCTGTGCTGCTACCGGACCGGACGGCCTGGAGGCGCGACCCGGTCCCGTGACGGAGGTCGCGCCTCCAGGATGGCCCGGTCACGACAGCGCCGGTCCGGGACCGGCCGCGACCGAGCGGATCCGGCTGCGGCGCTCAGCGCCCCCACCGGAGCGCCGGGGTCTCCACGGGTGCGTCCCAGAGCGCGACGAGGTCGTCGTCGAGGACCGTGACCGTGATCGAGAACCCCTGCATCTCCAGCGACGTCACGTAGTTGCCGACGAGGCTGCGGTGCAGTTCGAGTCCGCGGGACGCGAGCACCTCGGCCGCACGACGGAAGACGATGTAGAGCTCCGACTGCGGCGTCCCACCCATGCCGTTGACGATGAGCAGCACCTTCGACCCGGACGCGGCGTCGAGATCGGCGAGCACCGGTTCGATGACCCGGTCGACGAGCTGGTCGGCGGGCGCCATCGCGATCTTCTCCCGACCGGGCTCGCCGTGGATGCCGATGCCGAGCTCGACCTCGTCGTCGCCGAGCGTGAAGCTCGGTTCGCCCGCGTGCGGGACGGTGCACGGTGCGAGCGCGAGACCCATCGATCGCGTGACGTCGTTGACGTGCCGGGCGACCGCGACGACCGCGTCGAGGTCGTCACCCCGTTCGGCGGCGGCACCGGCGCACTTCTCGACGACGAGGGTCCCCGCGACCCCGCGTCGCCCGGCCGTGTAGAGCGAGTCCTGCACGGCGACGTCGTCGTCGACGACGACGCTCTCGACCCGGATGTCGTCCATGCCGGCGAGCTCTGCCGCGGTCTCGAAGTTCAGGACGTCGCCGGTGTAGTTCTTGACGATGTGGAGCACCCCGGCGCCGGCGTCGACCGCTCTGGTCGCGTCGACGATCGGGTCGGGCGTCGGCGACGTGAACACCGGTCCGGGGACGGCGGCGTCGAGCATGCCGTGCCCGATGAACCCGGCGTGCAGGGGCTCGTGGCCGCTCCCGCCGCCGCTGACGACGGCGACCTTCCCCGCGACCGGGGCGTCCCGTCGACGGAGGTGGATCGGGTCCTCCCGCAGGACGACGTCCGGGTGTGCGAGGACGAACCCGCGCACGGTCTCGTCGACCACCTGACGTGGGTCGTTGATGAGCTTCTTCATGCGGGACCTCCAGCAGCGATCGGACGAGCGGCCGGTCGGCGGATGAGTTCCGTCGACGATGCCAGAACGCGCTCAATGTACACCGGGGGGCGCTCGACGCCAGGTGCTCGTCGTCCGACGGTGCGGAGGACCTGCACGGATGTGCAGCATCGATGTCGCCGAACCGTCGAGTCCACCGACACCAGGCGGAGCGCGGACGGGAGACGGTCGGGCAGGTCCCGTGCACGTTTGTGCAAAAGCGCCGGATCCCTTGCGGAATGGATCGCACACGGCGAACTCCCAGCACTATGCTCGGGCCAATCACTCGACGGGGAGTGGCGGGGTTCGGACCGCGCTCCTCCTCATTCTCAGGAGGTCACGGATGGAAGACATCGGGATCAGGTTCTTGTCCGAGATCGTCGGCACGGCGATGCTCATCATCCTCGGTGGCGGTGTCGTCGCGAACGTCGCGCTCACCAAGACGAAGGGCTTCGGTGCGGGGACGCTCTTCGTCACCTTCGGCTGGGCGATGGCGGTGTTCGTCGGCGTGCTCGTGTCCTACAAGTCCGGCGCGCACCTCAACCCCGCCGTGAGCCTCGCCCAGTTCATGCTCGGCAACATCACGTTCGGCGCGATGCTCGTCTACTGGCTCGCCCAGATGATCGGCGCGTTCATCGGCGCCGTCATCGTCTGGTTGGCCTACCGGCAGCACTTCGACGAGGAGCCGGACCCCGCCGCCAAGCTCGGCGTCTTCTCCACCGGTCCGGCGATCCGGTCGTACGGGTGGAACCTCGTCACCGAGATCATCGGCACGTTCGTCCTCGTCTTCGCGATCATCGCGCTCACGAACGGCAAGGCCCCGGCGGCGCTCGGACCGCTGCCCGTCGCGTTCATCGTCCTCGCGATCGGCATCAGCCTCGGTGGCCCGACCGGGTACGCGATCAACCCCGCTCGTGACCTCGGCCCGCGCATCGCGCACGCGCTGCTCCCGATCAAGGGCAAGGGCTCGAACGACTGGTCCTACGCGTGGGTGCCGGTCGTCGGCCCGCTCATCGGCGGCGCGGTCGCGGCGCTCCTCTCCGGACCGCTCCTCCCCCTCACCTGACGCAGCCCGGGCGGCACGACCGTCCGGCGTCGCACACCCGGCCGGGGCGGTCCCACCGCCCCGGCCACCCACACCCCGCCGGGGCGGTCCGACCGCCCCGGTCCCCGAACACCCGTAAGGAGCACCAATGGCCGACTACATCGTCGCCATCGACCAGGGCACCACGTCCACCCGCGCCATCGTCTTCGACCACTCCGGCTCGATCATCTCGACCGGACAGAAGGAGCACGAGCAGATCTTCCCGCGTGCCGGGTGGGTCGAACACGACCCCGCCGAGATCTGGGACAACACCCGCGAGGTCATCGGCCAGGCACTGTCCCGCGCCGACATCACCCGCCACGACGTCGCAGCCGTCGGCATCACGAACCAGCGCGAGACCGCGGTGGTGTGGGACCGGACGACCGGCAAGGCGGTCTACAACGCCATCGTCTGGCAGGACACGCGCACGCAGTCGATCGTCGACGAGCTCGCCGACGGCGACACCGACCGCTACAAGGCGATCGTCGGGCTCCCGCTCGCGACGTACTTCGCGGGCACCAAGATCATGTGGATCCTCGAGAACGTCGAGGGTGCACGGGAGAAGGCCGAGGCGGGCGACCTGCTCTTCGGCACGACGGACACCTGGGTCCTCTGGAACCTCACCGGCGGCGTCGACGGCGGCGTCCACAAGACGGACGTCACGAACGCCTCCCGCACGCTGTTCATGGACCTCGAGACGCTGCAGTGGCGCGACGACATCCTCGCCGACTTCGGCGTCCCGAAGTCGATGCTCCCGGAGATCGTCTCCTCGTCCGAGGTCTACGGCCAGGTCGAGTCCTCGAACCTCCTCCGCGAGGTCCCGATCGCCGGCATCCTGGGCGACCAGCAGGCCGCGACGTTCGGGCAGGCCGCGTTCGACAAGGGCGAGTCCAAGAACACGTACGGCACCGGCAACTTCCTCATCTTCAACACGGGCGAGGACATCGTCCGGTCGGAGAACGGACTGCTCACCACCGTCGGCTACAAGCTCGGCGACCAGCCGACGCACTACGCCCTCGAGGGGTCGATCGCCGTCACCGGGTCCCTCATCCAGTGGCTCCGCGACAACCTCGGGCTCATCGGCAGCGCTCCGGAGGTCGAGGCGCTCGCCAAGACCGTCGACGACAACGGTGGCGTGTACTTCGTGCCGGCGTTCTCGGGGCTGTTCGCGCCGTACTGGCGCCCGGATGCCCGCGGCGCGATCGTCGGCCTGACCCGCTACGTCAACAAGGGGCACATCGCCCGTGCGGCGCTCGAGGCCACGGCGCTCCAGACCCGCGAGGTCCTCGACGCCGTGAACGCGGACTCGGGCGTCGACCTGACCGAGCTCAAGGTGGACGGCGGCATGACCGCGAACAGCGAGCTCATGCAGTTCCAGGCGGACATCCTCAACGTGCCGGTGGTGCGCCCGGTCGTGGCGGAGACCACGGCGCTCGGTGCCGCCTACGCCGCGGGCCTCGCCGTCGGGTTCTGGTCGAACCTCGACGAGCTCCGCGCGAACTGGCAGGAGGACAAGCGCTGGACGCCGAACCTCGACGACGCCGAGCGCGAGCGCACCCTGCGCCTCTGGAAGAAGGCCGTCACGAAGACCTTCGACTGGGTCGACGAGGACGTCAACTGACGCTGCTGGTGCCCTGACCCGGGGCCTTCTCGGCCTCGGGGTCGAGGGCTCGGGGTCGAGAACGCGGAGACCCGCAGTCCGGACATGTCTGGACTGCGGGTCTCCGCGTTCTCGGCGGGCGCTCTCGGCGGGGCGGCGCTCTCGGCCGGCGTCCTCGGCGGGGTGGCCGGACCGTCCGCGGCGCGACACGCCCGCCGAGCGTGAGAGCGGACTCAGCCTGCGGCGGGCGACACGCCCACCCAGTCGGCGAGTTTCCGCTCCCCCGCACCCGAGTCGATCGCCTGCGCCGCCACGACGAGCTCCTCGCGGAAGCGGTGCAGGAGCGGCCGGGACGCCTGCATCGGGTCGCGGGCGAGTCGGAAGGCGACGAGCCCGGCGGCGGCGTTCAACAGCACGATGTCGCGGACCGGCCCCGGTTCGCCGGCGAGGACACGGCGCACCACCGCCGCGTTGTGCTCCGGGGCACCGCCGAGCAGGTCCTCGGTGCGGGACCTGGCGATGCCGAGGTCCCGGGGGTCGAGGTCGTGCTCGGTGACCGAACCGCCCGAGACCTCCCAGATGTGGCTGTGGCCGGTGGTGGTGAGCTCGTCGAGACCGTCGTCGCCCCGGAACACCAGCGCGGTCGCGCCGCGCGTCTGGAACACGCCGGTGATGATCGGGACGAGGCCGAGCTGGGCGACGCCGACCGCGTTCGCCTCGCAGCGCGCGGGGTTGACGAGCGGCCCGAGGAAGTTGAACACCGTCGGGACCCCGATCTCGCGGCGCACCGGGCCGGCGTGGGCGAACCCGGGGTGGAACGCCGACGCGAACGCGAAGGTCAGCCCGACACGCCGGAACGTCGCGGCGACACGCGCGGCGTCCATCGTGAGGTCCAGGCCGAGCGCGGCGAGCACGTCCGAACTGCCGGACTGCGAGCTCGACGCGCGGTTCCCGTGCTTGACGACGGGGACACCGGCCGCCGCGACGACGATCGCCGCCATGGTGGACACGTTGACCGTCCCGACCACGTCTCCCCCGGTCCCCACGATGTCGAGGGCCATCGGGTCGACGTCGAGCGGTACGGCGGACTCGAGGACGGCGTCGCGGAACCCGACCACCTCGCTCACGGTCTCGCCCTTCATCCGCAGGGCGACGAGGAACGCAGCGATCTGGGCCGGCGTGGCCTGTCCGCCGATGATCCGCTCCATGGCCCATGAGGACTCGCTGATCGTGAGGTCGGTGCTGGCCATGAGGGAGCCGATGACGGCAGGCCACGAGATCGAGTCGTCCATGGCTCGATCGTACTGATCTGGAAAGCCCCGCCAGTTCGCCACGAAAACACTGTCGGTGGTTTCGGCCATAATGGACCTGTGACAAGCACCCCTCTCTCCAGACCAGTCAGCGGAACGGTCCTCAACCGGCCGAACCCCGTCGCTGTGGGGACGATCGTGTGGCTGGGCAGCGAGGTCATGTTCTTCGCCGGCCTGTTCGCGATCTACTTCACGCTGCGGAGCACGTCGCCCCAGCTCTGGGCGACCGAGACGGCCAAGCTCGACGTGCCCTACGCCGCGACGAACACGATCGTGCTGGTCCTGTCGAGCTTCGCGTGCCAGTTCGCCGTCTTCGCCGCGGAGCGCTTCCAGGTGCACCGCACCAGCTGGAAGCCGCGCGACTGGGGCATGACCGAGTGGTTCTTCGTCACCTACTGCATGGGCGCCGTGTTCGTCTGCGGTCAGATCTTCGAGTACGCGAACCTCTGGCACGAAGGCGTCACCCTCCAGTCGAGCGCCTACGGCTCCGCCTTCTACATCACGACGGGCTTCCACGGCCTGCACGTGACGGGCGGCCTCATCGCCTTCCTCCTCACGCTCGGGCGTGGGTTCGCGGCGAAGAACTTCGGTCACAAGGAAGCGACCACCGCGATCGTCGTGTCGTACTACTGGCACTTCGTCGACGTCGTCTGGATCGGCCTCTTCGCCGTCATCTACCTTCTCCAGTAGGAATCGGATACCGCACACAGCATGTTCTCCCGCACCAAGACCGCGCGCTCCGGCGCCAAGAAGGGTCGCCGCTCCCCCCTGGCGACCGTCTCCCTGATCGTCGTGGGTCTGATGACCACCGGCGGTGCGTACGCGCTGTTCTCCTCCTCGGCGAACGCCGACACGTCACAGTCGGACGTCGTCGCGGCGAGCAGCCAGTCCAAGGTCAACGAAGGCCAGAAGCTCTTCGCGTCGAACTGTGCGACCTGTCACGGCCTGAGCGCGCAGGGCACCAACGACGGCCCCTCGCTGATCGGCGTCGGCGCTGCCTCCGTCGACTTCCAGGTCGGGACCGGTCGCATGCCGCTCGCCCAGAGCGGGCCGCAGGCCGCGGAGAAGCCCTCCCAGTTCACCGACTCCCAGGTCAGCGAGCTCGCGGCGTACGTCGCGTCGCTCGCTCCGGGCCCGGCCATCCCCTCGGAGAAGCTCGCGGCAGGTGGCGGCGACACCGCGGCCGGCGCCGAGCTGTTCCGCGTGAACTGCGCCATGTGCCACAACGTCGCCGGGGCCGGTGGCGCGCTGACCGAGGGCAAGTACGCCCCGAACCTGCACTCGGTCTCCGGCCGGCACATCTACGAGGCCATGCTCACCGGTCCGCAGAACATGCCGGTGTTCAACGACCTGAACATCACGCCGAAGCAGAAGTCCGAGATCATCAGCTACCTGAAGTACATCCAGGACAACAAGTCCCCGGGTGGCTTCGCGCTCGGTGACATCGGCCCGGTCTCCGAGGGCCTCTTCATCTGGATCTTCGGGCTGGGAGCGGTCGTCGCGATGACCGTCTGGCTCACCGCGAAGTCCAACTGATCGTCCGTGTCGAACGACACTGAAGGGAACACCATGGCAGAGCACGACGACGAGACGCTGAACTCGTCCTCGGCTGTCGAGAAGCACGGCGCGACGACGCCGGCCGGTACGGCGGTCCTGCCGGTCGAGCCGTTCGAGAACCCGGGCGAGCCGCCGCACCGCCCCCGCCGCACCGACGTCGACCCGAAGAAGGAGCGCCTCGCCGAGCGGCAGGTCGCGACGTTCTTCTACCTCTCGATCGTCGGGAGCGTCCTGTCGATCGCGGCGTACATCGCGTTCCCGATCAACAGCAACGACTTCAGCACGGTGCGGACCGCGAACCTGTTCCTCGGACTGTCGATCGCCCTCGCCCTCCTCGCGCTCGGCATCGGCACGGTCTACTGGTCGAAGTCCCTCGTCGTCGACCGCGAGATCACGGAGCAACGGCACCCCACGCGCGGCACCGACGCGACCCGCGCCAAGGCCGTCGAGGCCTTCCGGCTCGGCGACAAGGAATCCGGCTTCAACCGGCGCTCCCTGATCCGCAACAGCCTCATCGGCGCACTCGTCGCGTTCCCGCTGCCCGGCATCGTCCTGGTCCGGGACCTCGCCCCCTCGGCCGACCCGAACGAACTCCTCCGCCACACCATGTGGCAGAAGGGCACGCGACTGACGAAGGACCCCACCGGTCTGCCGATCAAGGCGTCGGACGTCACGCAGGGGTCGGTGTTCCACGTGATCCCGGACGGGCTGCTCGAGAAAGAGGACATGCTCGAGGAGAAGGCCAAGGCTGCCGTCCTGCTCATGCGCCTCGACCCCGCCGACCTGCACCCCACCAAGGGCCACGAGAACTGGTCGTACCAGGGCATCGTGGCATACTCCAAGATCTGCACCCACGTCGGGTGCCCGGTCGCGCTCTACGAACAGCAGACGCATCACCTGCTGTGCCCCTGTCACCAGTCCACCTTCGACGTCGCGCACAACTGCGAGGTCATCTTCGGACCGGCCAGCCGTCCCCTTCCGCAACTTCCCATCTCGATCGACTCCGATGGATACCTGGTCGCCCAGAGCGACTTCCACGAGCCGGTCGGACCGAGCTTCTGGGAGCGAGAGCGCTGATGACCACCACAGCACCCCGTACCACCACGACGTCGCCCGCGACGCCGCCGCAGGCACCTGCAACACCGAGTTCGCGCCTCGTCGGAGCCGCCGCGAACTACATCGACGAGCGCACGAGCATCTCCGGGATCGTGAAGGAGGTCGGGCGCAAGATCTTCCCCGACCACTGGAGCTTCATGCTCGGCGAGGTCGCGCTGTACTCGTTCGTCGTGATCCTGCTGTCCGGGACGTTCCTGACGTTCTTCTTCCAGGCGTCGATGTCCGAGGTCACCTACGACGGCTCCTTCGTACCGCTCAAGGGCGTCGAAATGTCCGCGGCCATGCAGTCGGCCCTGAACATCTCGTTCGACATCCGCGGCGGCCTCTTCGTCCGACAGATCCACCACTGGGCGGCGCTGCTGTTCGTGGCCGCGATCGGCCTGCACATGCTCCGCGTGTACTTCACCGGTGCGTTCCGCAAGCCCCGCGAGCTCAACTGGTTCATCGGCTTCGTGCTGTTCATCCTCGCGATGGCCGAGGGCTTCACCGGGTACTCGCTGCCCGATGACCTCCTCTCCGGCAACGGTCTCCGGATCATCGTCGGCATGGTCGAGGGCGTCCCGGTGATCGGGGTCTGGATCACCTACCTGCTCTTCGGCGGCGAGTTCCCCGGGACCGCGATCGTCGGGCGGCTGTACACCCTCCACATCCTGCTGTTGCCCGCGATCCTCGTGGCGATGCTCGGCATCCACCTGGTGCTCATCGTCATCAACAAGCACACGCAGTGGGCCGGGCCCGGCAAGACGAACGACAACGTGGTCGGCGTGCCGATCCTCCCGGCGTTCGCGGCGAAGGCCGGCGGGTTCTTCTTCATCGTCGCGGGCATCCTCGCGCTCATCGCCTCGATGTTCACGATCAACCCGATCTGGAACTACGGCCCGTACGACCCGTCGCCGGTGTCCGCGGGGACGCAGCCGGACTGGTACATCGGGTTCGCCGACGGTGCGCTCCGCCTCGTGCCGCCGCACTGGGAGTTCGTGATCTGGGGCAACTACACCCTGTCGATGAACATCCTGGCGCCGATCATCGTCCTGATGGTGCTGCTCGGAGCCGTCGCGTTCTACCCGTTCTTCGAAGGGTGGGTGACCGGCGACAAGCGCGAGCACCACATCCTCGACCGTCCGCGGAACGCCCCGACCCGGACCGCGATCGGTGCAGCCGGTGTCACGCTCTACGCAGGCCTCTGGGCCGCGGCGAGTTCCGACATCATCGCGACGCACTTCCTCGTGTCGATCGACCAGGTGATCCACGTCATCCAGGCGATCGTCGTCCTCGGTCCGTTCGTGGCCTTCTGGATCACGAAGCGCGTCTGCATCGCGCTGCAGAAGAAGGACCGCGAGATCGTCCTGCACGGGTACGAGTCCGGTCGCATCGTCCGGCTCCCCCACGGCGAGTACATCGAGGTGCACGAGCAGCTCGACGAGTACGAGCGCTGGCGCCTGCTGCAGTTCAACGAGTACAAGCCGCTCATGCTCCAGCCGAACAGCCGGGGCAAGGTCACCGTCTTCGAGAAGGCTCGGGCCAGTGCGTCCAAGTTCTTCTTCGAGGACCGGATCACCCCGGTGTCGAAGGCAGAGCTCGACGCGGCCCACAGTGCGCACCACGGCCCGGAGGTCGGCGCCGCACACGCCACGAAGGAACTCTCCAACCACTGATCACCACCAGGATCACGCGACGCCCCCGGACACCTCGTGTCCGGGGGCGTCGTTCATGTCCGGGAGGCACGACACGCCCACCCAGTTCGGGTCACGTTCACCCAAGGGTGCTGGACTGGTCCCAGTCGGTGTGACATGGTTGTGCGCGCTGATCCCGTCGATCGAATGAGAGACCAATGGACTCCCGGACGGCTGAGCACCCTCGGCCGAACCACTTCCTGCTCCACCTCAGTGACACGCACCTCATCGCAGCCGACGCCGATCTCTACGGCGACGTCGACTCCGCGGCGCGTCTGGCGCAGACGATCGCCGAGATCGAAGCGTCCGGGGCCCGCCCGGAGGCGATCGTCCTGACCGGCGACATCGCCGACAAGGGCGAACGTGGCGCCTACGACCGTGTCCGCCGGATCATCGAGCCCGCCGCCGAACGCATCGGCGCGCAGGTCATCTGGGCCATGGGCAACCACGACGAGCGCGGCGCGTTCCGCGAGCGGCTGTTCGGGTTGCAGGCGACCGATCGTCCCGTCGACTTCGTGTACGACGTCAACGGACTGCGCGTGATCACGCTCGACACGTCCGTCCCCGGCCAGCACCACGGCGAGGTGTCCGACGAGCAGCTCGACTGGCTCGCCGAGGAGCTGTCGACGTTCGCGCCGCACGGGAGCATCCTCGCGATGCACCACCCGCCGGTCCCGAGCGTGCAGGACCTCGCCGTGCTCGTCGAACTCCGCGGGCAGCAGGCACTCGCCGAGGTCGTCGAAGGGAGCGACGTGCGCGCGATCATCGCCGGGCACCTCCACTACTCGACGACGGCGACGTTCGCGGGGATCCCGGT
Organism: Curtobacterium phyllosphaerae; assembly: GCF_049341865.1. Taxonomy (NCBI): domain Bacteria; kingdom Bacillati; phylum Actinomycetota; class Actinomycetes; order Micrococcales; family Microbacteriaceae; genus Curtobacterium; species Curtobacterium phyllosphaerae. The sequence continues at coordinate 509,222 of NZ_JBMPIU010000003.1, read as the reverse complement.
CTCGGTCGCGAGCGCGACGTGCTACACGCAGGACCTCAACCAGTTCCACGGCGGGACACGCGGCCAGGACGGTGCGCAGGCGTTCAACCTGGTGCACGTCTACGGGGACACGATCGTCCACTCGGTCGTGCCGATCGGGCAGTACGCCACCGTCGGGGAGCAGGTGCCGGCCGAGGTCGTGGCGGCGCGGCTCGAGGCCGCCGGCGTGACGATCCCCCCGGCCGTCGAACCAGCACCGGTCACGGCGAGCATCCCGGTCTTCGACGAGGAGTCGATCGCCGCCGCAGCCGAGGCGGCGCGCCGGCGGAGCTGACGGCGGGCTGAGGCCCTCGTCGCGTGCTCCTCAGGGGAGGCGCCGCGCGTGGCTGGGTTCCGGCGCCTTCGTCGCAGGCTCCTCAGGGGAGGCGCGCGCATCGTGGCTGGGTTCCGGCGCCTTCGTCGCAGGCTCCTCAGGGGAGGCGCCGCGCGTTGCTTCGCAACGCCCTAGCTCGGCGCCTCCCACGGCGCCGGGAACGGGAAGTAGCGCTCCAGGAAGCTCGTCACACGCTCGGTGCGCTCCTCGTCCGAGACCTCGGGGAAGCTCCCGTCGTTGAGGCAGAAGAAGTCCGCGTTCCGCTTCTTCAGCAGGTCGTCGAGCGCCGCGAGCCCGGACACCATCGTCGTGTCGACGTACCGCACCACGGCGCTCTCCTGCACGATCGCACGGCCCGTCATCAACGCGTAGTAGTGGTACAGCGAGTTCGTCACGGAGATGTTGTCCGCTGCCCGGAACCGTGACGCGGCGGTCCGCGCGAACTCCGCCGCGAACTCGTGCTCCATCTCGGACAGGACGCTCGCCCGCAAGGGGGTGGCCGCGTGTTCGAGGTGCCTCGTGGTGACCGCGCCGAACCGCTGCTGCAGGAGCTGACGGTTCACACGCGCGGAGTTCTCGAACCCGCTCCGCTCGAGGCTGTTGCGCCCGAGCCCGATGCGCGTCGTCGAGAGGATGAACTTGGAGATCGACCCCGGCGAGAAGAACATCGACGGATCGACGAGCCGACCGAAGAACATGTCGTCGTTCGAGTAGATGAAGTGCTCGCTGATCCCCGGGATGTGGTGCAGCTGCGACTCCACGGCCTGCGAGTTGTGGGTCGGGAGCACCGAGGGGTCCGCGAAGAACTCCTCGCTCCGGACGATGCGGACGCCGGGGTGATCGGCGAGCCACGCCGGCGCCGGCGAGTCGGTCGCGATGTAGATCTGGCGGATCCACGGTGCGAAGGTGTGCACGGACCGCAGCGCGTACTTCAGCTCGTCGATCTGCCGGAATCGTGCCGGAGCGTCGTCGCCCTCCCCCAGGACCGCATCGGCCTGCTGCGCCTGCCGCGCTCGCTGGTACTCGATGGCGTTGCCGTCGACCCACGAGAACACGATGTCGATCGGGAACGTGATGTCCGAGACGTGGTCGTCGAACATGTGCTCGACGGTGCGCCAGGTCCGTCCGTACCGCTCGACGTCGGTCAGCAGGTACTCGGCGAGCGGGAGACTCCGACGCATCATCGCGTTCTCGACGGGGGCCAGGACGTCCGTGTCGGTGACGCGCCAGAACTCCAGCTGCACCGCGGTCGACGCTCCGTACCGCAGGCGCCCGAGCGGTTCGAGCCGGGGTCGGAACACCCGGAGGACATCGCGGCCGACCGCGCCGAAGCCGTCGTCCGCGACCAGCACGGCCGGCTCCCCCGGCGGCTTGGCGTAGAGCGGTTCGTTCGCGCTCGCGTCCATCAGGGCGCTCTCGGCCCGGCCGCGGTCGCGCTCGTCGACGGCGATCACGGGACGGGAGTCGTTGCCCCGGATCAGGAGGTGCTCGACGTCGGCGGCGGTCAGGACGTCGTCGAGGAACAACAGGTCCTCGAGCATCGACTGCTGCGGTGTCAGGTGGCCGTTGAGGAGTGTCAGGCGGCCCTTCCGCACGACGACGTCAGGGCGGTCGAGACCTCCGGACGACGGTCGAGGGTTCAACAACGGGCTCTCGGTCACCGGACGCGTCTCGCCTGCCATTCATCCCCTTCGGAAGGACTCGGTTCATCTGCCGGTCTGATCACCGGCTCTCGAATACTACCTGCCCGGACGGAACGCCCGTTCGCGGTCGATCCCGGGCTCAGACGTCGTCGCGTGGCACCTTGACGAGGATCCCCACGGCGATGAACGCGGCCGCCGCCACCACCTGGAGGGCGGCCCAGACCTGACCGGGGACGGGGATCGCCACGAGCGGGTTCCAGAGCACGACGACGACGCCCGCGACGGCGATGCCGATCCAGTTGTGGCCGCGGACGGCGAACACGAGCACGATGAGTGCGAGGACGGTGACGCCCCACCGGACGAACACGAACGGTCCGGACCCCACGAGGGCGACGCACGCGAGGAGCACCACCGCCGTCAGGAGACCGGGTGCGAGTGCGGGCCGCGTGAACGCCGGCTCCGCCGACGCCGCCGCGCCGCGACGGCCGGAGGACGAGACACCCGAACCCGAGCGCACGGAGTCCGAGCCCGAGCCCGCCCGCGCGCGGCTCCCCGCGCGCGTCGAACCGATCGGCGGACGGCCGGGTCGTCGCGCCATCAGTTGGCGAGGTCGCCCAGGTCGATGATGCTGATCGGCCGGGACATCGGCGGCTGCTCCCGCAGGCGCTCGAGCGCCGGGACGAGTTCGTCGACGACGGCGTCGTACCCCGCGTCCGTCAGGTGCAACCCGTCCTCGGTGAACCGTTCGGAGAGGTGGTCGCCGTCCGCGAGTGCCGGCCAGAGGTCGAGGAACTGGGCATGGCAGGTCGCGACGAACTGCCGCAGGTGCCGGTTCGTCTCGATGATCCGGGCCGTGAAGACGGCCTGGCGCGGCAGGATCGACACGAGCAGCAGTCGCACGCCCGGGAGGTCCCGCCTGAGGTCGACGAGGATCGTCTCGACCGTCCGGACGACGTGCTCGACGCTCGCCTTCTGGTTCCCGAAGTCGTTCGTGCCGATGAGCAGCACGATCGCCTCGGGGGCCGCCGCGACCACCTCGTCGAGCCGGGCGAGCACGCCGTCGGTGGTGTCGCCTCCGACCCCCAGGTTCATCACGCGGTCGTCGGGGAACCGGGTCTGCCAGTCGCCTTGCTCGGTGATGCTGTCCCCGAGGAACAGCAGGGGTTCCCGGGTCTCGCTCGATACGCCGTCGGTCATGACCGCCTCCTCGTGTCGTCGGGCCATTCTGTCAGGACGGAGCGGGTTCGTGCGTGCGGGCGTCCTCGGACGCTGCGTCCGCGCGCCCGGCGCCGCGTTCGGCCCGCGCGGTGATCCGCTCGACCATGCCCGGGAAGATGATGCCGTGGAACGGCAGGATCGACCACCAGTACAGGCGTCCCGCGAGTCCCTTCGGGAACCACAGGGCCCGCTGGTGGTACACCGAGCCGTCCGCGGTGGGCTCGACGGACATCTCGAGCCATGCACGCCCCGGTGCTTTGAACTCGGCGCGGAGCCGCAGGAACCGGCCCCGGTCGATCCGTTCCACACGCCACCAGTCGAGGACGTCGCCCGTCTCCAGCCGGTCTGCACTCCGCCGTCCGCGGCGCAGTCCGACGCCGCCGGCGATCCGGTCCATCCACCCGCGCAAGGCCCATGCCAGCGGGAGGGAGTACCAGCCGTTGTCGCCACCGATCGACTCGATGACGCGCCAGACCTCCTCGGCCGGGGCCGACGTCGGCCTGGTGCGCTCGTCGACGTTGACGATCCGTCCGGCCCAGTCGGGGTCACTCGGCAACGGGTCGCTCGGCGCGCCGGTCACGCTCGCGCCGCGCCAGCTCGTCTCCACCTCGCCGTCCGCCTCGCGCTCGAGGGCGAGGCGCACCGCCCGGCGGTACGGCAGGAGACCCTCGGCGGGTCGCGGGACGACGTCATCGATGTCGTGCTCGCGCTGCACGCACTCGTACTGGAGCGACGCGATGATCGGCGTGGCGAGGGCTCGTGGGATCGGCGTGACGAGGTTCACCCACTGCGACGCGAGCCACGGCGTCAGGACCGGGAGCGACGAGATGGGGCGCTGCGGGAGCCCGGCCTCGACGGCGTACCCGTTCATCATCTGCCCGTACCGGAGGACGTCAGGGCCGCCGATGTCGAACGTCCGGTTGACGTCGGCGGGCGCGTCGAGCGACCCGATGAGGTAGTGCAGGACGTCCCGGACGGCGATGGGCTGGATCTTGTTCCGCACCCACTTCGGTGCCGGCATCCAGGGCAGCACGTCCGTGAGGTGCCGGATCATCTCGAACGAGGTGCTCCCGGAACCGATCACGACGCCGGCCTGCAGTGCCACGGTGGGGACGCCGGAGTCGATGAGGATCCGTCCGACCTCGGCCCGTGACGACAGGTGCTTGCTCGTCGCACCGTCCGGGTGGAGTCCCCCGAGGTAGACGAAGCGCGCGACACCGGCGTCCGCCGCGGCGCGGGCCATGATGGTCGCCGACGTGCGCTCGGTCTCCTCGAAGTCCCCGTGCCCGCCCATGCTGTGCGCGAGGTAGAACACCGCCTCCACGCCGTCGACAGCCCGACGGACCGCATCGGCGTCCAGGAGGTCGCCCGGCAGGACCTCGACCTCGTCCCGCCACGGGACGTCGTCGAGCTTGTGGGGCGATCGAGCGAGGACCCGGACGTCGTGCCCGGCGGCCACCAGGCGCGGGGCGAGACGGCCGCCGATGTACCCGGTCGCACCGGTGACGAGGACGCGCATGTCAGGCACGGTACGCTCGGATGCTGTGGACAGTGCAGCCTCCCCCGCCGTGACCATCGCGAACGCCGACGACGTCCGTCGCCTCATCGACCATGCGGTGCTGAAACCCGAGCTGACCCGCGCGGACGTCGACGCGCAGCTCGACGAGGCAGCCGCGCACCGCGTGTTCAGCGTGTGCGTCCGACCCTCCGACGTCGCCCACGCGGTCGCGCGTCTGCAGGGCACGGGCGTCCTCGTCGGCACGGTCCTCGGGTTCCCGCACGGGACGACCACGACGAGCACGAAGGTCGCCGAAGGGCTCCAGGCGATCGCCGACGGCGCCGTCGAGCTCGACATGGTGCAGAACATCGGCGCTGCCCGCTCCGGCGCCTGGGACGTGGTCGAGGCAGATGTCCGTGCCGTCGTGCAGGCCGCCGGGGACGTCGTCGTCAAGGTGATCCTCGAGACGTCGTTCTTGACGGACGACGAGGTCGTCGCTGCGAGCCGTACCGCGCAGTCCGCCGGAGCCGCGTTCGTGAAGACCTCCACCGGGTTCGCCGGCGGCGGTGCGACGGCGGAGCACATCGCCCTGATGCGACGGACGGTCGGGGCCGGGACCGGGGTCAAGGCCTCCGGCGGTGTCCGCGGACTCGATGCCCTCCTCGAGATGGTCGCCGCCGGCGCCGATCGCATCGGCACGAGCGCCTCGGCCCGGATCCTCGACGAGTACGAGCACCGGGCGGCGACCGGGTCCGCCTCGGACGCCGGGGACGACACGTCCTCGTACTGACCCCGCGCCGGTCCGCCGAACGGCGACCGGAGCGCGACCGGGGCGGGCGCACGCCGACACGGCGGACCCGTCCCGTCCCTCCAGGCCGGATCCGGCCGCCACACCGACACCACGCATCGGAGCGTCCCATGTCATCCACACCGACCCCGCTCGCACTGGCCGTCGACCTCGGCGGCACGAAGGTCGAGGCCGCGCTCGTGACGAGCGCGGGCGTCGTGGTGTCCGAGTCCCGCTTCCGCGCCACGACCGGCCCGGAGAAGACCTCGGACGAGCTGCAGGTCGCGGTGGACCAGGTCGTGACGGCCGCCCTGGCCGCATCACCCGCGGATGCGACGCTCATCGGGGTCGGGGTCGGCTCGGCGGGCCCGATCGACGAGGAACACGGCCGCGTCTCCCCGCTCAACATGCCGGTGTGGCGCGACCACCCCCTCCGTGACCGGATCGCCGCACTCGTCCCCGAAGGCCTCCCCGTGACGCTCCGCATGGACGGACTCTGCATCACCCTCGCCGAGCACTGGGTCGGTGCGGCCCAGGGGTCCGACCACGTGATGGGCATGATCGTCTCGACCGGTGTCGGGGGCGGTCTCATCCTGCACGGCCGCACCGTCAGCGGACCGACCGGGAACGCCGGGCACATCGGTCACGTCGAGTGCGGCGGTTTCGACGACCGCTGCGCGTGCGGCGGCACCGGGTGTCTCGAGGCGGTCGCGAGCGGCCCCAAGACGGTCGCGTGGGCGCGGCGCCAGGGTTTCGTGGGCACGACCGGCGAGGACCTGTCCGCCGCGTACGCCGCGGGCGACCCGGTCGCCCGGGCGGCCGTCGAACGCAGCGGACGGGCGCTCGGTCAGGCGATCGCCGCGGCGACGTCGCTCGTCGACCTCGAGGTCGTCGCGATCGGCGGCGGGTTCTCGCACGTGACCCCCGACCTGTTCGCGTTCGCGCGGGCCGCGGTCGCGGAGCGCGCCGAGTTCGGGTTCGTGACCAAGGTGCGGATCGTGCCGACCGGGCTGTCCCAGGACGGCCCGCTCATCGGCGCCGCGGCCCTGGTGCACCGCGCCGACGTCCTGCGCTGACCATCGGCGCTGACGGCCGGCGCTGACGGCCGGCACTGACCACCGGTGCCGACCGCCCGCGTCCCGCGCTGATCGCCCGCGTCCCGCGCTGACCGCGGTCCGGCCGGTCGTCCTCCACAGATGTCGGGCGGATGCCCCGCCCGGACGCCATGGCTGGCACGCTGTCGGCATGACCGATCAGGACCGACTCGCTCCCACGGAGCTGCGCGCTGCACTCCTCGACGGCGAGCTCTACACCGTGGGCGACGCGTACCTCTCCATCGCCGACACGGACGACACCGCTCGTCGGGCGCGGGAGTTCGGCGCGGCGGTCGGTCACCCGTCCCTGGTCGCCGAGCGGACGTCCGCGGCATGGATCTGGGGTGGCCTGTCGCGCGCCCCGGTGCGGCACACCGCCTGCATGCGGCCGGGCACGCGCCTCCGCGGCCCCTTCCCGGGCATCGTCGTCCGGGAACCCGCGTTGACCGGGGCCGAGCTGGTCCGGATCGACGGCGTGTGGGTGACGACACCGCTCCGCACGGCGGTCGACCTGCTCCGCGACGGGCGAGCCGGGCTGGACGGCGTCCGCGGACTGATCCACGCCCGTGGCATCGACGCAGCGGCGATCCGTTCGGCCCTCGAGACGGCGGGGCCGCGCCCGCAGTGGCGACGAGCGCTGCGGGTCCTCAGGACCATCGAACGCCCCGACCAGGAGGCACGGACCGGGTGACCGCGTCCGTGCGGGCCGGAGGCGGCACGGACCGGGTGACCGCGTCCGTGCGGGCCGAAGGCGGCCCGGTCAGCCGGCGCTGACCCGGTAGACGTCGTACACGGCGTCGATGCGCCGGACCGCGTTCAGCACCCGGTCGAGGTGCGTCGTGTCCCCCATCTCGAACACGAACCGGGACAGCGCGAGCCGCTCGTTCGACGTCGACACCGTGGCGGACAGGATGTTCACGTGGTGCTCCGAGAGCACCCGCGTGACGTCGCTGAGCAGGCCCGACCGGTCGAGCGCCTCGATCTGGATCTGGACGAGGAACACGCTCTTGGACGACGGCGCCCACTCGACCTCGATCATCCGGTCGGGCTCCGACATGAGCGACTGGACGTTCGTGCAGGCCGCCTGGTGCACGGAGACGCCCTGCCCCCGCGTGATGAACCCGACGATCTGGTCGCCCGGCACCGGGGTGCAGCACTTGGCGAGCTTCACGAGGATGTCCGGCGCACCGCGGACGAGCACGCCGCTGTCGGAGTTCCGCGGCACACGCCCGGACACCCGGCTCGGGAACGTCAGCTCCGGCTCGTCGGTCTCGGTGTCCGTCTGCACCGACGCGAGGACCTTCTCGATCACCGACTGGGTGGAGACGTGCCCCTCGCCGATGGCCGCGTAGAGCGCCGAGACGTCCTCGTAGCGGAGTCCGGAGGCGACCTCGGCGATGGTGTCCTGGCTCATCAGGCGCTGGAGCGGCAAGTTCTGCTTGCGCATCGCCCGGGCGATGGCATCACGGCCCTGTTCGATCGCGTCCTCGCGGCGCTCCTTCGTGAACCACTGCTTGATCTTGTTCCGGGCACGGGGGCTCCGGACGAACGCGAGCCAGTCCTGACTCGGCCCGGAGTCGGGGTTCTTCGACGTGAAGATCTCGACGACGTCGCCGCTCGACAACTCGCTCTCGAGCGGGACGAGCCGCCCGTTGACCTTGGCACCCATCGTCCGGTGGCCGACCTCGGTGTGCACGGCGTACGCGAAGTCGACCGGGGTGGCACCGGCCGGCAACCCGATGACCTTGCCCTGCGGGGTGAAGACGTAGGTCTCCTTGGCGCCGATCTCGTACCGCAGCGAGTCGAGGAACTCGGTCGGGTCGCTCGTCTCCGCCTGCCAGTCCGAGATGTGCGCGAGCCAGGCCATGTCGGCGTCGGACCGCGGCGAGGTCTCGACTTCGCGCCCGGACATCCGCTGTTTGTACTTCCAGTGCGCGGCGACACCGAACTCGGCACGCTGGTGCATCTCGTGCGTGCGGATCTGGATCTCGACCGGACGGCCCTGTGGCCCGAGGACACTGGTGTGGAGCGACTGGTAGAGGTTGAACTTGGGCGTCGCGATGTAGTCCTTGAACCGGCCGGGCAGCGGCGTCCAGCGGGCGTGCACGGACCCGAGCACCGCGTAGCAGTCGCGGACCGTGGGGACGAGGACGCGGATGCCGACCAGGTCGTAGATCTCGTCGAACTCGCGCCCGCGGACGATCATCTTCTGGTAGATCGAGTAGTACTGCTTCGGGCGTCCCATGACGTCGCCGCGGATCTTGGCCGACTTGAGGTCCCGCTTGACCGCGCCGATCACGTTCTGCACGAACTGCTCGCGCTTCGGGGTGCGCTCCTTGACGAGGCTGTCGATCTCGACGTACAGCTTCGGGTGCAGCACCGCGAACGACAGGTCCTCGAGCTCGAGCTTGATGGCCTGGATCCCGAGCCGGTGCGCGAGCGGGGCGTAGATCTCGAGGGTCTCGGTGGCCTTCCGGGTCGCCGAGCTCGACTCCACGAACCCCCACGTCCGCGCGTTGTGGAGCCGGTCCGCGAGCTTGATGACGAGCACGCGGATGTCCTTCGACATCGCGACGACCATCTTGCGGACGGTCTCGGCCTGGGCGCTGTCGCCGTACTTCAGCTTGTCGAGCTTCGTGACGCCGTCGACGAGCATCGCGATCTCGTCGCCGAAGTCGCTCCGGAGTTCGTCGAGCTGGTAGTCGGTGTCCTCGACGGTGTCGTGCAGGAGGGCGGCGGCGATCGTGATCGGTCCGATGCCGAGGTCGGCGAGGATCTGCGCGACGGCGACCGGGTGCGTGATGTACGGCTCGCCGGACTTCCGCTTCTGGCCGTCGTGCGCCCGCTCCGCGACCGTGTAGGCACGTTCGATGAGGGTCACGTCGGCCTTGGGGTGGTGCGTCCGGACCGTGCGGATCAGCGTGTCAACCGCGCCGGCCGGCTGAGCGCGGGAGAACAACCGCGGCAGCAGCGATCGGAGGGACCCGATCGACCCGGTCGTGTTGATCCCGCCCGGGGCACTGCCGGGTCGTGACGGGGACTGCGGACGGACGGACTCGGGGTGCGGGGCGGTGGACTCGTCCGACGCTGACGACTCACGCGTGTCCGTCATGCTCCACCTCTCGCACCGTCCCGATGGGACTGCTCTGCCGTGGCACCAGACTACGCGCGCGTGCTCAGCGGTCCGAATCGGGTTCGCCGTCGGCGTCGGGCATCGCGCCGTCGACGACCACGACGGCTCCCCCGGCGCCGTGCCACGCGACCATGCCGCCGGCGAGGCTCACGGCCGGCACGCCGGACCGCTCGAGCGCGTCGGCGACCTGCGCCGACCGGCGACCCGAGTGGCAGACGATGATCGCCGGGTCGGCGTCGTCCGCGTCGACCTCGGTCCAGCGGTCCTGGAGCGAGGACATGGGGAGGAACGAGGCCTCCGGCGCATGACCGGCGACCCATTCGTCCTGCTCCCGGACGTCGATGAGCCGCGACCCGGCGGCGACCCGCTGCATCGCCTCGGCGACGCTGATCTCCTGCACCATCGCTACGCCGCGTCGACCGTCTGCCGCGACGCCGCGGCGGTCTTCTTCGCGTCGGCCTTCTTGATCTTGTCCTCGCCCTCCCGCAGGTTCGCGTAGAGCGGGCTGGCGATGAAGATCGTCGAGTAGGTGCCGACGATGATGCCGATGAACAGGGCGAGCGAGATGTCGCGGAGCGTCCCGGCTCCGAGCACGTACGACCCGATGAACAGGATCGCAGCGACCGGCAGGAGCGCCACGACCGAGGTGTTGATCGACCGCACCAGCGTCTGGTTCACCGCCAGGTTCACCGACTGCACGAAGGTCCGCCGTGAGCCGTCCTGGTCGTGTGCGGTGTTCTCCCGGACCTTGTCGAACACCACGACGGTGTCGTAGAGCGAGTACCCGAGGATCGTCAGGAACCCGATGACCGCGGCGGGGGTGACCTCGAAGCCGACGATGCCGTAGACCCCCGCCGTCAGGATCAGGTCGTGGAGCAACGCGACCATCGCGGACAGCGACATCTTCCAGGTGCGGAAGTAGAGCGTCATGAACACCGCAGCCAGGATCAGGAAGATCACGAGCCCGCGGATCGCCTGGTTCAGGACGTCGGCACCCCACGTCGCACCGATGTAGGACGAGGCGACCCTCGTGTCCGGGACGTCGTACGCCTTGGCCAGCGCCTCGGCGACGTCGTCGTTCTGCGAGGTCGTCAGCTGCGACGTCTGGACACGGATCGAGTCCTGCCCGAGCTGCGACACCCGCGGGATGACGTCCCGGACGACGCCTTCGACGGCGTTCGTGGCGACGGACTGGTCGAGGGTCTTGACGTTCGAGATCGTGAACTCCGACCCGCCGGTGAACTCGATGCCGAGGTGGTAGCCACCGCGCAGGAACGGCACGACGGCGGAGACGACGATGCAGATGATCGCGATCGTGTACCAGATGCGCCGCTTGCCGACGATGTCGAAGGACCGCTTGCCGGTGTAGAGGTCGCTGCCGAACTGGCTGAAACTCGCCATCAGCTTTCCTTCCGGTCGGTGCTGTCGGTGCCGTCGGTGGTCGCGGACTCCTTGCCGGCGAGGGCCTTCCGCTCGGCGATCGTCTGCCGACGCTCCGCCTCGCGCGCCGACTTCTGGCGCTTGCCGTCGACCACCGGCGCACGGAACTGCGCCCGGCCCCGGTAGACGGCACCGAGTGCTGTCGGGTCGAGTCCGCTGAACCGGTGCCCCTCGCCGAAGAAGCGCGTGCGGGCGATGAGCTGCAGCATCGGGTGGGTGAAGAGCGCCACCACGATGATGTCGATGATCGTCGTGAGCAGCAGGGTGAGCGCGAAGCCCTTGACGTCGCTGACGGCCAGGATGTAGAGCGTGATCGCGGCCAGGAAGTTGACCGAGTCGGACGCGATGATCGTCCGGAGCGCCCGTTTCCACCCGGCCTCGACCGCCGACTCGAGGCCCCGGCCGTCGCGGAGCTCGTCGCGGATGCGTTCGAAGTAGACGATGAACGAGTCCGCGGTGATGCCGATCGCGACGATCAGACCCGCGACGCCCGCCAAGGACAGGCGGTAGTCGATGCGCCAGGACATGATCGCGATGACGAGGTAGGTGATGGCGCCGGAGATCCCGAGGGACAGCACCGTCACGAACGCGAGTCCGCGGTACTGGATGACGGAGTAGATCACGACGAGCAGCAACCCGATCAGGCCGGCGATGAGGCCCCCGATGAGCTGCGCGGACCCGAGTGTCGCCGAGATGACCTCGTTCGACTGGACCGTGAAGTTGATCGGCAGCGCGCCGAACTTCAGCTGGTCCGCGAGGGTCTTGGCGGACTCGGCGGTGAACGACCCGCTGATCTCCGCCTTGCCGTTCGTGATCGCCGCGTTCGTCGACGGTGCCGTGATGACGTTGCCGTCGAGGACGATCGCGAACTGGTTCTGCGGCGCGCTCAGCGCCACCAGACGCGACGTCACCTTGCGGAAGTCCGTGGAGCCCTGGCCGTTGAACGTCAGGTTGACGACCCACTGCCCGGTCGAGACGCCCTGCGAGTTCTGGCCGATGCCGGACGTCGCGTTGCTGACGTTCTTGCCGAGGACCTCGACGGGACCGAGGATGAACTTGCTCGTGTTCGTCGTGTCGCAGGTGACGAGCGGCTTGGAGTCCGGGGCGTCCGTGACGTCGTCCGGAGCCTTGCAGTTGTAGTTCTGGTAGAGGTTCGCGAGCCGCGGGCTGACCCAGTTGAGGTCGCTGGCGCTCGTCGGCTTGGCGGTCGGGCTCGGGTCGAGCGAAGCGGGCGGGGAGTAGGGGGTCGGGGATGCCGACGCTCCGGAGCCCTTCCCGCCGACCGCGGTGTCGGTCGCCGCCGAGGTGTAAAGCACCGGGCGGAAGGTCAGCTTCGCTGCGGCCTCGATGCGCTGGATCGTCTGCTTGTCCGGCTTGCCCGGGATCGACACGACGATGTTGTTCGCGCCCTGGGTGTTGATCTCCGACTCGGACACACCCGTCGCGTCGATGCGCTGGCGGATGATGTTGACGGCCTGGTTCAGCTGGTCGGCGCTGACGCTCGAACCACCGGTGTTCTTGGCCGCCAGGGTGATCTGCGTGCCGCCCTGGAGGTCGAGGGCGAGTTCCGGGACCCAGCTGGCGCCCTTCGCCCACGCGACCTTGTTCGCCAGGATCGTCGCGGTGCCGTTCAGCGCCGCGAGCGCAGCGATGATGATGACCAACCAGGTGAGGGAGCGAAGCGCCTTCTTGACGGGTGTCGTTCGTGCCACCGGTGCGTCTCGTCTTTCTGTACGGGCCCGCACCGCGCGAGGGCGACCGGGTCTGAGGAGGGGGTGCCCTCGGGACGGGCGGCGCGACGGCCGCCCGGGCTCGGAATGGTGGAGGGGTTCCTAGCGAATGTCGGGGTTGGTCCCGGGGCGCTTCGACGCGTCGTCGTCGGTCGTCTCGATGCGCTCGCCGTAGACCGGTTCGCCGTTCAGCTCCATCGGCGGGGTGGTCGTCTCGTCGGAGGGCGTGGTGTCGACGTCGTCGACGTCGTCCTCGACGACCCGGGAGAGCGTCTGGCGGTGCACCGTGATGACGGTGCCCGGCGCGATCTCGACGTCCGCGGTCACCTTCTCGTCGTTCACGGAGAGGAGCGTGCCGTAGATCCCGAAGGACAGCATGACGCGCGCACCCGGGATCATCTTCGTCGCGAGCTCGGCCTGCTGGTTCTTCCGCTTCCGGCTGTTCCGGACCATGAGGAACACGAGCCCCACGAGCAGGAGCAGCATGATGATCGTCGTCGGGTTGAACTGCATGAGGTGTGGCCTTCCAGACTGCTCGAAACGGGCGGGAGCAGTCTAGGGTACGTCGCTGTGACGATCGTCAGCACGATGGCGTGCCGCCGGATCGTCCCCGGTGTGTCAGTCCTCGTCGTCGAAGAGACTCGGCTCGGCACCGACCCGGAGCTGTCCCGGGGCCGACCGCCCGGGGGTGAGCCCCATGTGCTGCCAGGCCAACGGCGTCGCGATCCGGCCCCGGGGCGTCCGCGTGACGAGTCCGACCCGGACGAGGAACGGCTCGACGACCGCCTCGATCGTCTCGCTCTCCTCGCCCACCGACACGGCGAGTGTGTTCAGTCCGACCGGCCCGCCGTCGAACCGCGTCAGCATCGTGTCGAGGACGGCGCGGTCGAGCCGGTCGAGGCCGAGGCCGTCGACGTCGTAGAGCTCGAGGGCGCCGCGCACGGACGCCAGGCCGTCGTCGCCGCCGTGCACGAGGGCGAAGTCCCGGACGCGGCGGAGCAGCCGGTTCGCGATGCGGGGTGTGCCACGCGACCGCCCGGCGATCTCGCGGAGGGCGTCCCGCTCGATGCCGAGGTCGAGGAGCCCGGCGGCCCGGACGAGCACCTGCTCGAGCTCGGCCTCCTCGTAGAACTCGAGGTGCGCCGTGAACCCGAACCGGTCGCGCAACGGGTTCGGGAGGAGCCCGGACCGCGTGGTCGCGCCGACCAGGGTGAACGGGGCGAGGTCGAGCGGGATGCTCGTCGCACCGGCGCCCTTGCCGACCATGATGTCGATGCGGAAGTCTTCCATCGCGAGGTAGAGCATCTCCTCGGCGGAGCGGGCCATCCGGTGGATCTCGTCGATGAACAGGACCTCGCCCGGGACGAGCGAGGACAGCAGCGCGGCGAGGTCGCCGGCGTGCTGGATCGCCGGACCACTCGACATCCGGAGGGGCCGGTCGGACTCGTGCGCGACGATCATCGCGAGCGTCGTCTTGCCGAGTCCGGGCGGCCCGGCCAGCAGGATGTGGTCGGGGGTCCGGTCCTGCATCGCGGCGGCCGTGAGCAGCAGCTGGAGCTGCCCGCGGACCTTCCGTTGCCCGACGAACTCGGCGAGGGACTTCGGGCGCATCGCCCCCTCGAACGCGAGTTCCGCGTCGGACTCGGCGCCGGAGGACGTGATCCCGCTCATCGGGCGGCCGCCGACGGGTTGAGGGTGCCGAGCGCGGCGCGGAGCAGCGCCTGGGTGCCCATCGCCTCGACGCCGGGCTCGTTGTGGATCGTCGCCTCGACCGCGATCCGGGCGGCGTCCTCGCGCCAGCCGAGACCGACGAGGGCCACGATGACGTCCTCCGACGCGGGGTGCGCGACTGGTGCCGCGGCGACGTGCTCGGTCACGACGGCGGTCACCTTGCCGGCGAGCTGCACGGTGATGAGCTTGGCGGTCTTCGGTCCGATCCCGCTGACCTTCCGGAACGCGGCGTCGTCGTCGTCGGTGACGGCCCGTGCGACCTGCGCCGGTGTCATCGTGGCGAGCACGCCGAGGGCGGACTTCGGGCCGACGCCCGACACGCTCCGGAGCAGGTCGAACACCTCGAGCGCCTCGGTCGTCTCGAAGCCGAACAGCGAGAAGTCGTCCTCACGGACGATGAGCGCGGTGCGCAGGAAGACCTCGGCGCCGTGGCGGACCGTCAGCGCGTGTTGCGGGGTCACGGTCACGGCGTACCCGACGCCGCCGACCTCGAGCACGAGCCGGGACCCGGCGACGTCGATGCAGGTTCCCCGCAGGCTCGCGATCATGCCCCGAGCCTACGGGCCGCGGCCGACGTCCCCGTGCCGACAGACCGCGACACGACGGAGCGTTCGGCCTCCTGCCACGCCCGCTGCGCCGGGGTGAGTCCCCCGGTCCCGGACGTGCCCGCGTCCGGTGCGCCGCGCCTCCAGGCATGACAGATCGCCAGGGCGAGCGCGTCCGACGCGTCCGCGGGCCTCGGTGCCTCGGCGAGACCGAGCACCCGCGCGACCATCGTCGCGACCTGCTTCTTGTCGGCGTTGCCGTAGCCGCTGATCGCGGCCTTGACCTCGGACGGCGTGTGCAGCGCGACGGGGATGTCCCGCGAGGCGGCGGCGTGCATCGCGAGGCCGGCCGCCTGCGCCGTGCCCATCACGGTGCGGACGTTCGCCTGCGCGAACACCCGCTCGACCGCGACGGCGTCCGGGCGGTACTCGTCGATGGCGGCGGCGATGCCCGACGCGATGAGGACGAGACGTCGTTCCAGCGGCATGTCCGCCGGCGTCCGGACCACCGACACGTGCACGAGCGTCGCGCGCCGGTTCGCCGCGACCTCGACCACGCCGACACCGCAGCGCGTGAGGCCGGGGTCGATCCCGAGGACGCGGACCACCGGGTGGCTAGTCCTCGTCGTCGGCGTCGAGCTCGGCCTGGACGTCGGCCGGGATCGCGAAGTTCGCGTAGACGTTCTGGACGTCGTCGCTGTCCTCGAGCGCGTCGATGAGTCGGAACACCTTGCGTGCGGTCTCGGCGTCGACGTCGATCTTGAGGCCCGGGACGAACTCGGCGTCGGCGGAGTCGTAGTCGATCCCGGCGTCCTGCAGCGCCGTGCGGGCCGCGACGAGGTCGGTGGCCTCGGTGATGACCTCGAAGCCGCCGCCCTGGTCGGTCACCTCTTCTGCCCCGGCGTCGAGCACTGCGCCGAGGACGTCGTCCTCGGACAGTCCGTCGACCTTGGCCACGGAGATGACGCCCTTGCGTGCGAAGTTGTAGGCGACGCTGCCCGGGTCGGCCATCGTGCCGCCGTTCCGCGTCATCGCGGTCCGGACCTCGGCCGCAGCGCGGTTCTTGTTCTCGGTGAGGCACTCGATGAGCATTGCGACACCGTTCGGGCCGTAGCCCTCGTACATGATGGTCTGGTAGTCGATCGACTCACCGGTGAGGCCGGCACCGCGCTTGATCGCGCGGTCGATGTTGTCGTTCGGGACCGAGGTCTTCTTGGCCTTCTGCACGGCGTCGACCAGCGTCGGGTTGCCCGACATGTCGGCGCCGCCCATCTTGGCGGCGACCTCGATGTTCTTGATCAACTTGGCGAACGACTTCGCACGGCGGCCGTCGATGACCGCCTTCTTGTGCTTGGTCGTCGCCCACTTGGAATGCCCGGACACGGTTCTCCTACGGTTGGTGGCAGATCCCGACCATCTTACGGCCGGGAGGCGCGGGTCGGCGCCGCCACGCGCCTCCCGTCCGCCCACACCTGCCGGGTCAGGCACACCTGCCGGGTCGGGCACACCTGCCGGGTCAGGCGGCGGCGACCATCTGCAGGAAGCGGCGGTGGAAGCGGTCCTCGCCCTCGACGACCTCGGGGTGGAAGGCGGACGCGAGGACGTTCCCCTGCTGCACGGCGACCGCACGACCGTCGGGGAGTGCGCCGAGGACCTGCACCCCGGCCCCGTGGGACTCGACCACCGGCGCCCGGATGAACACCGCGTGCACGGGCTGGGCACCGAGCTCCGGCATCGGGATGTCGATCTCGAACGAGTCGTTCTGCGTCCCGAAGGCATTCCGGGTGACCGTGGTGTCGAGCACGTCGAGCGTCTGCTGACCGTCGATGGCGTTCGTGAGCCGCGACGACAGCATGATCATGCCCGCACAGGTGCCGTACGCCGGCAATCCGGCCCGGATCGCGTCGCGGAGCGGCCCGGCGAGCCCGAACAGCCGGGAGAGCTTGTCCATCACGCTCGACTCGCCACCGGGGATCACGACGCCGTCGAGCGCGGCGAGCTCCTCGGGTCGCCGGAGCGACACGACGTCCGCGCCGAGACGCCCGAGCGACGCGACGTGCTCGCGGAAGTCACCCTGCAGAGCGAGGACGCCGATGCGTGGTGCGACCACCGGCTACCAGCCGCGCTCGGCCAGACGGTGCGGGGCCGGGACGTCGGCGACGTTGATGCCGACCATCGCCTCGCCGAGACCTCGCGACGCGTCCGCGATCACCTTCGGGTCGTCGGAGAAGGTGACGGCCTTGACGATCGCCGCAGCGCGCTTGGCCGGGTCGCCGGACTTGAAGATGCCGGATCCGACGAACACGCCGTCGGCGCCGAGCTGCATCATCATCGCGGCGTCGGCCGGGGTGGCCACCCCGCCGGCGGTGAACAGCACGACCGGGAGCTTGCCGGTGGACGCGACCTCCCGAACGAGGTCGATCGGTGCCTGCAGCTCCTTGGCGGCGACGTAGAGCTCGTCGTCGGCCAGGTTCCGGAGTCCAGCGATCTCCTTGTTGATGGTGCGGATGTGCTTCGTCGCCTCGGAGACGTCGCCGGTGCCGGCCTCGCCCTTGGAGCGGATCATCGCCGCGCCCTCGGTGATCCGGCGGAGGGCTTCGCCGAGGTTCGTCGCACCGCACACGAACGGGGTGGTGAACTTCCACTTGTCGATGTGGTTGACGTAGTCGGCGGGCGACAGGACCTCGGACTCGTCGATGTAGTCGACGCCGAGTTCCTGCAGCACCTGCGCCTCGACGAAGTGGCCGATGCGCGCCTTCGCCATGACGGGGATCGAGACCGTCGCGATGATCTCCTCGATCATGGACGGGTCGGACATGCGGGCGACGCCGCCCTGCGCACGGATGTCGGCGGGGACGCGCTCGAGGGCCATGACGGCCGTGGCTCCGGCGTCCTCGGCGATCCTGGCCTGCTCGGCGTCGACGACGTCCATGATGACCCCGCCCTTGAGCATCTCGGCGAGGCCGCGCTTGACGCGGTCGGAACCGGTGATCGAGGTGCCGGGGGTCGGGTTCGCAGTGCTGTCGCTCATGATGCCTCCATCCTAGACGGGGGCCGGAGGTCAGTGCGGCCAGGCGTCCGCGACGAGCTGCCGGGTCTCACCGAGCAGCTGGGTGATCGCCTTGGTCCGCGCGATGATCGGGAAGAAGTTCGCGTCCGACTCCCACCGCGGCACCACGTGCTGGTGCAGGTGCCCGGCGATCCCGGCCCCGGCGACCTGGCCCTGGTTCATGCCGATGTTGAACCCGTCGCAGTGCGCGACCTGCCGCAGCACGCGCATGGCGGTCTGCGTCAGCGTCGCCATCTCCCGGGTCTCGTCCGGGGTCGTCTCGTCGTAGTGGGGGACGTGCCGGTACGGGCAGACGAGGAGGTGCCCGTTGTTGTACGGGTACAGGTTCAGCAGGACGTAGGCGTGCTCGCCCCGCGCCACGATGAGCGTCTCCTCGTCCGGGTGCGCCGGCGCGGCGCAGAACGGACAGTCGTCCTGGTGACCCCGCCCTTCGCCGGCGCGCCCGGACTCGATGTACACCGCACGGTGCGGCGTCCAGAGCCGCTGGAACGCGTCGGGCACGCCGGCGAGGTGGTCGGCGGAGTCGAGCTCCACGTCAGACCTGCGCCCGGTCCCGGATCGCCGTCACGATGCGCTCGATCGCCTCGGCCACCGGCACGTTGTTGTCCTGCGAGCCGTCGCGGAACCGGAAGCTCACGGCGCCCTGCTGGCGGTCGTCGTCGCCGGCGATGAGCTGGAACGGGACCTTCTGCTTGGTGTGCGTCCGGATCTTCTTCTGCATGCGGTCGTCGGAGTGGTCGACCTCCGCGCGCACCCCGTGCTCCCGCAGCTGGGCGACGACGCCGTCGAGGTAGTCGCCGTACTCCTCGGCGACCGGGATGCCGACGACCTGCACCGGCGAGAGCCACACGGGGAACGCCCCCGCGTAGTGCTCCGTGAGGACGCCGAAGAACCGCTCGATCGAGCCGAACAGCGCACGGTGGATCATCACCGGGCGCTGACGGGAGCCGTCGGCCGCGGTGTACTCGAGCGCGAACCGCTCGGGCAGGTTGAAGTCGAGCTGCACGGTCGACATCTGCCAGGTGCGGCCGATGGCGTCGCGGGCCTGCACCGAGATCTTCGGCCCGTAGAACGCGGCACCGCCCGGGTCCGGGACGAGGTCGAGCCCGGAGTCGTCGGCGACCTCGGCGAGCGTGGCGGTCGCTTCCTCCCAGACGTCGTCGGACCCGACGTACTTCTCCGGGTCCTTGGTCGACAGCTCGAGGTAGAAGTCGGTCAGGCCGTAGTCGCGGAGCAGGGAGAGCACGAAGTTCAGCGTCCGGGTGAGCTCGGCCTTCATCTGCTCACGCGTCGTGAAGATGTGGGCGTCGTCCATGGTCAGACCACGGACGCGGGTCAGGCCGTGGATCACGCCGGACTTCTCGTTGCGGTACACGGTGCCGAACTCGAACAGGCGGAGCGGGAGGTCGCGGTAGGACCGCGGCTGCGACCGGTAGACGAGGATGTGCATCGGGCAGTTCATGGGCTTGAGGTAGTAGTCGGCCCCCTGTCGGGTGATCTCGCCCTCGTCGTTCCGCGCCTCGTCGAGGTGCATCGGCGGGAACATGCCGTCCCGGTACCACCCCAGGTGCCCGGACTGCTCGAACAGGTCGCCCTTGGTGATGTGCGGGGTGTTGACGAACGAGTACCCCTCGGCCTCGTGGCGGCGACGGGAGTAGTCCTCCATCTCGCGGCGGACGATCCCGCCCTTGGGGTGGAAGATCGCGAGTCCGGAGCCGATCTCGTCCGGGAACGAGAACAGGTCGAGCTCCGCGCCGAGCTTGCGGTGGTCGCGCTTGGCGGCTTCCTCCAGGCGCTCGAGGTGGGCCCGGAGCTGGTCCTTGTCCGGCCACGCCGTGCCGTAGATCCGCTGGAGCTGCGGGTTCTTCTCCGACCCGCGCCAGTACGCGGCGGCGACGCGCATGAGCTTCGACGCGTTGCCGATGATCCGGGTGTTCGGCAGGTGCGGGCCGCGGCAGAGGTCCTGCCAGACGACCTCGCCGGACTTCGGGTCGACGTTCTCGTAGACCGTGAGCTCGCCGGCACCGACCTCGACGCTCTCGCCGGACTCCCCGTCCGCCGCCGCGCCCTTCAGCCCGATGAGCTCCTGCTTGTACGGCTCCCCCGCCATCAGCGCACGGGCCTCGTCGTCGGTGACGACCCGGCGGACGAACCGCTGGCCCTGCTTGATGATGCGGTCCATGCCCTTCTCGATGACCTTGAGGTCGTCGAGGGTGAACGGCTCGGCGACGTCGAAGTCGTAGTAGTAGCCGTCCGTGATCGGCGGACCGATGCCGAGCTCGGCGTCCGGGTTGATCGCCTGGACTGCCTGCGCGAGCACGTGGGCCGCGGAGTGCCGGAGGATGTCGAGCCCGTCCTGCTCGGCGAGCGTCACCGGGTCGACGACCTGGCCGGGCTCGACGGTGGCCGCGAGGTCCTTGAGCACGCCGTCCACGCGGATAGCGACGACCGATCGTTCGCCGGCGAAGAGCTCCGTCCCCGTCGTGGTCGCTGCCGCCGCGGTGGTTCGGGGCCCCTCGGGGGTCTCCGGGACGGCGGATGCGGGTGCGACTGGCTCGGTCACGATGGTGGGACTCCCTCTGTGCGGTTGGTGCCCCAACTGTACCGGCGGACGAGCGGACCGGCGGTGCGGGCCCGCGCCGCGCCTCCAGACCGGTCGGGAGGCGCGCGGCGCGTCCGTCAGGCGGGTGCGGAACCGAGCGTGTGGACCGGGAGGCGCGGTTCCAGACGGGCGCGCCCGTCCAGCCCGTCGAGCTCGAGCAGGGCGCTGAAGCCGATCGCGACGTAGCCGGCGCGCTCGAGCAGCTTCAGGGTGGCCTCGCTCGTGCCGCCGGTCGCGAGGACGTCGTCGACGACGAGCACCCGGGTACCCCGCGGGAGCTGGCCCGGGCGGAGCTCGACGGCGGCCTCGCCGTACTCGAGGGCGTACTGCTCGCTGAGCACCTCGCCGGGGAGCTTGCCGGCCTTCCGGACCGTCAGGACGCCGACCCCGCGCTGCGCGGCGATCCCGCCGGCGAGGGCGAACCCGCGCGCCTCGATGCCGGCGACCGCGTCGAACTCCGGGAAGGGCTCGGCCAGCGCGGTGCACACCACGGGGAACGCGACGGGATCGGCGAACACCGGGGTGACGTCGCGGAACACGATCCCCGGCTTCGGGAAGTCCGGCACCACGCCGGTCAGTCGGTGGACGAGGTCGGTCGCTGTTTCGCTCATCCCCCCACGCTATGGCGTCGAGGATGCACGAACCCGGGGTCGGCCGCGGCCGGCACCCCGGGTTCGTGCGTGCTCAGCGCGTCGCGGCGAGCTCGGGGTGCAGGACCGTGGCCGCGAGTCCGCCGTCGACGACGTCGACCCGGACGGTGTCCGCGGCCGACACGGACGACCCGACGACGAGGTCAGCGATCCGGTCCTCGACCTCACGCTGGACCACCCGGCGGAGCGGACGCGCCCCGTACTCGGGCTCGTACCCGTGTTCCGCGAGCCAGTCCACCGCGGCGTCGGACGCCGACAGGTGCACGTCCTGGGTCGCGAGCCGCAGACGGGTGTCGTCGAGCAGCAGACCCACGATCGTCCGCAGCTGCTCCCGGTCGAGCTTCCGGAAGAGCACGATCTCGTCGATCCGGTTCAGGAACTCGGGCCGCATCGACTCGCGCAGCCGGCCCATCACCCGGTTCCGGAGGTCGGACTCGGTGAAGCCGCCATCCGCCGCCGCCGAGAACCCGAGGGCGCCGGACCGCGACGCGAGGAACTCCGACCCGAGGTTCGACGTCATGATCACGACCGTGTTCCGGAAGTCCACCGTGCGACCCTGTCCGTCGGTGAGCCGCCCGTCGTCGAGCACCTGCAGCAGCAGGTTGAAGACGTCCGGGTGGGCCTTCTCGACCTCGTCGAGCAGGATGACCGAGTACGGGTTCCGGCGGACACGCTCGGTGAGCTGCCCGGCCTCGTCGTACCCGACGTAGCCGGGAGGGGCACCGACGAGTCGCGACACCGTGTGACGCTCGCCGAACTCGCTCATGTCGAACCGCAGCATCGCCGACTCGTCGCCGTACAGCGACGCCGCGAGGGTCTTCGCGAGCTCCGTCTTGCCGACGCCGGTCGGCCCGAGGAACAGGAAGCTCCCGACGGGTCGACGCGGGTCGCCCATGCCGGTCCGTGAGCGGCGGACGGCCTTCGCGATGGCGGTGACGGCGTCGTCCTGTCCGACGACCCGCGCGTGCAGTTCCTCCTCGAGCGCACCGAGGCGGGTCCGCTCGTCGGCCGAGAGCCGCGACGCGGGGATCCCGGTCGCGCGGGAGACCACCTCGGCGATGTCGGCCTCCGTGATCGTCGCGGTCGCCTGGTCCGGAGCGGAGGCACGACCACCGTCCGCCGATGTGGCTGCCGTGATGCGCGCCTCCAGTCCGTCGATCTCGTCGCGGATCCGCGACGCGTCCTCGTAGGCCTCCTCCCGCACGGCCGCGTCCTTCGCGGTCCGCAGCGTCGCGAGGGAGGTCCGCAGGGCGTCGACGTCCTCGGTGCCGCTCAGCGCCAGACGACGACGGGCACCGGCCTGGTCGACGAGGTCGATCGCCTTGTCCGGCAGGAACCGGTCGCTGACGTAGCGGTGCGACATCTCGACCGCCGCGCGGATCGCCTCCGGCGAGTAGGAGACGCCATGGTGCTCGGCGTACCGCGGAGCGAGACCGGTGAGGATCGCGACGGCGTCCTCGACGCTCGGCTCCCCCACCGTGACGGGCTGGAACCGACGCTCGAGCGCGGCGTCCTTCTCGATCCGTCGGTACTCGGCGAGGGTCGTCGCACCGACGAGGTGCAGGTCGCCCCGGGCGAGCCGCGGCTTCAGGATGTTGCCCGCGTCCATCGAGCCGCCGTCGCCACCACCACCGGCGCCGACCACCGTGTGGAGCTCGTCGACGAACACGATGAGCTCGTCGCGGTGCGCGGCGATCTCGTCCATCGCGGTCGTGAGACGCTCCTCGAAGTCGCCGCGGTACCGCGTGCCGGAGAGCATCGCGGGCAGGTCGAGCGCCACGACCCGCTTCCCGCGGAGGAGTGCCGGGACGTCGCCGTCCGCGATCCGCTGGGCGAGACCCTCGACGATCGCGGTCTTGCCGACGCCGGGCTCGCCGATCAGCACGGGGTTGTTCTTGGTGCGGCGGAGCAGGATCTCGATGGTCTGCTCGATCTCCGTGGCACGACCGATCACCGGGTCGACACCGCCGTCGCGGGCGAGCGCGGTGAGGTCGGTGCCGAACCGGTCGAGGGTCGGCGTGTCCGATGCCGGCTCGTCCGCCGGGGCACCGGGCATCGGCTCGCCCGACGCGGCGGCCCGAGCGGCCTCCTGCGCGAACGACTGCATGGTCTGCGGGGTGACCCCGGCGGCGCCGAGGAGCTGCCCCGCGACGGTGTCCTGTTCGACGACGAGCGCGAAGAACACGTGCTCCGGGTCGACGTAGGTCGAACCGAAGGCACGGGCCGACTGCGTCGCGTCGAGGAGCACGCGCTGCGCGGACGGGGTGAGTGCGGGCCGGCCGTCGATGCGCTCGCCGGAGGGCTCGGGGAGCCGCTCGTCGACCGCCCGGGTGAGCTCGTCGACGTCGGCGCCCGCGGAGCGGACCACCGCGGCGAACGGCTCGTGCGTGACCAGCACGCGGAGCAGGTGCAGCGCGTCGATCTCGTGGTGCCCGTGCGCCACGGCGAACTCCGCCGAGGCGCGCAGCACCTCGTGGGTGCGGCGACTCAGCAGACGCGTGATGTCGACGGGCCGACCGAAGGGGACGGACCGTTGCCGGCCGGAGCCGGCGTCCGCGATGAGCCGCGCGAGGAACGCATCGAACGCGTCCGCGTTCTCGTCGCCGTTCAGACCGGACGTGCCGGGGGTGCCGGGGGTGTCGGACAAGGGAACCTCCTGTGGAACTTGAGTGCCTACGACTCAATGCAACGCAGGAGGGGTCAGTCCATTCCCGGTCCGCCGACGGACTTGCGCGGACAGGACTCAAGTCCGTGCGGGCTCCGTCGGGCGGGCTCCCCCGCGCGGGCTCCCCCGCGCGGGCTCAGTCGCGGGCGATCGCGGCGGTGGATCCGCGCGTCACCGTCAAGAGGTCGGCCGGCGTCAGCTCGATGTCGAACCCGCGACGACCGCCGCTCACGAAGATCGTCGGGTACGCCTCGGCAGACCGGTCGAGCACGGTCGCGAGCGCGGTCTTCTGACCGACCGGGCTGATGCCGCCGACGACGTACCCCGTCCGGCGCTCCGCGAGCTCCGGAGCCGCGAGGGTCGCCTTCTTGCCGCCGACCGCCGCCGCGATCGCCTTGAGGTCGAGACGGTTCGCGACCGGGACGATCGCCACGGCGAGGCGCCCGTCGACCTGGACGACGAGCGTCTTGAACACCTGCGCCTCACGGAGCCCGAGTGCCGCCGCGGCCTCCTCCCCGAAGTTCGTCGCGGTGTCGCGGTGCTCGTACACGTGCGACGTGTACGGCACCCCCGCACGGTCGAGCGCGACCGTGGCCGGCGTCGTCGGGGCGGAGGCGGTCATGGTCCGATCCTGCCGGTGTGCCGCGTCGGATCGGGGAACCGTTCCGGCGCGGCGGTGACGCGGACCGGTCAGCCCTCGTTCTGCGGCCCCTGGTCAGCAGGGTCGTACTCGGTCCCGCGTCCCTGCTCGTCCTCCGGCAGCGGGTTGCCCCGTTCCGCGGAGACCCCGCCAGCGTTCGTCGCGACGTAGTCCCGTTCGCCGGACTGGGTGTCCTCGCTGAGCGGCTGGGTGAGGTCCCCGCCGAGGACGGTGTCGGCGGCGGTGTGCTCGGGCGTCTGGTCGTGCGTGGGATCGGACATGGACTCGGTCTACCCGACATCGGACCGAGCCGCCCGTTCCCCCAGGGGCTCCGAAGGACAGAATGGACGACGACGAAGGAGTGCCATGCCGATCGAGGACGACCCGGTGTCCGGCCCGAGCGAGGACCGGGCGCGGCTCGAAGCGGTCGCCTACGGCGCCGGCTCCTCGCCGGCGGACGCCGCGGCGGCGCGCGCCGCCCTCGCCGGACTCCAGGCGCGGCGCGGTGCCGTCCCCCTGGCCACCCCGGCCACGCCCCCGGTCCCGGCTCCTGCGCCGGGACCGCCCGCAGCCGGATCGCAGACTGCGACCTCGTCCGCGCCGGCCGCGCCGGGCCTCCCGTCCACGGTGCGCAGCTCGCTCCTGACGCGCGTTCGTCGACACCGTCTGCTGGTCCCCGGTGTCCTGCTCGCGACGGCGCTCGTCGCGTTCGGCGCCGGGACCGCGGTCGGCGCCGTGCGCGAGGCCGCCGGGGACGCCGCCGCGAGCAGCGGCGGGAGCGCGAAGGACGACGCCGACGGGGCGCTGACGATCTCGCAGCTCCTCGCGATGCCCCAGACGTTCGCGGACCAGCTGCCCGGCGCGATCGTCGCACCGGTCGTGCTGCACTCCACGCGCCTGGTCTACTCGAACAAGTCGCTGTCGGCGGACGACTCCCAGACCCCGTGGGACGTCTACGCCGCACGGGGGAACGACGCCGGGACGATCTGCCTGATCGCCACCGCGGACGGACTCACGAGCAGCCAGTCGTGCTTCCCGGCACGGGACGTCCTGTCGGGCACGGTGTCGCTCGTCGCCCAGGCGCGGAGCGGCATCCTCGCCGTCCGGGTGGACTCCGGCGTCGTCCGCGGCCGCGTGGCCCCGAACGCGTGACGGGCGTCCTCGGCCGGGTCCGGCACCTCGCGGCGTCGTCGCACCCCGGCCCCACCGCGACCGTCACCGTGCTCGCGACGGTGCTCGCCGTGGCGCTCGGGCTCGGCCCGCTCCGCATCGTCGTGATCGCACTCGTCGTGCTCGTCGGGCAGCTCTCCATCGGACTCGCCAACGACTGGATCGACGCGGACCGCGACCGTCTGGTCGGGCGGTCGGACAAGCCGGTCGCGCGGGGACTCATTCCGGTCTCGACCGTGCGGACCGCGGCGATCGCGTGCGGCCTCGTCGCCGTCGCCGCCTCGTTCCTCCTCGGCCCGGCGGCCGGGATCGCGCACACGGTGCTCGTCGCCTCCGGATGGGCCTACGACGCGTGGCTGAAACGGACGCCCGCGTCGGTGGTGCCGTTCATCGTGGCGTTCGGGCTGCTGCCGGCGGTCGTGACGCTCGCCGGCCCGACGCCGGTGCTGCCCGCCGCGTGGGCCGCCGCGACGGGGGCCGTCTTCGGCGTCGCGATCCACTTCACGAACGTGCTCCCCGACCTCGCCGACGACCGGGCGACCGGCGTCGTCGGACTCCCGCACCGCCTCGGCCGGCGCGTCACGGGGGTCCTCGCGTTCGCGGCGCTCGCGGTCGCCGGCGGGCTCGTGCTCGGTGGACAGTTCGGCGGTCCGGATCCGGTCGGCGGGTGGCGGGCCGGGCTCGCCGTGGCCGGGTTCGCCGTGACGGTCGGACTCGCGGTCGTCGGTGCGGTGATCGTGGTGCGTCGGCCGCCGACGCGGCTGCTGTTCCGCCTCGTGATCGTGGCGTCGCTGGTGCTCGTCGTCGAGCTGGCGCTGTCCGGGTCGCGCCTCGCCGGCTGACTCCTCCGACCACGGCCGCCGGCGGGCGGCCGACGGCTCAGACGTGCCGCATCGAGTAGACGTCGGCGAGCAGTCGCGCCGTGGGCAGGCCGAGCGCGGCGCGGAGGCCCGCCTCGCGGGCGAGGATGGCCGATCCTGCCGCCGGGCGTCCGAGCCGCATGTTCCACTCGGCCTGCCGTGCCGCCACCCGTGCGCGCCGGAGCTGACGCCGTTCGAACGCGAGGAGCGCGTCCACCGGGATCGTGCCTCCCGTCCGGATCGCGTCCGTCAGCATCGGTGCGAGCGCGACCGCGTCGAGCCACCCGAGGTTCATCCCCTGTCCGCCGATCGGACTGATCTCGTGCGCGGCGTCGCCGACGAGGACGACCCGGCCGTGCACCATCCGCCGGACGATGCCGCGGTGCGGGCGGAACCCGCTGACCATCGTGCACGTGGCCGGGTCCGGGGCGGTCCCGGTGCGCTGCCGCACGATCGCGGCCAGTGTCGCCGGAGCACCGGGATCGCGGTCGTCGAACGGCGCGTCGGTCCACACGACGTACCGCCGGGTCCCGTCCGGCAGCGGGAACGACTCGACCACCCCGTGCGGGCCGACGTCGATGACGGCGTCGGGGGACCCGGGTCCGGTGGCGGCGTCCGGCCGGGCCCGCCGGGGGTCGGGGTCGGCGAAGTCGCCCATCGCGTAGGCGTCGGTGTACGAGCGGACGTCACGAGGCGCGCCGAGCATCGTCCGCACGGGGCTCCGCGGACCGTCCGCCGCCACCACGAAGCGCGCCTCGACGGTGCTGCGGTCCGGGTCCGACCCAGCCGGGTCCGACGCCGCGCGGTCCGGGTCGGCGGCCACGGACCGGCTCGTCGTGAGCCGCACCCGGTCCCGGTCGGTGGTGTCGAGGGAGTCCGCACTCCGGCCGCGCAGCAGTGCCCCGGGTGCGAGTGCCTCGAGCCGACTCCGCAGGACCTGCTCGGTCCAGGACAGCGGGGTCGTCGCGACGAAGGGGAACCGCGGCGACACACCGCCGAACGAGAGCGCGCCGAGCGTCCGACCGCGACTCGTCGCGACACCGCGCCCGACCCGGACGGCATCGGCGAGGACCGCGTCCGCGACACCGACCCGCGCGAGTGCCTCGAGCCCCGGCGGGTGCAGGCCGATCGCCCGGGACGACCGGGACGGTTCGGCGCGTCGCTCCACGACGAGGACGTCGACCCCGGCCTGGGCGAGGAGCGCGGCGGTCAGGACGCCGACGGGACCGCCGCCGACGACCAGGACGTCCACGTGGCGGGTCGTCACGGCATCGGCCAGGAGGCACGTCCACACCCCGGCACGTCCCGCACCGGGTGCAGACGCCCGGGTCGACGGTGCGGTGGAGGGCCCGGGTCCGGAGTCGTCGTGGTCGGTGTCGTCATCGTCCGGAGCCTAGGCGTCCGGAGCGTGTCGTGTCCCGCGCCGCGGCGCCGACCACGCCGTCGACGGGCGCGCCAGCACTGCGATGGAGCGCTCCCACATTCGGAGGCAGCTCACAGTGGATCCCCCGTCCAGGAGGTTGCGCGACCCCCGGGGACCCGTGTCAGACTCGTTGGAGCGCCCTCGCCGTGGAGTGGCTGGTCCGCCGCCGCCCGATCGGGTCCGACGGACCGATCCCGTCCAGTCCCCCGTCCGAGTGAGTGCGCGCCGCATCGACCCCAGGGTCGTCGCGCTGCGCTGTGCCCGGCACCCGCGGCCTCCCGTCGCGCGTGTCGTCGCACCGTCCGGACCGACGACGCACCCGAGGAGGTCCGCCGTGTCCACCAGCACCCAGTCCACACCGACCGTGCACGCGAACGACGAGCACGCGAACGTCGAGCACGCGAGCCACGAGCGCACCCGCGCCGCGCATCCGCACACGCAGCCCGTGACGCTCACCACGAACTCGGTGGTCGGGATCGCCGTGCTGGGGCTCGCGACGTTCTTCGCCATCACGACGGAGCTGATGCCCGTCGGGCTGCTCGGGCCGATGAGCACCGACCTCGGCGTCAGCGACTCGACGATGGGGATCGTCGTCACGGTCTACGCCGCCGCCGTGGCGCTCCTCGCGCTCCCCCTCACCGCCGCGACCGCGCGCATGCCGCGGAAGACCGTGCTCGTCGCGACGCTCGTCGGCTACACGGTGTCCAACCTGGTCATCGCCCTGGCGCCGAGCTTCGCCGTGGTGTGCGTCGGCCGCGTCGTCGGCGGGGTCGCCCACGCGCTGTTCTTCTCGGTCGCCTCCGCGTACGCCACCCGGATCGTGCCACCGCGGCTCGCCGGTCGGGCGATCGCGTTCGTCTACTCCGGCAGCTCCCTCGGCTTCGTCATCGGCGTGCCGGTCGCCACGAGCGTCGGCGAACACCTCGGATGGCGGCTCGCCGTCGGCGCGGTCGCGGCGTGCGCCGCGGCGCTCGCGGTCGTCGCGCTCGCCTTCCTGCCCTCGGTCCGCGGGACGTCGTCGCCGCACGTCGGCTCGCCACGCGCCTGGGCCAGGACCGGCTTGCTGTCCGTCGTCGTCGCCGACCTGCTCCTGTTCGCCGGGCACTACGTCGTGTACACGTACATCGGCCCGTACGCCATCGACGCCGGTCTCGGGTCCGACATGGTGAGCGGCGCCCTCCTCGTGCTCGGCGCCACCGGCGTGGTGGGCCTGTGGGTCGCCGGCGTGTTCGTCGACCGGGCGCCGCGGCAGACCCTGATCGCCGCCGTGGTCGTCATGGCCGCCGCCTTCGTGGCGCTCCCCGTCGTGCACGGGTCGCTCGGCGGCACCATGGTCGTCGCCGGGGTGTGGATCGCCGCGAACGGGACGACCGGCACCCTGTTCATGGCCGCCGCGATCCGCGCCGGCGGGGTCGGCCCGGAGATCGCGGGGGCTCTCGTCAACGCCGCCTCGAACATCGGCATCGCCGGTGGCGCGTTCGTCGGCTCGCAGGTGATCGGGCTGTCGGGGCTCCAGGCCCTGCCGGTCGCCGCGGGGGTGCTCGTGGTCGGGTCGCTCGCGGTCGTCGTCGCGGCCCGCCGGGGCTTCCCGGTGCTCGGCCACGACCGCGCGATGCTGTCGACGACGTCGATCGAGGCGATCACGTCCTCGTTGGCGGTCGTCACGACGTCGATGCCCGCCATCACCCGCGGGATCCAGACCCTCACCGGGTCGGTGGCGGTGCCCCGGAAGCCGCGGCGCGCTCGCGGGTGACCGGAGCGGGCGGCGGCTGGCGGGCGGGCGGCCGCAGTCGGGCGGCCGTTGTCGGGCGGCCGGTCAGTCCTCCAGGTGGTCGCGGTGGCGGCGAGAGCGGATCGCCCTGGCGACGAGGAAGACCGCGCCGAGGGCCACGAGCAGCCCCGCACCGACGATCGCCGGCGCCGGGTCCGACCCGGTGAACGCCAGCGAACCGGGCCCTGCCGAGGTCCCGACGGTCGACCCGACGCCCGGACCGCCGCCGGTCCCAGGTCCGCCGCCGCCGGTCCCGCCGCCGCCGGTCCCGCCGCCCGTCCCGCCACCGGGCGGTTCGACCGCCGCGACGACGATCGCCGGGATGGTCGTCGAGCCCGACGTGCCGGTGGTGAAGGTCACCGGGGCGGCGCCCGCGACGGAGGCCGTGTAGGTCGTCGACGGCGCGAGCCCGCCGACCGCGTAGGTACCGTCCGAGGCCGTGGTGGCGGTGGCCGGAGCACCGCCGCCGGCGACGACGGTCACCGTCCGTCCGCCGGCCGGTGTCCCGGCCGTGTCGACGACCGTGCCGGTCGCACGGACCGACTCCGGCACGACCAGGGCGTCGATGGCGACGTCGGCGGTGCCCGCCGTGAACGTCACCGGAGCCGCCCCGGGCGCACTGGCCGTGTAGGTCGTGCCCGGCACGAGACCGGGCACCGTGTAGGTGCCGTCGGACTGCGTCTGCGCCGTGAGCGTCGTGCCGCCGCCGGCCGGGGTGAGCGTGACGGTGGTGCCGGCGACGGGGGCCCCGGCCGAGGTCTCGACACCCCCGCTGCCCGTGACGGACGCCGGCGCGGGCGTCGTGAACGCGAACTCCGGCACCGTGACGTCGGCGGCTGCGACCTCGGCCGTGCGGGTGTCGGTGCCCGTCGCACCGGCCGGCGGGGTGATCCGCACGACGTAGTCGGTGTCCCGGGCCACGGCAGGGAACGACCAGGCGCCGCGCGCGTCGGTGGTCGTGGTGCCGACGACCGTGCCGTCGGGACGGCTGATCGTGACGGTGGCGTCGGCGTACGCCTGCGCGTCGAGGGTCGCCGTGCCCGCGACCGCCGAGGTCGGCACGGCGACGTCCGGCACGGTCACCGGCGGCACGGGGGTGCCCGGGGTGCCGGCGGCTCCGGTCGTGACCGTCGTCGGGGTCGCCCCCGGCGCGGTGACCGTGTACTCGGTGTCGGGTGCGAGGCCGGCGGCCGCGTACCCGCCGGCGTCGTTCGACGCGACCGTCCGGACGTCGGTCGGGTCGGTGTCGTTCGTGATCGTGACGGGGACGCCGACGGCGGGCGTGCCGGGCTGGTCCTCCGACTCGACGGTCCCGGTCACCGAGGTGGTGCCGGTCGGCGAGGTGAAGGCGACGTCGACGGTGCGGCTGCCGGCCTCGAGGCTGACCGTCTGCGGGAGACCGCCGTCGGCGCCGGACGGTCGGGTGACGGTCACCGACCAACCGTCCGTCCGGGCGAGTCCCGGGACGGTGTAGGTGCCGTCGGCCGCGGTGGTCGTCGTCGCGACGAGCGCACCGTCCGACCGGATCTCGACCGTCGCGCCGCGGTACGGCTGTCCGTCGAGGGTCGCGGTGCCGCTGATGGACGCCGCGACGGCGAACCAGGTCTGGTACACCGGGAACCCGCTGCGCTGCTGGTACGTGATGGTGAGGGTGCGGAGCGCCACGGTCGGCGAGAACCACGCCGTGGCACCCGCGGTGTCCCGGGCGCCGGTGTTCCCGACGAGCGTGGCGGTGGCCGCGTTCCAGGTGGGGACGTCCGAGCCCGGGTCAGGGTCGTCGGCGCTCCGGACGCAGCTCGGGCCGCCGGGTGACACGGACGAGCACGAGTTGTAGGAGGACCGGTACCCGAGTGCGGCCGGGGACACCGCCGCACCGGTGGTGTCGGTCGCGCTGATCGTGGCCTGGTCCGCGTCGACGTCGCCGAGGACGAACGACCATGCGCCGATCGGCATCGGCGTCGTCGGGTCGAACGTGTAGGTCGTCACCGAGGCGTCGGCCGCGGTCGGCTGGTCGCGGTTCGGCCGGAGGTTCAGGTAGGTCTCGCCGCGGCTCGACCCGTACAGCTGCCCGGGCGGCGAGGCGGGTCCCTGCCAGGTGCTCGCGCCGCTGACGACGGTGGCCTGGCGTGCCGTGCTGGTGAACGTGGTCGCCGGGAACCCGTCGAGGGTCATCGTCCCGGTGTACGCACGGGCAGTGGTGGACATGAGGGCGAACGTCCCCCACGACGACGGCGTCGTCGCCGCGGACGCGGCACCGGCTCCGCCGAGTGCGGCAGCTCCCGCGGCCACCGCGATGGTCGTCCCGGCGATCCAGCTGCGAAGTCGACGTCGCATCGTGGCCCCTCTCGATCTGCGCCCCGGACCCCTCCCGCGACGTCGGACCGAGCCTAACCGCGCGGGGGCCGCCCGGGAACGCCTCGGGACCGGACCGTGACCTCAGCCCTCCCGCCGGCCGAGTTCCGCGAGCGCGTCGATCGCGGCGACCTGCCCGGCCACGAGCATCGTCCGCGCCGCGTCGATCGACACCCAGCGCGCGTCGTCGACCTCGGGGAAGGCGACCATCCGGCCGGAGCCCCGCGGCAGCTCGACCTCGAAGGTGTTGCTCCGCACGTCCGCGACGACCAGGTCGGACTCCCCCGCGAACACCACGACCCGTTTGCCGGACGCCTGCCGGAAGGTCCCGAGCTCGCGGTAGTCCACCTCGGGAGCCGGCACCCCGATCTCCTCGGCGAACTCGCGCCGCGCCGCCGAGAGCGCGTCCTCGACGGTCCCGTCGGGCAGCGTCCCGAGTTCGCCCTTCGGGATCGACCACGACCGCTCCCGCCGCCGCCAGAACGGTCCGCCCATGTGCGCGACGAACACGTCGAGCTGCCGGGGTCCTGGACCCGGCGACGTCCGCGGCGCCGCTGCCGCACCCCGCGCCTCCAGGCCGTCCGCAGCGCGGAACAGCAGGATGCCCGCGCTCGTCACCACGGGTGCACCACCGGCCGGGTCGGGACCGTTCGGGACGTCATGGACCGGAGGCTACGCTCCGGTCCCGGCCGGGAGGCCCGTGGCCAGGTGCCAACGCAGCCCGCGCGCCGGGTCCACGCGTCCGGCACCGGCCGGGCTGTCCGGCGCCGCACCGCGTCAGCGACGACCGAGGCGCCGCTCTCCGCCGGCACCGGTGCGGTACTCGAGCCCGTAGTGCTGGAAGATCTCCGGCTCCGCCTCGGCCTCGAGCTCGCCGTCGGTGGCGATCGACGGCGCGTCCTTGATGCGCTTCTTGTCGAAGGTCACCTTGAGGTGCTTCGGCGCGACCGTCGCACCCGCCAACGGCACGAACACGAGCCGCTGCCGACCGATGATCCCGGTGGTGACCGTCGCGAAGGCCGGCTCGCTCGTCGCCGTGTCGAAGTAGATGCTCTCGAGCGTGCCGACCTTGTCCTCGTCGCTGTCGACGACCGGGGAGCCGATCCAGTCACGGATGTTGCCTGCCTCGAACACTGTGGTTCCCTCCACCGCGTGGTCAGGGCCGCCGCGGTGGCCTCGACGCTAGTCGTCCGGAGCCCGGTCAGTTCCAGATGGAGATCCAGTCGATGTCGACGTGGCCGGAGGTGTCCTTCGGCACCGTGCCCTCGCCGATGAAGGTCTCGGCCTGGAGCGTCACGCGCATCGCCTTCGTCGGGACCGCGTTCGAGACCGACGCGACGAGCGCTCCGTCCCAGTAGAACCGGACCGCGGTCTTGTCCCACTCGGTCGTCGCGATGTGCCAGTCGGACTGCGTCGTGGCCGCGAACTGCTGGGTGGACGGCATGAACGTCATGTTCCCGGTGGCAGCGTTGTAGCTGCCGGGCACCGCGCTGACCGGACGGACCCGGCCGCCGAGGTCGCCCTCCGGCCAGTCGATCTCGCCGTCGTTCCAGCTGTCGCTCGACGGCCAGAACATCCCGACGAACTTGTAGCCCCGGACGGTGTCGGTGCGGTAGCGGATCGACACCCGGCCGGTGGTGTGCGGCGCGTACCCGTCGGGCATGATCGTCGCGACGAGCGGTTGGTTGTTCTCGGAGTGCATCCAGAAGTCGAGACTGCCGTCGGACACGCTGAGCACCTTGTTCGGTGCGTACAGACCCTGCCCGCTCGTGTCGCGCTGCCCGTCGTAGGCCTGGATCGCGGGGTACTTCGCGAGGACGGTGCCGAGCGGGGCGTCCCTCGTGAAGTCCTCGGCGTACGACTGCACCCACGTCCGTCCGTTCGCGACCACGTTCCCGACGGGCATCGCCGTCGCGGACGACGAACCGTTCGCCGGCGCAGCGGTGGGCGGCGCGGCGGTGGGCGGCGCGGTCGGCGACGGACTCGGAGTCGGACCCCCGCCGGAGGTCGGGGTCGGCGACGGCGCGGTGGTCGGTGTGCCGCTCCCGCCGGTGATCGGCGCCCACACCGGGTCCGCACGGACGAGCCCGTCGGCGGTGATGTCGGCCGTCGCCGGACCGGGCTGCACGGACACACCGAGGAGCGCTGCACCCACGACGAGCGGGGCGACGACCAGTCCGATCCTGCGAACGCGAACCACCGACACTTCGTTCTCCCTGTACCCCACGCACCCCTGCGCGGTTCGTGCTGCGCCGAACGTTCTCCCTGGGGAACCAGCACACCATCTGGGTTTCCCTGCGGCATCCCCCACTGCGAGTGCCGCCATTCCGGGGTACAGCCCAGCCCCCTCCCGGCGATCAGGACGAGGATGACGAGGTGTCCCCCGCGCGTGCTGCCTCCCTCCCGAAGATCGGCGACATCGTCGCCGGCGACGACGCACCGGGGACGGGGACGATCCTCGACCGCGGTCGCCGCTTCGCAGAGCTCGTCCGGATCGCCCGCCGCCACGGGCTCCTGCCGTTCCGCCGGTTGGACTTCTCGCGCGACCCCGCGACGAGCGATCTCCGCCGCCGACAGGCGGAAGGCCTCCGACGGGCGCTCGAGGAAGCCGGCGGCGCCTTCGTCAAGATGGGGCAGCTGCTCTCGACGCGGGACGACCTGCTCCCCGACGAGTGGATGGCGGCCCTCGCGCACCTGCAGCGGAACGTGGCCCCGGCGCCGTGGGAGTCGGTCGAAGCACTCCTCGTCACCGATCTCGGCGCACCCATCGTCGAGGTGTTCGCGTCCTTCGACGCCGAGCCCGTGGCCGCGGCGTCGATCGCCCAGGTCCACCGCGCGACGCTCCCGGACGGCCGGTCCGTCGCGGTGAAGATCCAGCGTCCGGGCATCGTGGCGGTCGTCAAGCGCGACGTCGACATCGCGCTGCGGGTCACGAAGTTCCTCGCCAGGACCTCCCCGCAGGCCCGCCGACTCGGCGTCGAGGACGTCGCCGAGCAGTACGCCGACGACCTCGTCCGCCAGGTGGACTTCCGGCTCGAGGCGATCAACCTCGCGGCGCTCCGGGCGACCCAGGCGCGGAGCCCACGCGCGTCCGAGCTCCGCCTCCCCGAACTGCACGGATCGCTCTCCACCGGCCGGGTGCTCGTGATGGAGTACGTCGAGGGCGAGACCCTCAGCGCCGTCCGACAGCACGGCACCGCGCCCGCCGACCTCGAGGGGACGATGCGGACCGTCCTCCGGGCGTTCATCCGCCAGGTGGTGTTCGACGGGGTCTTCCACGCCGACCTGCACCCGGGCAACATCCTGCTCGCCGACGACGGCCGTCCGGCCCTGGTGGACTTCGGGTCCGTCGGTCGACTCGACCTGAGCCTCCGCGAGACCGTGCAGGAACTGCTCATCGCCTACCTGCAGGCCGACACCCGGCGCATCGCCGACGCGGTGCTCACGATGGCGCCGCTCTCGGACCAGAACCAGGAACCCGCATTCCGCCGAGACCTCGCGACGTTCGTGACCTACCAGCTCGGCCCGGGATCACGGGTCGGCATCGACACGGTCGACGCCGCGGTCGAGGTCTTCGCGCAGTACGGCATGGCGGTGCCCGCGGACTTCGTCGCAGCAGGTCGCGCGTTCGCGATCCTCGACGGCACGCTCCGCTCCGTGGTGCCGGGGTTCGACCTGCTCGAGGAGTCGAAGGCGCTCGCCGGGGAGCAGGCGGGCGACCAGCTCACGGTCCGCAACGTCCGCGAGCTCGTGCTCCGCGAGGTCCTCGGCGTGCTGCCCGGGATCCGTCGCCTGCCGCGGCGGATCGACCGGATCGGCGAGGCGCTCGAGTCCGGGAACCTCTCCGTCAACGTGCGGCTGCTCGCGGACCGACGCGACCGTCGGCTGCTCGTGGGACTCGTCCGACAGGTGCTCCTCGGCGCGGTCGGCGCCGGGTTCGGCGTGCTCGCGCTCGTGTACCTCGCGATGCCGCAGCCCGAGCCGCGGGGCGCG
The DNA here is from genome assembly GCF_049341865.1 of Curtobacterium phyllosphaerae. Classification (NCBI taxonomy): domain Bacteria; kingdom Bacillati; phylum Actinomycetota; class Actinomycetes; order Micrococcales; family Microbacteriaceae; genus Curtobacterium; species Curtobacterium phyllosphaerae. The sequence continues at coordinate 472,855 of NZ_JBMPIU010000003.1, read as the reverse complement.
GTGGGCACGGCGACGGTCGGGGTCGTCCTGCTGGTCGCCGCGATCGTCGCGCTCGGCGCCGCGCTGGTCGACGCCGTCCGGACGCGCTCGCGGAGCTGAGCGCGTCCGGACCGCGTCAGTCGCGCTGCTCGTAGGCGGCCGGGGTGACCTGCACGGCGCGGATGCGCTCCAGGTCGAACTTCGGGTTCCGGTCGAAGTCGTAGATGCCGTTCTCCTCCTGGAACACGTCGGTCAGCTGCGTGTAGCAGTAGCCGAACATGTCCGGGTTCTCGAGCAGCACGCGCGTCAGGCCCTCGAACCGCTCGTGCCAGTCCTCGACCCCGGCGACCCGCTGGCCGTAGCCCCACGACGTCTCGCGGTCCGGGTCGTCCGACTCCTCCTGCGCCCGCGCGGCGTTCCACCAGATGCCGCCGTACTCGGACACGAAGTACGGCTGCCCGACGTACGGGTACGAGATCGGGTTGGCGCGCTCCTCGGTCGGGAAGTGCTCCTCGTTCGTGTACGGCCGACCGTCCGCGAGCCCCGCCTGCTCGACCCGGAACGCCGCGGGGTCCTGCTCGTACGAGTGCGAGTCGTAGACGTCGACGTCCCGCACCCGGTGCGAGTACCCGGACGCGTCGATCACCGGGCGGGTCGGGTCGGCGGCCTTCGTCGCGAGGTACATGCCGAGCGTCACGTCGTCGAGCTGCGTGATGCGGTCGTGGAGCGCCTGGTGGGTCTCGTTCAGGGGGCACCAGCCGATGATCGACGGGTGGTTGCGGTCGCGACGCAGCACCTCGAGCCACTCGGTGACGAACGACGCCGTCGGCTCCTGGTTGTGCCCGACGGGTCCACGACCGGAGACGCCCCAGTCGCCGAACTCGCCCCAGACCAGGTACCCCATCCGGTCGGCGTGGTGGTAGAACCGCTCCTCGAACACCTTCTGGTGGAGGCGCGCACCGTTGAACCCCGCCGCCATCGACAGCTCGATGTCCCGCTGGAGCGCGGCGTCGTCGGGTGCGGTCATCAACGTGTCCGGCCAGTACCCCTGGTCGAGGACGAGGCGCTGGAACACGGGCTCGCCGTTGATGAGGACGCGGTTGCCGTCGATCGCGACCGAGCGGAGGCCGGCGTAGGACACGACCTCGTCCACGGACGCACCGGGGTCGGCCGGGTCGACCAGCCGCACCGTCAGGTCGTAGAGGTGCGGGTCGGCCGGTGACCAGAGGCGCACCCGGTCCTCGGGGATCGTGAGCGTCATGCGCGGTGCGAGGTCGTCCGCCGCGATCCGGCGGGTCACCACCTCGCCGGCCCCGTCGGACAGCGTCGCCTCCACCTGGAGGCCCGCGGTGCGGTGCGAGAGGTCCGCCGTCACCAGGAAGCTGGCGTCGGCACGCTGCGGCACGACGTCGAGCGAGCGGATGTGGGCCCTCGGGACCGGCTCGAGCCAGACGGTCTGCCAGATGCCGGTCGTGCGCGTGTAGTTGCAGCCGGTGTTGTCGAACCAGGTCGCCTGCTTGCCGCGCGCCTGCGGCTCGGTCGGGGTGTCCCGCGCCCGGACGACGATGGTCGCCTCCGTGCCGGGGGTCACGACGCCCGCGAGCGAGGCGGTGAACGAACTGAAGCCACCCCGGTGCCGGGCGACCTCGACGTCGTCGACCCAGACCGTGGCGTCGTGGTCCACCGCGCCGAAGTGCAGGAGGACGTCGCGTCCGGCCCAGTCCGCCGGGATCCGGACGGTGCGCCGGTACCAGACGGCGCGCATGAAGTCGGTGTCGCCGATGCCCGAGGCCGTCGACTCCGGCGCGAAGGGCACGAGGATCTGCCCTTCGAGCTCGCGCGTTCGGAGCCCGCGCTCGAGACCGGAGTCGCCGCGGTCGATCTCGAACTGCCAGGTCCCGTTGAGCGTCAGCCAGTCGGGGCGGACGAGCTGCGGGCGCGGGTGCTCCGGCTTCGGGACGGTGGTGGTCGGGGTGGTCTGCGTCATCGCGTCCTCGTCGAGTTCCGGTGGCCGTGCATCGATGCACGGACCGCGTCCGACGACGGTACCGACGGGTGCGCCCGGACGCAAGGACCGTCACGTCGCCGGGGCGACCGCGGGACGGACGGGAGGCGCGGCCGGGTCGCGACCCGCGCCTCCCGTCCGGTGGCCGCCCGGGTGTGTCGGGACGGTCAGCCGCACCGCCAGACGGTGTCCGCCGGCCGTCGTGCGGCTCCGGACGCCCGACCGGCGGCCGCGCCCGGCACCCGGCGCACGGGTCCGGGACCGGTGTCGCCGAGCGACGTGCGGCCCACGACGGTGCAGTCCGCATCCGCGACGAACCGGCGGACCGGATCGTCGCCGGACCGGGCCGGGCCGGTGACGACGATGTGCACGCCGGCCGCGACCGCCGCCCGGACCGCCGACTCGGTGAACACCGGCACCTGCCCGGAGAAGCCGCCGTCGGTGAGGACGCTGTCCCCGGTCGCGTCGATGACCGCGGCCGACACCTGCCACGAGTCGGTGATGAACAGCGGACGGCCGTCGACGCCGTCCCCCTCCCGGCGCGCCGTCGCCACGAGCGCGGCCACGCTCGACCGCATCGGTGCCGAGCCGCCCCAGACGTCCGGCCTCGAGACCCGGAACGTGGTCGCAGGCGCAGGCCCGTACCGTGCGAGGACGCCGACCGACGCGTCCCCACCGCTGCCGTCGCGTGCGGCGTCGAGCGCCTGCAGGGAGAACCCGATCGGTCCGGCGAGCACGACGGCCCCGACCGCGAGGGCGAGCACCGGCCTCCTCCCGACCGCGGTCCACCGGGCGCCCCGGGTTCGGGCGGCCGGGGTGCGGGCGGCCGGGGTGCGCGCGGCGACGACTCCCGCGGTCGCCACCGCGGCGACGACGACGATCGTGACCGGCACCGCGAGGACCGATGGTGTGTGCGCGTCGAACGCCAGCACCAGGGCCCACGCCGCCTGCAGGACGAGCACGCCGACGACCGCGCCCCGCGCCCACCGCCGACCGTCGCGCAGCACCAGCACGGCCTCGCGCCACCCGGACGCCGCGAGCAGGCACAACTGGACGCCGACGGCAGCGACGTAGGCGGTGTGCGGGATCCGTGCCACCGAGAGCACCGCCGCCGCCGTCAGCAGCCACACCACGAGGACGAGGAGCATCACCGGGACCGGCTCGGACGCGTCCGCTCGTCGACGTCCGCGCCACCGGAGCACGCCGGCGACGACCGCGAACACCGCGATCGGCCAGAGCCAGCCGACCTGGGACGCGTACTCGGTCCCGAACAGCGTCAGCAGACCGTGGGACGCGGCGGGACCGCCGTGCGCTCCCCCTCCTGCGATGACCCGCACGACGGACCCGACGCCGTGCGCGTGCACCGGCCCCGCGCCGGCCGAGCGGCTCCCGACCGCCCCGGGGAACGCGCCGGGGAGGATCCGGTCGACCCCGTTGTACCCGAACACCATGGCGACGACGCTGTCGTCCGTGGAGCCGTCGACGTAGGGTCGGTCGGCCGACGGCACCGCGAGGACGGCGAGGACCCACGCGAGCGACGCGGCGACGGACGCCGCCCCCACCAGGACGCCGCGCCCGAGCGCGACGCCGACCCGCCCGCGCCCGCGCCCGCGCCCGCGCGAGTTCGCCGACCGGGACGTCAGCGCCTGGACCACGGTCCCGAGGACGAGCGCGGGGAGCACGAGCCAGGCCTGCATCATCTTCGCCTGGAACCCGACGCCGACGAACACGGCAGCGACCAGGAGCGGCCACCACCGCCCGGTGAGCACGGCACGCTGCCAGCTGAGGAGCGCCAGCGCGAGCGCCATCGTGAGCATCCCGTCCTCCATGGGGTGCCCGAACATCGACACGAAGATCGGGGTGCTCGCCGCAGCGACGGCCGCGGTGAGGCCCACACCCCGTCCACCCCACCGGAGTCCGATGAGCGAACATGCCCAGACCGTCAGGACGCCCTCGATCACCTGCGGGAGCGCCACCGCGGACGTCGAGGCGCCGAACACGCGCATGCTGAGCGCCTGCGGCACCGCGAAGCCGCTCAGCTTGTCGAGCGTGACGGTGGCCGCCGGGTCGAAGCTCCCGAACGCGAGCGCCCGCCACGACTCGGACATCGACCGTGCGGACGCCTCGTAGAAGGCCGAGTCACCACCCCTGGCGAGGTTCCAGCTCGCCAGCACTGCGAAGGCGACGAGGACCCCGACGAGGACCGATCGCGCCCAGACGGGTTCGTGCCCCCACCGGGCGAGGGACGGACGGGGATCGGTCGCGGGGGGCATGACGGCCACCGTCCGGCGTGGTCCTGGGTCGGGACGATGACGACACGGGGGCGCGCCTGCGAGTCGACCGCCGGGGCTGAGACAACGCGGAGCCTCGGCGGCACCCCGACCCTGCGACGGGTCTCGGGTCGCCGACACCGCGGCACCGCCGTGCCACGGCCGGTACGGTGTCGGCATGACGACACGACGCGCGGTGGCGGAGGCGGCGGGGGTCTCCCTCCGCACCGTGAGCAACGTCGTGAACGGGCACCGCTACGTCGCCGACGACACCCGCGCCAGGGTGCTCCGCGCCATCGACGAGCTCGGCTACCGCCCGAGCGAGCTCGCGCGCAACCTGAAGCGCGGGCGCTCCGGACTGCTCGGCCTCGTGCTGCCGGACCTCGACACCCCCTACTTCGCCGAACTCACCCGCGCGTTCGTCGAGGAGGGCGATCGCCGCGGGGTCACGGTGGTGATCGACCAGACCGACGGCGACCTGGCACGGGAACGGCGACTCATCGACCGGCTCGGTCCCGGCGCCGTGTTCGACGGGTTGATCGTCGGCGCCCTCGCCCTCCGCGACGAGGACCTCACGGCCGTCGGCCCCGACCGACCGCTCGTGTTCCTCGGCGAGCACGTGCTCGCCGGTCGCGACCACGTCATGATCGACAACCGGCTCGCCGCGCGACAGGCCGTCGAGCACCTCGTCGCCACCGGACGGCGCCGGATCGCCGCGATCGGCGCGATCGGCCGCCCCGGCGAGCCGGCCGGACCGGGCGCGAGCTCGCTGCGTCTCGACGGGTACCGGGACGGCCTGGAGGCATCGGGTCGCGTCGTCGACGACGGCCTGGTCGAGCACGTGCCGGGCTTCCGTCGGGCCGACGGCGCGGCGGCGATGGCGCGGCTCCTCGACCGTTCGGACCCGCCGGACGCGGTGTTCTGCTTCTCGGACCCGCTCGCGCTCGGCGCCCTCCGGACCCTCCTGACGCGCGGGGTGTCCGTGCCGGAGGACGTCGCACTCGTCGGGTTCGACGACGTCGAGGACGGTCGGTTCAGCACGCCGTCGCTCACGAGCATCAGTCCGGACAAGTCGGCGATCGCCCGCGCCGCGCTCGACCTGGCCATCGACCGCATCGACCGGGGAGCGGCAGGAGCGCCGCCCGCAGACGCCGGCACCGTGGTCATCGCGCCGCACCGGCTCGTCGTCCGGGAGAGCAGCAGCACAGCGGTCACCGGGCAGGCGGCACGCGGGAACAGCCCGCACCCAGTACCGTTCTAGCATGAGCACCGACACGAACGCCCGAACCGAGGCGACCACGGACGAGGCCGACACCGCCCCCGTGACCACCTTCTCCGACCTCGGGCTGAGTGACGCCGTCCTCAAGGCCGTCAAGGACATCGGCTACGAGACCCCGTCGGCCATCCAGGCCGCGACCATCCCGACGCTCTTGGCGGGCCGCGACGTCGTCGGGCTCGCCCAGACCGGCACCGGCAAGACCGCGGCGTTCGCGCTGCCCGTCCTGTCCCGACTCGACGTCTCGCAGAAGCAGCCGCAGGCCCTGGTGCTCTCCCCCACCCGCGAACTCGCGCTCCAGGTGTGCGAGGCGTTCGAGCAGTACGCCTCGCACATCAAGGGCGTGCACGTCCTCCCCGTCTACGGCGGGCAGGCGTACGGCGTCCAGCTCTCGGCACTCCGACGGGGCGTGCACGTCGTCGTCGGCACCCCGGGGCGCATCATGGACCACATCGCCAAGGGCACCCTCGACCTGTCGGAGCTCAAGTACCTCGTGCTCGACGAGGCCGACGAGATGCTCAAGATGGGCTTCGCGGAGGACGTCGAGACGATCCTCGCGGAGACCCCGGACGACAAGCAGGTCGCGCTGTTCTCGGCGACGATGCCCGCCCAGATCCGTCGCATCTCCAAGCAGTACCTACGGGACCCCGAGGAGATCACGGTCAAGCAGAAGACCACGACCTCGGCGAACACCACGCAGCGCTACCTCATGGTGTCCTACCCGCAGAAGGTCGACGCGCTCACCCGCATCCTCGAGGTCGAGAACTTCGAGGGCATGATCGTGTTCGTCCGCACGAAGAGCGAGACCGAGACCCTCGCCGAGAAGCTCCGCGCCCGCGGGTACTCCGCCGCGGCGATCAGCGGCGACGTCGCACAGGTCCAGCGCGAGCGGACCGTGAACCAGCTGAAGTCCGGCAAGCTCGACATCCTGGTGGCGACCGACGTCGCCGCCCGCGGTCTCGACGTCGACCGCATCAGCCACGTCGTGAACTACGACATCCCGATCGACACCGAGTCCTACGTGCACCGCATCGGCCGCACGGGTCGCGCCGGTCGGAGCGGTGCGGCGATCAGCTTCGTGACCCCCCGTGAGCGTCGCCTGCTCGGCGCCATCGAGAAGGCCACCCGGCAGCCATTGACGCAGATGCAGCTCCCGACCGTGGAGGACGTCAACGTCACGCGCCTCACCCGGTTCGACGACGCGATCACCGCCGCGCTGGAGCAGCAGGACCGGATCAGCGGGTTCCGCGACATCATCGGGCACTACGTCGAGCACCACGACGTCCCGGAGAGCGACGTCGCCGCAGCGCTCGCGGTCGTCGCGCAGGGTGACGAGCCGCTCCTCCTCGACCCGGCCGAGGAGCGCAAGCGGCAGGCGCAGGACGCTCGCGGGCCCCGCGTCTTCGACCGCGACGACCAGACCGGCGGTCGTCCGGAACGCCGACCGCGGTCGGGCGGGCAGATGTCCGCGTACCGGATCGAGGTCGGGCGACGGCACCGGGTCGAACCGCGGCAGATCGTCGGGGCGCTCGCGAACGAAGGCGGTCTCAGCCGCGACGACTTCGGTCAGATCCGGATCCAGCCGGACTTCTCGATCGTCGAGCTGAGCGCCGACCTGTCCGCCGACGTCCTCGACCGGCTCCGCGACACCCGCATCTCGGGCAAGCTCATCGAGATCCGCCCGGACAGCGGCCCCCGTCGGAGCGCCGGCGCCGACCGCCGCCCGCCGCGCGACGACCGGTACGTCGACCGTCGGAACGACGCGCCGCGCGATGCCGACCGGCGCGACGACCGTCCGGCGCGCAAGCCGCGCCACAAGGACCGCGACCAGGACTGAGCACCGCGCGCGGCCGCATGCCGGACGCGGCCGCCTCCCGGACGGGAGGCGCGGGACCAACTGGTTCCGCGTCTCCCGTCCGTCGCATCCCCGCAGACGGACGCCGCGCGGCGTCCCTCGTCATGACGCTGAGTCACTGATGATCGTGCCCGCGAGCACCCCTGTCGACCGTCGCGATGACCAGGTTGCCGATGGCCGCGACCACCACGACCGCAGCCGCCATCGCCGACACGGACATCGCCGCCGACGTCCCGAGCCGCTGTCCGACCTCGCCGACCAGCGCCGACGCGATCGACTGCCCCACGATCACCGCGGACCCGAGCATCGCCATGGTGGTCGCCGAGCGGCCGATCGGGGCTCGCTCCGCGCCGAGACTGTACTGCGCGACGAGCGTCGGTCCGATGCCGACCCCCATCACGACGAGGACGATCGCGACGGCGACGACGGACGACGACGACGCGAACGCGATCGACCCGCCGAGCAGCACGCACCCGAAGACCAGCCACCGCCACGCGAGGGTGAACCGGGCCGGGAACGCCGCTGAGCCGAGCGCGAACGCCGCCGAGCCGATCCCCATCAGCCCGTAGAGCAGCCCGGCTCGCGACGCACCGCCGTGCTCCGTCATGAAGGCCGTCAGTGCGGTGAGCGTCGCCCCGAAGAACAGGCCGATGCCGAGGATGCCGACGACGACGGTCACGAGCCGCAGCCGGACGAGCTCGCGCGCCGGAGCCTGCACGGCCTCGCGGTCGTGGGCGACCGCGAGGCGGCCGGTCGGGTGCAGGGCGAACGCGGTGACGAACACGAACGTGAGGACCGACGCCCCGGCGACGGCCACCCACGGCGCGATGGCACTCGCGAGCACCCCGACCAGGAACGGGCCGATGATGAACACCGTCTCGTCGGCGGCCGACTCGTACGCCATCGTCCCGCTCAGCATCCGCGCACGGCGTTCCGGAGCGATCCGTTGCCGGATGATCGCCACGAGCCGCGTCCGGGACATCGGCGCGACCTGGGGGGCCGACGCACCGATCAGGAACGACATCGTCAGCACCGCGAGGTCCGGGGCGTCGCTCTGCACCACGAGCGGGAAGAACGCGAGGAACGTGCCGTTCACGACCCCGACCGGGACGAGGACCCGACGCTGCCCGAACCGGTCCGCGGCGGCGCCGAGCAAGGAGCCGAAGAGCGCCGACCCGATGCCGACGGACGCCGAGTTGACCCCGCCGAGGGAGAGTGATCCGCGAGCGGCGACCACGAGGGTCAGCACGCCGACGACCATCATCGCGAACGGGAGCCGGGCGACGAACGCCACGGGGAAGTAGAACCGGCCGGCGGTCGTGACCAGGGAGGGGCCGGAGGAACGGGCCTGGAGCATGTGTCGGTGCCTTCTGGGCCGGACCCGGGCGGTCCGACCGGAGTCGGGGTGCCGCCGTTGTCCGCCGAGTGGTGCTCGACAGCCGGTAGATACACGCTGTGCGCCACCAGGATAGACGATCGACCGGATCCGCAGGGGCCTCGGACGACGAAACCCCCGGCCGGGGCCGGGGGTTTCCGTGGTGGGCGATACTGGGATCGAACCAGTGACCTCTTCCGTGTCAGGGAAGCGCGCTACCGCTGCGCCAATCGCCCAGATGAAGTACCACTGACGTGGTGTGGAGGTGGGGACGGGATTCGAACCCGCGTGTACGGCTTTGCAGGCCGCTGCCTCGCCTCTCGGCCACCCCACCGTGATCAGGTGCACCCGATCGGTGGGGTACCTCTCTGGTGAGATCCGGTGTCCACGAGGAACACCAGCACTCGAGCGGATGACGAGATTCGAACTCGCGACCCTCACCTTGGCAAGGTGATGCGCTACCACTGCGCCACATCCGCACGGGAACCCGACGATGACGCTGTCCGGTTCTCGTTGCTCGCCGCATCGCTGCGACTGACGCAACTGTATCCGACCCCGAGGCCCAATGCCAAAACGGCCGAGCGCGATGAGCGTCACGAACGGACGCGAACCCCGGAATTCCGGGCCTGGGGCGGGTCCGCGATCCGCGTCATCCGGGCGTGTCCGCGCTCGTTCGCCTGCCACGCCACGCGCGACGCGTGCCGAATAGGACTCCCCGCGGATATCCACTACTATCGACGAGCGCGGTTCGCCGCGGAGGGGCGATTGGCGCAGTTGGTAGCGCGCTTCGTTCACACCGAAGAGGTCATCAGTTCGAGTCTGGTATCGCCCACCCTCATGTCAGTTCCCATCATCCGGCCCATGCTGTGCCCTGAGCTCACGGGGACCGAGCTCACGGGGACCGAGCGCACGGGGACCGGGCGCACGGGGACCCAGCGCACGATCACGCGGCTCCGGAGCCGCGGATGACCGACGTCGACCGCGAGTACGCCCGCGTCCGCGCCGTGCTCGACCGTCCGACGCTCCGGCTGATGTCCCGCCCGACCTCCGCCGCGGTGATCACGGTCTTCCGCACCGTGTTCGACCGCGACGTCCAGTACGTCCCCGCGGAACGCATGCACCTGCAGGTCGAGGAACACGTCGCGCGACTCGAGCAGACCGGCGCGCGCGTGCCGGGTGCCGACCGCGACGACGAGGACCGCCCGACCGGGCGCTCGCTCTGCCGCGAGTGGGTGCACGCGCAGTGGCTCGTGCGCTCGAACTCCCCCGACGGCGACGAGCAGTACTCGCTGACGTCGCACGCGCTCGAAGCGCTCAGCCTCGTCGACGCACTGTCGGCCGACCGGGCCCTCCTCAGCGAGTCCCGGCTCACGATGATCGTCGACGCCGTGCACCGCTGGGCGGACCGAGCCGACCCCGACCGAGCCGGACACCTCCGTCGGCTCGACGCGCAGATCGCCGAGCTCCGGGCCGAGCGCGAGCGGATCGCCGCGGGCGGTGACGTCGTCTCGGTCGACGAGTCCCGGATGCGCGACGGCTACGCGAACCTCATCGACCTGATCCGGCAGCTCCCGAGCGACTTCAAGCGCGTCGAGGAAGCCGTGTCGACGATGCACCGGGAGATCGTCGAGGACTTCCGGCAGGAACGCCGTCCCATCGGCGAGATCCTCGACGACTACCTCGCGCGGACCGACTCGCTCATGGAGTCGACCCCGGAGGGCCGGGCATTCGAGGGCGCGTTCGAGCTGCTCCGGGACGACGCCCTGCTGCTCCGGCTCCGCGAGGACATCGCCACGATCCTCGAACACCCGTTCGCCAGGTCGTTGACGGCGCAGGAACGACGTGCCTTCCGGAACACGGTGGCGATCCTGCGGCAGGGCATCGAGGACGTCCTCGTCCAACGGCGGCAGCTCACGGCGACGCTCCGTGACCAGATCGTCGCGCACGACGTCGTGCGGAACCGCGAGCTCGAGCGCACGCTCCGGAGCGTCAACCGACGGCTCGCGACGTGGATGGACGGCTCGAGCACCCGGGCCAGGGTCGACCTGGAGCTGTTGCCGCCCACCGCCGTCGTCGAGCACCTGCGGGAGCGTCTCCACGACCCAGACGCCGAGACCGTGCCACCGCCGATCGAACCCGAGGACCTCGACGCGTTCGAGCCCGTGGAGGTCGACGACCTCCGACGGCACGGCGGACCACTGCTCGACGAACTGCGGACCGCGCTCCGCACGGCATCCCGTGCGGACGGCGCCCGCACCACGGACGCGGTGTTCAACGCCCTGCCCGCTGGACAGCGCCGACCGGTGGAGCTGTTCGGGCTCGCCCACCTGCTGGCTGCGGTCCCGGACCTCGACGACTCCCCCGCCTCCACCCACCTGGCAGTCCGCACCGACGGCACCACCATCGCGTTCGAGATGCCCGCGATCCCGGTCCCGGCGTGGATCGAGACCCCCGAGGAGCCTCATGAGTGAGCAGTACCCGTCGAGTCCGGCCCTGGCACCCGACGACGTCGACTTCCTCGCGACCGCGGTGGGCGCGGAGGAGGCGATCGGGACGGAGGACGCCGACACCACCTTCGCGCTCTTCGAGGGGGACGAGGGGCGTCTCGGCGACGCGGAACGGCGCGCGTTCGTCGCCCTCCTCCGCCATCGCTACGTCAGCGCCCGCTCCCATCCCGCCGAGTGGCGCACCGTCCTCGCGGCCGAGCACCTGCTCCGCTCCCGGCTGAACGACCTGTTCCTCGAGCTGCACCTCGACACCGACCGGGAGGTCGCGTTCAAGCGGCAGGCGCGCTCGGAGAGCACCCGTCGCCCGTTCCCGACGCTCCTCCACGACACCGCCTACACGCGCGAGGAGACCCTCGTCCTGGTCTACCTGCGGATGCGACTCCGCACGGACACCCGCCCGGGGCCGGACGAGGTCGTCGTCGACCGGTCGGAGATCCTCGGGCACGTCGCCGGGTTCCGACCGGTGACCGCGACGGACCGTACCCGCGACGAGGGCCGCGTGGCGAAGGCCATCGACCGGCTCGTCACCGCCCGGGTGCTGCTCCGCACGACCGACCCCGACCGGTTCCGCGTCGCGAGCGTGCTCGAGGTGCTCCTCCCCCTCGAGCGGTTGCACGAACTCGACGACTGGCTGCGGTCGGCGACCGAGACGTCGGCGACCGAGACGTCGGCGGCCCCGGCGTCGGCCCGGACGCCGTCGGCCCGGACGCCGACGGCAGGGTCGTCGGGGACCCCGTCGTCGGCGACCGACGAGGTCGAGGACGACGTCGCCGACGACCCGACGGACGCCCCGCTCGAAGGGCTCGAGGAGGACCACGCATGACGGACACGTTCCCGGACCAGGACCTCGCGCTCATCGACGTGGTCGCACAGTGGCGTGCCGAGAGCCTGCAGGTGGTCAACTGGGGCGGGTTCTCCGGCCATCGCCGGATCGACCTGGCCGAGGGCTCGACGCTCGTCTCCGGCGCGTCCGGCACCGGCAAGTCGACGCTGATGGACGCCTACCTCGCGGTGATGATGCCGTCCGACGTGCCGTTCAACGGCGCCTCGAACGACGCGACGACGGGCCGGGCCCGGAGTGCCGACCAGCGGAACCTGCTGACCTACCTCCGGGGCAAGGTGGACTCCCGGCGCGACGCGGAGACCGGCATGCTCCGCGACGTCAACCTGCGCGGCGACGACCAGGCGACCTGGGGTGCCGTCGGTGTGACGTTCCGGAACGACGACGAACGCCGCTTCACGGTGTTCCGGGCGTACGTCGTCCCGAAGCGGGCCCGCGGGGTGGCCGACATCCAGATGACGATGGCGACCGTCGACGACGACTTCGACCTCGCACGCCTCGAACGGTTCGTCCCGACGCGGTTCCACCACGCCGAGCTCGCGGGACACGTGCCGGGACTCGTCGTCCGCGACACGTACACCGAACTCGCCTACACGCTGCAGACGCGCCTCGGGATCGGGGACAGCGGTGGCGGCGGGCGGGCGATGCGGCTCCTCGCCCGGATCCAGGCCGGACAGCACATGCCGACCGTCGACACGTTGTACAAGTCGATGGTGCTCGAGACGCCCGGGACCTACGACGCGGCCGACCGTGCCCTCGGCCACTTCGCCGCGCTCGACGACGCCGCCACGGCGATGGACACCGAGGAGCGCAAGGTCCGGATCCTCGAGCCGATCCGGGAGCTGCACGCGGAGATCGAGCGGAGCCGGTCGGCGGCCGCGGCACTCGACGGCATCGGCGCGCTCGATCCGGCCACCGACGCGCCGCTCGTCTGGTGGACCGCGGACCGGAAGCGTGCGCTGCTCGACGCGGAGGTCGCCAGGAACGCCCGGGAGCGCACCGTCGCCCGCGCGGCGCTCGAGGCCGCGTCCGCGCGTCACACGGCCGTCGAGGTCCAGCTCCGGGACGCCGAGGCCCGCCTCCGCGAGAACGGCGGCAACGCGCTGCACCAGCTCGAGGACCGGATCGCCCGGACCGGCGCGGACGTCAGCGCGGTGCGTCGAGCCCGTGCGGTCTTCGACGAACGGACGGCCGCGCTGGACGCCGTCGGCGGCACGGCCGGCGACGCGACGGCGTTCGCGGAGGCACAGGCATCGAGTGCGGCGTTCCTCGCCGACGTCGACACCATGCGCGACGCCCTCGACGCCCGCCGTGACGCACTGTCCCGGGAGTCGTACCCACTGCTGGACCGCGAGCGCGAACTCCGTCGTGAACGGAACTCGCTCGAGCTCCGGCAGGGTGCGATGCCACTGCCGCTGCACGAGGCGCGGGTCGCCCTCGCGGACGCCGCCGGACTCGACGTGGCGGACGTCCCGTTCGTCGCCGAGCTCCTCGACGTCCTGCCGTCCGAGGACCGATGGCGGTCCGCGATCGAGTCCGTCCTCGCGCCGGTCGCCCGGACCCTGCTCGTCGACGAGGCGCACCTCGACGCGTTCAGCGCCGCGATCGACGACGTCCGCATCCCGGTCCGGATCGCGTTCGAGGGTGTTCCCCTCCGCCCGTTCTCCGACGCCGCGGGCGACCCGTCGATGGTGTCCGGCAAGCTGGCGTTCCGCGACTCGCCGTTCGGCAGCTGGGTCCGCGACCGCGTGCAGTCCGACCGCGTCGACGCGCTGTGCGTCGACACCGCGGACGCGCTCGGTGGCGGCGGCCGACGCGTGACGGTTTCCGGCCAGCTGCGGGACGGTCGACGCGGCCACCACGGCGACCGCCGGCAGCCCGCCGTCATCGGCTTCACGAACGAAGGTCGCCTGGCCGTCGTGGACCGCGAGCTCGCCGAGGTCGGCCGCGACATCGCCGGACTGGAGGCGCGGCGCACCGCGGTCGCGCAGGACCTGTCCGACCTCGACGCGCGCCGGGCGGCGCACCAGCACCGCGTGGACACGGACTGGGCCGCGATCGACGTCGCCGGCGGCGCGGCCGACCTCGCCCGCCTCGAGGAGGAGCAGACGGCGCTCCTCTTCGCCGACGACGGTCTCCGGACCCTCCGAGCCTCGGTCGCGGCGCTCCGGTCCGAGCTCGACCTGTCCGCGGACGCCCGCGCGCTGGCACGGACGGACATCGCCCGGCTCGAGGAGCGACACGGCGTGCTCGTCGACGGGCAGGACGCGGCGGCGGTGGTCCTGGAACGGTTCGACGACCGGTCCGACCTGCGGCCCGACGACGTCCAGGCCGGCATCCTCGAGGAGACGTTCTCGGAGATCGGTGCCCCGGAGGACCTCGAGGGCTTCGACGACGCTGCGAGACGTCTCCGGCGACGGCTCGAAGAGCGCCTCGCCCGTGCCCTCGACGGCGCATCCGCGGCGACCGCGGCGCTCGTGACGACCTTCCAGCGCTACCAGGACGCCTGGCCCGACCCGAACCTCGGGACCGCTCCGGCGTCCTACCCGGACTACGTCGCGATCCTCGAGAAGATCGTCGACACCGGCCTGCACGCCCGTCGCGCGGAGTGGCGCCGTCGGCTCAGCCAGTGGAGCGGCGAGGACCTCGTGCCGCTCGCCGGGGCGTTCGACCGCGCCGTCGTCGAGATCGAGGAGCGGCTCGAACCGGTCAACGAGATCCTCCGCGAGCTGCCGTTCGGAGCGAACCGCGACCGGCTGCGGATCGCACTCCGTCGGGTGTCCCGCGAGGACGTCTCGTCGTTCCGGCGCGAGCTCAAGTCGCTGTCGGCCTCGGTCGGCACGGAGACCTCGGACGACGCGCTCGAGACACGCTTCCGGCGGCTCCGGCGGTTCATGGACGTCATCCGGCCGGACCAGCCCGGCGCCCGCGGTCCCGGGTCGCTGCGGGACGCCGTGCTCGACGTCCGCCGACACATGCAGATCACGGCCGTCCGGTACGACGTCGCGGGGAACGACCTCGGCGTGTACTCGTCACTCGGCGACAAGAGCGGCGGCGAGACCCAGGAGCTCGTCGCGTTCATCGTCGGGGCGGCACTCCGCTACCAGCTCGGTGACGAGACCCGTCCGCGTCCGCGGTTCGCCCCGGTGTTCCTCGACGAGGCGTTCATCAAGGCGGACTCCGAGTTCGCCGGGCGCGCGGTGGCGGCGTGGCTCCGGCTCGGCTTCCAGCTCGTGGTCAGTGCACCGCTCGACAAGGTCACCGCCCTGGAACCGAGCATGGAGCGGCTCCTCGCGATGCGGAAGCACCCGGTCACCGGCCATTCGTCGGTGACGGAGATCGTCCGCGCCTGAGCGGTCTGCGGTCCGCGGTCTGCGGTCCGCGGCCCGCGACTACTGTTTGCCCTCGTACCCGCCCTTGAGCATGGCGCCGAAGGCCATGCAGGTCCCGACGCCGCCGATGACGCCGATGCCGATGATGACCACTGCGATGACTGTGAGCACGGGAGCCCTCCGTTCGGAACGAGTCCCCCAATGCTACCGGGGTGTCTTGCCTCGGCCCTGACACGCGTCGAGCGTGCGACGCCCGGGCCGACCCCCGCCGCGATCGCATCGCATGCGCTTGGCTTTTCGTATTTCACATGTCATACTCGAAGAGTCCACCTCCACGACTCCGATGAGGAACCCATGACCCCGACCCTGTCCCCCCGCCAGCGCCGCATCGCCCGGTGGTCCGCCCTGCCCGTCGCGGTCATCGCGAGCGGCATCATCGTCTCGACCGCCTCCTACGCCGCCTTCACCTCCACCACCGAGAACGACGGCAACTCCTGGACCGCCGGCTCGATCGCCCTCGCGGACGACGACCAGGGCACCGCCATGTTCGACGCGAGCGACCTCCAGCCCGGTTCCGCGGGCGAACGGTGCATCACGGTCACGTCCGCCGGGTCGCTGACGAACACCGTCCGCCTGTACACCCAGAACGCCACGACCACCGCAGCACTCGCCGATCACCTCGCCGTCACCGTCGACCACGGGACGGGAGGCGGGTTCGCGGACTGCACCGGCTTCGTCGAGGACGGCACCGCGTTCACCGGGAGCCTCAGCGACCTGACGGAGCAGGCGACGGACCACGCGTCCGGCATCGGTCAGTGGACCGTGCCCGCCGGTGGTGACGAGCGGACGTACCGCATCCGGTACGCGCTGTCCGAGGACGCGCCGAACACCGCGCAGGGCGGCTCCGCGGCGGTCGACCTCGTGTGGGAGGGCCAGACCAGGGCCTCCTGAACCGCTGACCGGCCGACCCGCATGACCGCGGGTCGGCCGACCGACCGACCGCACCCGAGAACACGCTGACGAGACAGGACCGTCATGACCCGAACAGCCCGCCTGCGACGACGGACCGGCCCCGCCGCGGTGGTCGCACTGGTCGTCCTCCTCCGAGCCACCGCGCTCACCGTCGCGTGCCTGGCCCTCTGGGCGGCCGTCCCCGCCGTCGTCGGATGGATCCCGACCACCGTCGTCACCGGATCGATGTCCCCCCGGATCCAGGTGGGTGACGTGGTCGTGTCCATGCCGGTCGACGGCGACGACGCCCGCACGGGCCAGGTCGTGCTCGTGGACCACCCCGTCCACGCCGACACGCTGCTCCTGCACCGCGTGCACGAGGTCACCGACGACGGACTCCGCCTCAAGGGGGACGCGAACCCGCGACCAGACGGTCGGATCGTCAGGACCGCCTCGGTCCACGGTGTGGGCGTCCTCCGAGTGCCGCTCGTCGGTCTGCCCACCGTCTGGGTGCACGAACACCGCTGGGGCGCTGTCGGGCTCGGCGTGCTGGCCGCCACCGGACTCGTCGCCGGCATCGCCCTCACGCGCCGGCTCGTCGGCCCGGAATCGGACCCCGCAGCACGGACCGGGCACCTCACGTCGCGGCGTCCGCGGAGCCTGCGTCGTGCTGCGGCGATGGTCGGCATCGTCGTGACGGGCGCACTCGTCGTCTCGTCCGTCAGCACCCTCGCCGGCGCGACCGTCGTGTGGGCCGGATCGACCTCGTCCGACGGCAACCGCCTCGGGACCGACCGGTTCGACTGCATGGCGCACCCACTCGGCGAACCGTGGTTCCATGCCGGGTTCGGCGAGGCGAGCGGCTCGGAGCTCCGGAACGACGGGATCGGTGCCATGACGGCGTTCCTCGGCGGTGGCGCGGTGCGGGTCGACGGCTCCTGCGTCGCGAACCCGTACGGATCGTTCAACGGCACGAACGCACTCGTCACGACCTGGGAGGACCCCGGATCCCACCCGGCGCCGGACACGTTCACGATCGAGACCTGGTTCCGGACGACCTCCGCCCAGGGCAAGCTCGTCGGCTACGGCGAGGGGCAGACCCGGCCGTCCCGGAGCTACGACCGCCACCTGTACATCGGCGGCGACGGCCACCTCCGCTTCGGTGTCTTCAACGGCGTCCAGCGCATCATCTCCTCACCCCAGCCCGTGACCGACGGTCGTTGGCACCACGTCGCGGCGACGATCGCGGCGGGCGAGGGGATGCGGATGTACCTGGACGGCGACCTCGTCGGCACCGACCCGAACGACCGCGGCCAGGTCCTGGACGGCTGGTGGCGGATCGGGTACGACACCGTCAACGGCTGGGGCGGGGCGAGCGGACCGTACTTCCGCGGGGACCTCGACGACGTCGCGATCCACCTGCGGTCGATCACCGCCGCCGAGGTGACGGCGCACGCCGCCGCCGGGCGCTGAGCCCCCACGGTCGACCGGGCCGGTCGACACCGCAGGTGCCGGCACCCATCGATGCCAGAGGGGCGTCGATCAGCCGAGCGCGGCCGCTCCGGCCAACGCGCACGATCGGTCGTCCTCGACCGTGCTGCCGCTGACCCCGACGGCGCCCACCGTCTCGCCGTCGACCGCGAGCAGCACGCCGCCCGGGAAGCTGATCAGGCCGCCGTTCGAGACCTCGATGTTGAACAGCGGTCCGCCTGGCTGCGACAGCGCGCCGATGTCGCCGGACTCCATGTCGAACAGCCGGGCCGTCCGGGCCTTCTTCACCGCGATGTCGATGCTGCCGAGCCACGCGCCGTCCTCACGGCCGAACGCCTTGAGGTTGCCACCGGCGTCGACGACCGCGACGTTCATGGCGGTGCCGATATCGGCGGACTTCGCGAGGGCCGCGGCGACGACCTGCTGCGCCTGGGTGAGGGTGATGTCGTTCATGGTCCGCACGGTACGCGGCTGTCCCGGACGACGTGTCAGCGTACGCCGCGCATCAGTCGGAGCACGGGCCGCGCGAACACGAGCAGCGCGACACCGACCGCGACCGCGACGAGCCCGAGCACCGAGAAGTACGGACCTTCGTGACTCGGGTCGTAGTACTTGGAGAGCTGGCCGGTGGCCGCGGTGCCGAGCGCCACCGACAGGTAGAACAGCGCGACCATCTGGGTCTGGAACCGACGCGGCGCGAGCTTCGTCGCGACCGACAGGCCGACCGGCGAGAGCAGGAGCTCCGCGATGGTGAACGCGAGCAGGATGCCGACGACGGCGAGGAGCGGCGTGCCGTTCCGCCCGGTGCCGATGAACGGGAGGAACAGCAGGAACGCGACACCCATGATACCCGTGCCGAGCGCGAACTTGGTGGGGGTGGACGGCTGCCGGTCGCCGAGACGGGTCCAGAGGGCCGCGAACACCCCGGACAGCACGATGATCATGATCGGGTTGATGGACTGGACCCAGGACACCGGCATCTCCCACCCGAAGAGGCTCCGGTCCAGCCGCTCGTCGGAGTACACGGTGAGCACGGTGAACTGCTGCTGGTACAGCGACCAGAACACCGCGCTCGCGATGAACAGCGGGATGAACGCGACGATCCGCGATCGATCGACCGGCGACAGGCCGCTCGTGAGGATGACGACGAAGTAGGCGACCGTCGCGACGATCGTCACGACGATGACGACGAGCGGCAGGGTCGCGACGGAGAGGAGTCCGGAGAGCACCGCGACGAGGACGACGACGAGTCCGGCGACGGCGATGCCCCCGACGAGCGGCCAACGCCGTCGCTCGAGCGGGTTCGGCACGACCTTGGCCGCGGCGGGGAGCTTGCGGCGACGGACGGCGTACTGCACGAGCCCCGCCGCCATGCCGACCGCGGCGATGCCGAAGCCGTAGTGGAACCCGAGCGAGCTCTGCAGCAGACCGGTGAGGATCGGACCGGCGAACGCCCCGAGGTTGACGCCGAGGTAGTAGAGCGAGAACCCGGCGTCCCGGCGGGTGTCGTGCTCGGAGTACAGCGTCCCGACGACACTCGTCGCCGTGGCCTTGAGGCCGCCCGAGCCGAGGGCGATGAGGACGAGGCCGACGCCGACACCGGCCACGCCGGGGACGAGCGCGAGCGCGATGTGGCCGCACATCACGATCACCGCACTCCCGAGCAGGGTCCGGTCGGCCCCGAGGAGCCGGTCCGCGAGCCATGCTCCGAGGATCGTGAACAGGTACACCGACCCGCCGTAGGCACCGCCGATCCCGACGGCGACGCCCTGGTCGATCCCGAGGCCGCCCCGGGTGACCGAGTGGTAGAGGTAGATGAGCAGGATGCCCTGCATGCCGTAGAACGAGAACCGCTCCCACAGCTCGAGGGCGAACGGCGTCGAGAGTTCGAACGGCTGCCCGAAGAACGTCCGTCCCTCCGACGTCTCCTCCGCCGCTGCCGATGGATCCGGACTGCTGGTGGTGCGCGACATGCCCTCCAGGATGCCCGGACCGCGACGGCCGCGCCAATCGACCAGCACCCGACATGCGCGACCCCGCCGAGGTCGACGACGGCCGCGGTTGGAGGTTTCCACCGACGACGGCCACGACGACACCCGGCCGCGTTGTCGGACGCGCACCGCGTCCGTGCACCCGACCACCCGCGTGCCTAGCCTGGCCCGGACAGCGTGCACCGCGCCTCCCGTCCGATCAGGAGCGTCGGCTGCGCGCCCGGGTCGCGCCGACGTCCCGATTCGGACACCGTCGTTCAGGAGACGCAACATGGTCGACACCGCACCCACCCGCCCCGTGGACACCGGGCGCGATCCGCGCTTCCGGGCGGGAGGCCCGGCCAGCGCCCGGAGCACACGTGCCGCCGAGCCGCCGGCCGGGTTCGACGTCGACGCCGTCGCGTCGATGCTGCTCGGGCGCTGGGCCGATGACCGCCGGGCCTCGAGGGCGCTGACGCTCGACCCGGCGTTGCATCGGATCGACGGTCTCACCACGGCGGAACACCGGGCTCGTGCACTCGAGCAGTGCCGGTTGCTCGTCGAGCACGGGGCGATCCAACGGCCGTTCCCGGCGGCGTTCGGGGGGACCGAGAACCACGGCGGGAACCTCGCCGCGTTCGAGGAGCTGACGACCGCCGACCCGTCGCTGCAGATCAAGGCCGGCGTGCAGTGGGGGTTGTTCGGCTCGGCCGTGCTGCACCTCGGCACGACCCCGAACCACGACGAGTTCCTGCCGGGGATCGTCGACTTCTCGGTACCCGGGTGCTTCGCGATGACCGAGACCGGGCACGGGTCCGACGTGCAGAGCATCGCGACGACCGCGACCTACGACCCGACGACCGAGGAGTTCGAGATCCACACGCCCTTCCGCGGTGCGTGGAAGGACTACATCGGCAACGCGGCCGTGCACGGGACCGCCGCGGTCGTCTTCGCGCAGCTCGTGACCGGGGGCGTGGACCACGGGGTGCACGCCTTCTACGTCCCGCTCCGCGACGGCACCGGCGCGTTCCTGCCGGGGGTCGGCGGCGAGGACGACGGGGTCAAGGGCGGCCTCAACGGCGTCGACAACGGCCGGCTCCACTTCGACCACGTCCGGGTGCCGCGCACGAACCTGCTGAACCGCTACGGGTCGGTCGACGCGGACGGGTCGTACTCGTCGCCGATCGCGTCTCCCGGCCGTCGGTTCTTCACCATGCTCGGCACGCTCGTGCAGGGTCGTGTGTCACTCGACGGCGCCGCGATCGTCGCGCAGAAGCTCGCGCTGCAGATCGCACTGACGTACGCCTTGCAGCGTCGGCAGTTCCCGACCGGCGGCGGGGACGAGGGCGTGCTGCTCGACTACGGCCGACACCAGCGTCGACTGATCCCCCGGCTGGCGACCGTGTTCGCGCAGTCGTTCGCGCACGAGCAGCTGCTCCGCACGTTCGACGACGTGTTCAGCGGCCGCGAGGACACCCCGGAACGGCGCCAGGAACTCGAGACGCTCGCCGCCGGGTACAAGGCGTTGTCCACCTGGTCCGCGCTCGACACGCTCCAGGAGGCGCGCGAGGCGTGCGGGGGCGCCGGGTTCCTCGCCGAGAACCGGCTCACCGCGCTCCGGTCCGACCTCGACGTCTACGTGACGTTCGAGGGTGACAACACGGTGCTCCTCCAGCTCGTCGGCAAGCGGCTCCTCACCGACTTCGCGGCTGCGGCACCGCGCGACGCCGCAGCGACCGCCCGGTTCGTCGCCGCGCAGGTCGGGACCCGGATCGCGGACGCCTCCGGTCTCCGGGCGATCGGGCAGACCGTCGCCGACCGCGGCTCGGTCGCGCACGCGGTCCGGGACCTGCGGGACCCGGACACGCAGCACGCACTGCTCGCCGAACGGGTGTCGACGATGGTGTCCGGGATCGGCCTGCGGATCCGCGCGGCCGGCAAGGACCGTGCCGCGGCGGCGCGCATCGCGAACGAGAACCAGCACGAGCTCATCGAGGCCGCCCGGGCGCACACCGAGCTCCTGCAGTGGGAGGCGTTCACCGCTGCGCTCGACGACGCCCCGGACGAGTCGACGCGCACGGTGCTGACGCGGCTCCGGGACCTGTTCGGCCTCGGCCTGGTCGAGGAGCACCTCGCCTGGCACCTCGTGCACGGCCGGCTGTCGATGCAGCGTGGGCAGGCGGTCTCGGCGTCGATCGACCGGCTCGTGCGTCGCCTGCGTCCCCTCGTCCCGGACCTCGTCCGGACGTTCGGCTACGAGCAGGCCCACGTCCGGGCGGCGATCGCGTCCGGCGCGGAGGCCGAGCGACAGGACGAGGCGCGCGCGTGGTTCGACGCGGAGCGTGCTGCGGGGCGGTTGCCGGAGCCGGAGAAGAAGCCGCGTCATTGACAACCCTCGGGGGTTGATATCGGGTTCATCAACCGCGTAGGGTTGATGGACGAGGAGGCCCCGTGTTCGTCATCACCGCCGACCAGATCGACAGTCGCCACGGTCCGGACCTCGTCGAGGCTGCTGTCCGGACCCTCGCCGACGCGCTCGGCGACCGTCTCGCGCTCCCCCCGGACCGCACGGCCGGGGACGAACTCCAGGTGCTCACCGCCGATCCCAGGGCGGCGCTCGACGTCGTCCTGCTCCTCGCCCGTTCCGGAGCATGGAGCATCGGCGTCGGGATCGGCGACGTCGACGGCCCCCTGCCGGCAGCGACCAGGGCCGCGTCCGGCAGTGCGTTCTTCCGGGCGCGTGAGGCCGTCGACGCCGCGAAGGAACGGCCGGACCGGTTCGCGCTGGTCGTCACGCCCGGGCGTCACCGGAGCAGCGCCGACGTCGATCCGCTCGTCGTGCTCGTGCTCCAACAGCGCGCACGCCGGAGTCCGGAGGGCTGGGAGCTGGCCGACCTGCTCGCGGACGGCGGCACGCAGCGGGCGGCGGCGGCGAGGCTCGGCATCTCGCCGCAGGCCGTCAGCAAGCGGGCGATCGCTGCCGGACTCCGTGCCGACGACGCAGCGCGAGCAGCGCTCGTCCGGCTGCTCGAGGACGCCGATCGTCCCGCCGACGCCGATGACCGGGCCACCCCGGACCGCGAGCAGCCCGGGTCGGACGCCGACCAGCCCGCGTCGGACGCCGACCAGCCCGCGTCGTCGGCGGCGTCCGGTAGCGTGCCAGCGGACAGGGGGTGACGATGAGCGGTGCACAGATCGGAGTCTGGGTCGTCGGTCTCGCGGTCGTGCTCGCGACCGCCGCGGTCGCGATCGTGGCCGCCAGACGGCCGAACGTCGTGACGGGACTCCTCGGGCTCGTGCCGATCGCGCTCGGCGGCCTCGCGGTCGCGTTCGACGTCGGGATCCCGGCGCCGTCGGCCGCGTGGGCGACGTCGATGGCGCTCGCGGTGGCACTGCTCGGGGTCGTCGGCGGCGGTCCCGCGACGACGGTCGTCCTGCGCCTGGCGACCCAACGCGACGTCCGCCCCGGCGAGCACGGGGGCATCCTCATCCTCGCCGCGCCGACGACCGGGACGAACGAGCTCGGCGTCCGGCACGAGGTCCTCCGGGGCGGTGCGGCGATCGGGTACCTGGAACGGCTGGCCGTCGTCGCCGCGATCGTCCTGGGGCACCTGTCGATCGTCGCCGCCGTGATCGCGGTCAAGGGACTCGGGCGGTTCTCCGAGCTCGACAGCGCGGAGGCACGCGAACGGTTCATCATCGGCACGCTCGCGAGCCTGCTCTGGGCCGGCGCGTGCGGTGCCCTGGTCGTGCTCACGCGCTAGGGCAGCTGCGGCGCACCAACCCGCCGGTCGACGGGACGGCGAAGCGTCAGGACTGGTGCGACCCCGGCTCGGCAGCGGCCCCGGCCCCAGACCCGCCAGCCTCGGACCCATCAGCCCTGGACCCATCAGCCCCAGGCCCATCAGCCCCGGACCGGTCAGCCCCAGACCCGCCAGCGAGACCGAGCGCGGCCCGGAGGCGGGACTCGGCGTCCTCGGAGGGCTTCGCCGCCTTGGCGTTCTCCTCGGCCACGGCCCGGACGACTTCCTCACGCTGGATCTTGACCCCGCGCGGAGCGTCGATGCCGATGCGCACGCCGTCGCCCCGGGAATCGAGCACGGTGATGACGATGTCGTCACCGACGAGGATCCGCTCGCCGACCTTCCGCGTGAGCACCAGCATCCCGCCAGCCTAGTGGGGAGGATGCGTCCGACACGCCGCCCGCGCTAACCGAGCACGAGGACCGGCAGGCCAGTCATGTGGACCGTCTCCGGGGACGACGTCTCGTCCATGCCCACGGCGACCAGGCCCGCGATCGCCACGGCTCCCGCGATCGCCCGGATCTCCCGTGCGGTGTCGTCGTGCTTCCGTCCGGCGTCGACGACGACCCAGACCTGGTCCGCTCCGATGCCGGCGAGCCGCTCCCCCGCGTCCGGCGTCCACTCGAAGCCGGTCGCGACCGCGTGCGCCCCCTGGACGCCCGCGGCGCGCGCCAGGATCGCCGCGCGCCGATCCGGTGCGTCGACGAGCATCACGCCGTTCGCACCCGCGAGTGAGGCCAGTGCCGGTCCGACGAGCGGGGCCCGGCCGACGACGATCACCAGGTCGCCGTCGGCTCGGAGCACCGCGGGCGGGACCGGGAGGCCGGCCGCACCGGGAGGTGAGCCGGCCCCCGCGACCGGTGCCGCGCCTCCCGTCCGGACGGGCGCCGACGGCGCGGCCAGCGCCTCGAAGACCGCGCGTGGATCGGCGTCGGCCGCACCGGACGGGAGGCCCGTGGCCGGGTCGAGCACGCCCCGCGCGTCCGCCGCACCCCGCGCGTCCGCCGCACCCCGAGGGGTCGCGCCGGTGACGGGACCCGGGCCGCCGGCCAGCGCCTCGCCGAGCGGCACGTCCGGAGCGAGCCCGTTGAAGGTGAAGTCGTCCATGATCGACGCGAACGCGTCCGAGCGCGAGGCGAGCACCGGGTCCTCGTCCGGACCGCCCGGCGCGGCGGTCGGTCCGCCCGTCCCGGCCGCGAGGCCCGGGCCGGCCGATCCCGCCGATCCGGCCGGTCCCGCGGGGTCGGCGGCACGTCGGGCCCGATGTGCCGCGCGGGTGCTCGGCACGTCGGTCATCGTCGCCTCCCGCCCCTCGGCGTCCTCGAGCAGGGCGAGGATCCCGACGCGTGTCGGGACGTCCGACGCGATCGCGATCCGCGCGAGCGGGACCTCGCCGGGCGACGGGACCTCGACGGTCGCCTCGTAGTGGTGCTTGCGGAACAGACCGCCGAGTCCGCCGGTCGTCACCTTCTCGGCTGCGACGATGCGGGCCGCCGGGCCGAACTCCTCCCGGATCGACGCTCGGAGGTCGTCGAGGGAGGAACCCTCACGCTGCAATCGGGTCGGCGGCACGGACCACTCCCACGGTCTCGATGGTGGAGCCCGCGGCGGTGGCCTCCTGGTAGGAGAGCACCGGCAGGCCGTTGGACTGGGCGGACACCATCCGGTGGATGGCGGGGCGGAGCTGCGGCGCGCAGACGAGCACGGCCGAGAGACCCTGGTCCTCGACGGCGGCGACCGCGTCCCGGAGCGACCCGAGCACCTGCTCCACGCGGTGCGCGTCGAGCAGGATCTGGCTGCCCTGCTCGCTCGGCCGGAGCCCCTCGAGCATCGACTGCTCGAGGCCCGGGTCCACCATGATGACACGCAGCACACCGTCGTCGAGGTGGCGGGCGGCGAGCGCGGGGCCGAGCGACGCGCGCGCCGTCTCGATGAGGCCCTCGGGGTCGGTCGAGACCTTCGCACGGAGCGTCAGCGCCTCGCAGATCCGGCCGAGGTCGTTGATCGGGACCCGTTCGGCGAGCAGCCCCTGCAGCACGCGCTGGAGCTCGGCCATCGAGAGCATGCCGGGGACGAGCTCCTCGATCGCCGCGGGATTGACCTGTTTGACCCCCTCGGTGAGCACCTTGACGTCCTCGCGGGTGAGCAGGCGGGCGGCGTTGTCGCCGATGATCGCCTGCAGGTGCGTGACGAGCACCGACACCCGGTCGATCACGGTCGCGCCGGTCATCTCTGCGGAGTGCCGGAGCTCCGCCGGGACCCACTTGCCGGCGAGGCCGAACACCGGCTCGGTGGTGGAGTCCCCCGGCAGCCCGTCGAGCTGGTCACCGAGTGCCAGGACGCTCCGCGCCGGGGCGGTGCCGCGGCCGGCCTCGACACCGGCGATCCGGATCGAGTACGTCGACGGGGGCAGGTCGACGCTGTCCCGCGTGCGGACCGGCGGGACGACGATGCCCATGTCGATCGCGATCTTGCGGCGGAGGGCCCGGACCCGGCCGAGCAGGTCGTCGGACGCGCCGGACACCATGTCGACGAGGTCCGGGGCGAGCAGGATCTCCAGGGCGTGCACCCGCATCTGCTCGATGAGGTCCTCCGGGGCGTCCGAGGACGGTGCCGCCTTCGCCGCGAGCTCCGCCCGTGCCGCTGCGGCAGCGTCCGCCTTCGCGCTGAGGCCGAGCCGGTAGCCGGTGAACAGCAGCGCCCCGCCGACGAGCAGGAACGGGATGATCGGCATGCCGGGGATGAACGCCATCCCGCAGGCGGCGACACCCGCGATGAGGACCGCGTTCCGCGACTGCGTCAGCTGTCCGGCCGCAGACGACCCCATGTCGGAGTCGGCGTTCGAGCGGGTCACGATCATGCCGGTCGACACGGCCATGAGCAACGCCGGGATCTGCGTGACGAGACCGTCACCGATCGTCAGGATGCCGTACTTCGACAGTGCGTCGGTGATCGAGAGCCCGTTCTGGAGCATCCCGATCGTGATCCCGCCGACGAGGTTGATGACGAGGATCAGGATGCCGGCGATCGCGTCGCCCTTGACGAACTTCGACGCACCGTCCATCGCGCCGTAGAAGTCGGCCTCGGCGGACACGTCCGCGCGCCGCTGCTTCGCGACGACGTCGGTGATGAGCCCCGCGTTGAGGTCGGCGTCGATCGCCATCTGCTTGCCGGGCATCGCGTCGAGCGTGAACCGCGCCCCGACCTCGGCGACGCGCTCGGCGCCCTTGGTCACGACGACGAACTGGATCACGACGAGGATCAGGAAGATCACCGAGCCGATGATGATGGACCCGGAGACCGCGACGTGCCCGAACGCCTGGATGACGTCGCCGGCGAACCCCTTCCCGAGCACCAGGCGGGTCGAGGCCACGTTGAGGCCGAGCCGGAACAGCGTCGCGACGAGCAGCAGCGACGGGAACACCGAGAAGTCGAGCGGCTTCTTGACGAACAGCGTCGTGAGGAGGATCACGAGCGCCAGCAGGATGTTGCAGATGATCAGGAAGTCGAGCAGGAAGCTCGGCACCGGCATGATCAGCAGCAGGATGATGCCGACGATGCCGATCGGGACGGCGAGCTTGGGCAGGTCCTTGCGGTTCATGCGAGGGCTCCTTCAGGGGCGGCGGCGCGGCGGCCGTGGGGCTTGACGACGGCGGTCGCGTCCGCCACGGGGTCGGCATCCGGCCGGGAGGCGCGGATGCGGCGGGGCAGGGAGTCGCCGGTCAGTTGGTCTGCCGCGATCACCGCGGCGACCTCGTCGGCGGTGGTCGGCTTCGGCGCGGTGTGGGTCCCGGACGCGGCACCGCGGGTGCGGAGCGCCATCACGAACGACAGGACCCGGGCGACGGGCGTGTAGAGGTCGACGGGGATCTCGCTGCCGATGTCGCACGCGGCGTGCAGGGCGCGGGTGAGTGGGACGTCACGGACCATCGGCACGCGGGCCTCCTCGGCCTTCGCGCGGATGACGTCCGCGACGGCTCCGGCACCCTTCGCGACCACCTTCGGCGCGGACTTGCCCGGCTCGTACCGGAGCGCGACGGCGAAGTGCGTCGGGTTCGTCAGGACGACGTCGGCGGTGGCGATCGCCCCGATCATCCGGTTGCGGCTCATCGCGAGCTGGCGGGAGCGCCGCTGGCCCTTGACGTGCGGGTCGCCGTCGGAGGCCTTGTTCTCGTCCTTGACCTCCTTCTTCGTCATCCGCGTCTTCTTGCGGTTGCGGCGCATCACGACGAACACGTCGGCGGCCGCGAGGACGAGTCCGGCGGCGATCGCGGCGCGGAGCAGGGTCCCGGCACCGTTCCCGGCCTCGGTCAGGAGCGCGGTCAACGGCAGCGACCCGCTCGTCATGAGGAACGGGACGAGCGCCTGCACCGAGAACCAGAGCACGAGTCCGACGACGCCGGTCTTCAGCAGCGCCTTCACGCCGCCCCAGAGCGCCTGCATGCCGAACACCCGGGTGACGCCCTTGAGCACGTTGAACTGCTCGTAGTTCCCGGTCATCCGCTTGACGTGCACACCGCCTTGCGCTGCGGCGGCGGCGAGGACCACGACGGCGACGACGCCGAGCATCGGACCGATGGTCGCGCCGACGGACCCCAGTCCGGACCCCATCACCTCGCGCATCGTGCCGATCGTCGGGTCCGCGATGATCCGCGGGATGGTCTGCATCTGCGTCTGTCCGGCCGCGGCGGCGTTCGCGACGGTCGGCGGGACCATGATCGCGGCGGCACCGATGCCGAGCCACGCGGACAGGTCGGTGGATCGGGACAGCTGCCCCTTCGAGCGGACCTCCTTCATCCGCTTCTGAGTCGCCTGCTCGGTGCGTTCCCCGGTGTCGGTCATCGGGTCACCCCCTGCCCATCAGCATGTCGATGGCGTTGCCGGTCAGCGAGTCGACGACGGACGGCAGCGCCATGAACAGCGCTCCGGCGAACGTGACGGTCAGCGCGATCTTGATCGGGTACCCCATCTGGAACGCGTTGAGCGCCGGCGCCACACGGGTGAGGAGCCCGAGGCCGACGTCGGCGAGGAACAGCACGACGACGAGCGGCCCGGCGATCTGCAGGGACGACAGGAACATCTGCCCGACGCCGCCGACCATCATCGCGACGGGGGCGTGCAGGTCGAACGCCCCGACGAGCGGGATCGCGTCGAACGAACGGGTCAGTCCGCCGATGATGAGCTGGTAGCCGCCGGACGCGAACAGCAGCGCGAGGGCGGTCATCTGGAACAGCCGGGTGAACTGCGCACCGTTCACCTGGGACTGCGGGTCGTACGCCTGCGCGAGCGTGAACCCGCCGAACAGGTCGATGAGCGCGCCGGCGGACTGCACGGCGGCGAACACGAGGTACACGAGGAACCCGAGCGCCAGTCCGACGACCAGCTCCACGACGAGCGCCATCACGAACGGGCCGGTCGCGAGCGCGTGGTAGCCGGTGGTGACGTGCGGTCCGACCGCGAGGGCCAGACCCATCGCGAGCATCGCCTTGGTCGTCGCCGGGAACGCCTTGTACGAGAACGGCGGCGCGACGACGAGGAACGCCACCATCCTGACCCCGGCGAGCATGGTGCCCTCCAGCCAGTCGAAGTCGATCGACAGGTCCATCCGGTCAGCCCCCCAGCAACGTGGGGATCTTGTCGAACACGAAGTGCGTGAACCCGACCATCTCGTCGATCATCCAGCTGCCGCACACGACGAGCGCGAGCGCGACCGCGACCGCCTTCGGCACGAACGAGAGGGTGACCTCCTGGATCTGCGTGATCGACTGGAGCAGCGAGATCGCGAACCCGACGACGAGCGACGTGATGAGCACGGGTGCGGCGAGCTTGCCGGCGACGATGAGCGCCTGCATGGTGATGTCGAGGACGGCTGCCTGGTTCATGAGATCGAGTAACTTTCGATGAGCGACTTGATGATGAGTCCCCAGCCGTCGACGAGCACGAACAGCAGGATCTTGAAGGGCAGCGAGATCATCACCGGCGGCAGCATCATCATGCCCATCGACATGAGCGCGGCGGAGACGACGAGGTCGATGACGAGGAACGGGATGAAGATGACGAACCCGATGATGAACGCGCTGCGGAGCTCGGAGATCATGAACGCGGGGATGAGCGTCGTCATCGCGACGTCGGCGTGGTCCTTCGGGTTCGGCAGCTTCGCCGCCCGGGTCATCAGGGCCAGGTCCTCCTGCCGCGTCTGGTGCAGCATGAACTTCCGGAGCGGAGCCGACCCGATCTCGACGGCCTGGTCGAAGTCGATGTGCCCGGCGAGGTAGGGCTGCAGGGCGTCGTCGTTGATGTGTCCGATGATCGGCCCCATGATGAACAGCGACAGGAACAGCGCCAGTCCCGCGATGACCTGGTTCGGCGGGATCGACTGGAGCGACAGGGCGTTCCGGGTCATCGCGAGGACCACGAAGATCTTCGTGAACGACGTCATCATGAGCAGCAGCGCCGGGGCGACGCTCAGCAGCGTGATCCCGATGAGCGTCACGACGGCGGACGACGGCGTGCCGTCCGGGCCGTTCAGCTGGACGTTCAGGCCACCGTTCGTCGACGGGGTCGCGGCGTCGGTCGGCGCCGCGGGAGCGGTCGGGGCGGTGACGGCATGGGCACCGTTCGCGACGAGCATCAGGAAGCCGGCGACGGTGACCATCGCGAGCAGCACCAGGACCCCGACCCGTGCGACGCGACGCCAGTCGACGGACGCACCCGGTGCCCTCCCGCCGATCCGGAGGATGCCCGTCAGCGCGACGGTCGGCGACGCGCCGCGGCTCATCCCGCGCGCCGGGCGCGGACCGCTGCGGCGGCCTGCTTCCAGGTGTCGGCGGACAGGATCGAGCCCTGGAGCTGCTGCGCGGTCGGGAGGACGCGCGCCGTCGGCGCGGCGGCCCGACGGCCCCGGTCTCGCGGGCGCATCGGGAGCGGCTGGGCGGCCGCCGGGTCGGCGATGCCGGCCGGGAGGCGCGGCGCGGGCTGGTCCTGTGCCGCCAGGACGGCGGAGAACGGGTCGTGCGGCGCGGCCGTGGCGGCCGACGGGAGCACGATGGTCCCGGTCGGGGTCGGCACCGTCGACTCGGGTGCGATCGACGTCACCAGCTCGAGCGTCGGGGCGGGCGTCTCGCCGGAGGACAGCACGTTCACCTGGGACTCCGTGACCCCGAGCACCAGACGCTCGCCCTCGACGTCGACGACGACGACGCTCGCCTTGCCGCCGATGCCCTGACGGGCCACGACGGTGACGGTCGCCGCGCGGCGCGCACGGGCGCCGTTCCCCCCGAGCGCGCCCTTCGACAGCTTGCGCTGCAGCACCCAGAGGAGCGCGAGCACGACGCCGAGCGAGAGCGCGACACGGAGTGCGACGACGAGGGTGTCCATCGGGACTAGTTCCCCTCGGCGACGTCGAGGATCTGGGTGATGCGGACCGCGTAGTCCTGGTCGACGACGACGACCTCGCCGTGCGCGATGAGCCGGCCGTTGAGGAGCACGTCGGCGGGGGCGCCGGCGCTGCGGTCGAGCTCGACGACCGCACCGGGCTCGAGACCGAGGACGTCCCGGACCGACATCCGGGTGTGCCCGATCTCGACGGTGAGGGTCATCTCGACGTTGTTGATGCGTCCGAGGTTGCCCGCGATGCTCCCCGGCGCGTAGGTCACGGGACCGCCGGTGATCGCCGCCGCCTCGCGGACGCGGACCGCGAACCAGCCGGCGGGGACCCCACCGGCGGTGAGCTCGAACACGACCGTCGCGGCGTCGAGGAACAGCGAGGCGGCGCTGTCCCGGGTGGCCTCGCCGAGGACGCCCGCGCCGAGCATCGCCGCGGCGGACTCGAGCGCCGGACGGAGCACGTCCGTGACGGAGACGAGGGACGAGTCGGTGCCGCCGGCCGCGGCGACGGACCCGAGGTCGACGAGGACGAGCGCGAGGTCGGCCGAGAGCGCACCGACGAAGGACGCGACGACGGCGTCACCGGCGTGTGCGGCGGCGGTCGTGGCGGCGTCGTGGGCGACGGCGACCGCGTGCAGCGGGGCCGGGGTCGGGAGCTGCCCGACGAGTGCCTCCGCAGCCGCGGTCTGGAGGGTGATGGTGGCGGTCATCGTGACCTCTCGGAGTTCGTGGTGGTGCCGGCGGGGTCGGACGTGACGACGATGCCGGCGAGGCGGGACCCGTTCGCACCGACGGCAGCGGTGCCGATCGGCTCGCCGTCGACGGTGATCGTGAGGGGACGGTGCTGCGGGTGCGGGAGTGCCACGACGTCACCGACGGCGAGGCCGAGCACCGCCGCGGGCAGGACGTCGGCGGGTGCGAGCCGCAGGGAGACGCCGACCGGGACGTTCGCGAGCTGCGCGTCGAGGAGGTCCCGCGCGTGCGCAGCGGAGATCGTCGGCGTGGTCTCACCGAGCTGCGGGAGCAGGACCTCGGCCGGGATCGCCAAGGTGCCGGGCGCGACCCGCTCGCCGACGCGGATCGCGAAGGTCGCGACGATCATCAGGTCGCTCTTCGCCGCGGCCTGCGCGAACTGCGAGTTGTACTGGAACGAGCCCACGCTGATCTGCTGCACGAGGAGCGACCCGAGCGAGTAGCGGAGGTCGTCGAGGGCGTCGTCGACGAGCTTGCGGATCAGGGCCTGCTCGATGACCGTGAAGGTGCGTTCCGGGGTCGGGAGCGGCCGCGGCGCGCCGAGTGCATGGCTGACCCAGGTCAGGGCGGCGTCGAGCGGGAACTGGATGACGGCCTTCGGCACGGCGCCTTCGACGGGCAGCAGGATCATCCCGGTGAGGGGCGGGAGCGACGCGGCGTACTCGTCGTAGGTCAGCATCGCGAGCTGCTCGCAGGTCACCTGGGAGAGCACACGCACCTTCGCGGTGAGCTGCGTGCCCCACTGGCGCGCGAACGTCTCGAAGGCGAGTTCGAGCGCCCGGGAGTGCTCGCGCGCGAGCGTCGTCGGGCGGCGGAAGTCGTAAACCTCGACCGCCCGGGGGTCGTGACGGCGGTCTCCACCCGCGGGGACGACGGACGTCGGGTCGACGCGCGTGGGGAGGAGGTCGGTCACGACGGGCACTATCGGCCCGTGGCGGAGCGCCCGTTAGCCGTGACCCCCCTACTGGGTCCACGGCGGATCCGGATGGATCTCCTCGGTCCTCGCCCGGTCAGTCGCCCGCCGTCCCCGCCGCGCTGCCGACGGCCGTCCCGGTCGTGGACCCGGCCGCGGCCGCCGTCGCCGCGTCCTGGGCCGCGGCGATCTTCGGCATGAGCGCGCTGACGTCCTCGCCGGCCGAGGAGAGCACCACGATGTCCACCCGACGGTTCAGCGCGAGTGCCGCGTCGTCGGTGCCCTGCGACAGCGGACGACTCGACCCGAACCCGACGCTCTGGATGTGGTCCGCCGGCATCCCGCCCCGCTCGACCAGGTCGCGGAGCACGCCGGTCGCCCGGGCCGACGACAGCTCCCAGTTCGTCGCGTACGGGGCGGTCGAGTTCCGCTGGTCGGCGTGGCCCTCGACGCTGACGTCGTGCCCGGAGCCCTGGAGCACCGGTGCGATCGCGTTCATGATCGTCTTGGCGTCGGCGGACAGGTCCGCGCTGTTCGTGCCGAAGTACGTCTCGCTCCCGACCAGCCGGACGGTGAGGCCCCGGGCGTCGAGCTGGAACTGCACGCTCGACGTCTTGCCCTCGGCCGCCAGGTTCTTCGCGATGGCGTCCTGGATCGCGCGCAGTGCGTCGAGTTCCTTCGTGGCCTTCGCGATGTCGGACTTGCTCGCCGCCGGGATCGTGATCGACGTCGGGTCCGACGTCGTCGTGCTCGCCGCGTCGGCACCGTTCGCGTTCGAGTGGGCGGTGCCGTCGGCGGCACTGGAGTGCTCGGCGTCGGTCTTCGACACCGAGTAGCCCTTGCCGTTCTTCTTCGTCACCTGGTCCGGCGGGACGATGGTGCCGCTCGCCGTGTCGACCTTCTGCGACTGCGTCTGCCCGAAGCCGGTCGCGAGGGAGTTCTTCAGTGCGATGAACTTCTGCTGGTCCACCGTCGACATCGCGAAGAGCACGATGAACATGCACATGAGGACGGTGATCATGTCCATGTAGGACGCCATCCACCGCTCGTCCGGGTGCTCGTCCTCGTCGTGGCCGGCCTTCTTCCGGCCGTGGCCGCGTGCGCCGCTCATCATGCGGCCAGCTGCTCGTCGGCGGCGGCGTCCTTCTTCGACTTCTTGCCGCCCTTGGCGGGGGCGCCGTCGGCTCCGGCCTTGCCGAGCGCGGTCGGCGGGACCATCGCGCGGAGCCGCTCGCCGAGCAGTCGCGGCTGCGACCCGGCCTGGACCGCGAGCAGCCCCTCCATGAGGAGCGTCTGGCGCGCCACCTCGAGGTCGCTGAGCTTCTTCAGCCGTGTCCCGATCGGGAGCCACATGAAGTTCGCGCTGAGGAGACCCCAGAGGGTCGCGACGAACGCGCTCGCGATGAGCGGACCGAGCTCGTCGGGCTTCGAGAGGTTCTCGAGCACGTGGGTCAGCGAGACCACGGTGCCGATGATGCCGACGGTCGGAGCGTAGCCGCCGAGGCCCATGAAGAACTTGCTCGCGGTGCGGAGCGTCGAGGCGTTCGACTCGATCTCGTCCTCGAGCAGGATCCGGAGCTCCTCGCCGTCGGTGCCGTCGGCGATGTTCTGCAGCGCCTTCTTCGTGAACGGGTCGTCGTGCTTGTCGGCCTCCTGTTCGAGGGCCAGCAGCCCGTTCGAACGCGCGGTCTCGGCGAGTCCGACGACGTCGTCGATGACCTTCTGCGGGGGTGTGACCTTGCCGGTGAAGGCCGTGGGGAGCGCCTTGAAGTTGGCGATCGCGTCCTTCAGCGTGGTGCCCGCGATGCCGACCGCGAGCGTCGCGCCGAACACCAGGATCATGGGGGCGGGGATGATGAGTCCGCCGATGGAGACGTGCTCCATCGTGATCATCCCGAACAGTGCGCCGAAGGCGAGCAGGATGCCGATGATGGTCGCCGGGTCCATGGTCAGGACCTCCCGTCGGCGGCGTCGCGGGCAGCGTCCCGGACGTCCGAGAGCTCGGCGACGGGTGCGAGGACGGGCTGCGGTCCGGTCATCCCCGGGGCGGCGAAGTGGCCGGCGCCGGACGCCGAGGCGACGTCGGGCTCGCTGTAGGCGAGGGACACGATCCGGGCGCGGTACTGGGCGATGAGGTCGATGACCTCGGCCATGGTCTCGGTCACGATGTACTTCGCGCCGTCGACCATGATCAGCGTGGTGTCCGGGGACTCCTGGATGCGCTCCACGAGGTCCGGGTTGACAGCGAATCTGCTGTCGTTGAGTCGCGTGACGACGATCATCGGCCCGTCCTAGGTCTGGTTCCCCGCCACCATCCGTGGGGCGGGAGCGCCGCTCGTCCTGAGCGGCTACGAGGCACTATCGGCCGGTGACGGGAGGCCGTTAGCACCGGACACCGGATCGTCGCGCCCCGGCCGGGCGAGGCTGCGGATTTCACGCTTGTTACGGTTCGCTGTGCTGTTCCCGAATTCGCCGGGTCCCCCCTTTGGGGGACGGATATCGTC
This sequence comes from Curtobacterium phyllosphaerae, assembly GCF_049341865.1. NCBI lineage: Bacteria > Bacillati > Actinomycetota > Actinomycetes > Micrococcales > Microbacteriaceae > Curtobacterium > Curtobacterium phyllosphaerae. The sequence goes on along the minus strand of NZ_JBMPIU010000003.1, from coordinate 437,644 downwards.
CTGCTACGCGAGCCACTGTCAGTTTCCCCCCGCTCGATCCCGCGAGCTGACCGACACCAGGCCGCTCCTCGGCGTGCCCGTTCCCCGACGGATCCACGCGTTCCCTCTTCCCGAAAAGAGTCTCAATGCACGTTCTCGTGGCCGGCGGTGCCGGCTTCCTCGGCTCGCACCTCTGCGAAGCACTCCTGGCCCGTGGCGACGAGGTCACCTGTGTGGACAACCTCGTCACCGGGCGTCGGGAGAACCTCGCCCAAGCCCTCACACACCCGCGGTTCCACCTCGTCGTGGCCGACGTCATCGACGCGGACGCGCTCGGGACGGCCACGCGCGGGACGCACGTCGACGCAGTGGCGCACCTGGCGAGTGCCGCGTCACCGCCCGACTACCACCGGCTCCCCCTCGAGACCCTCCTCGTCGGGAGCCGCGGGACCGAGAACCTCCTCGAACTCGCCGACCGCGACGGCGCACGCTTCGTCCTCGCGTCGACGAGCGAGATCTACGGCGACCCGCACGTGCACCCGCAGCGCGAGGACTACTGGGGGAACGTCAACCCGAACGGCCCGCGGAGCGTCTACGACGAGGCGAAGCGGTACGCCGAGGCCGTGACGAGCGCCTACCGCCGGACCCGGCACACCAACGCCGGGATCGTCCGCATCTTCAACACCTACGGACCACGGATGCGCGCCGCGGACGGACGGGTGGTCACCTCGTTCATCGCCCAGGCGCTGAACGGCGACGCCCTCACGATCTACGGCGACGGCACCCAGACGCGGAGCTTCTGCTACGTCGACGACCTCATCCGCGGCCTCGTCGCGATGATCGACTCCGACGAGCTCGGCCCGGTCAACATCGGCAACCCGGCCGAACGGACCGTCGCGAGCCTCGCCGAGCTGATCATCGCGCTCTCGGACTCCCGTTCCGAGATCGAGTACTTCCCGCTGCCGGTCGACGACCCCACGCGCCGGCGGCCCGACATCACGCTCGCCGCGAGCCTGTTCGACTGGGCACCGCAGGTCGGCATCCTCGAGGGGCTGAAGCGGACGATCGCGTCCTTCCGGTCCCGCCTCGACGAGGTCCGCGACGCCGCGCCGCAGCTCGTGGGCGGCCAGCCGGACGGGCAGGACACGCCCGCCCTCCGCGCCGACACGCACGCCCGGGAGCCGGAGTCGAACCCGGTCTTCGCCATCCACTCCACCGAGTCCGCGGCCTGAGGGGGACGACCATGAAGATCACCGTCATCGGGACCGGGTACCTCGGCGCCGTCCACGCCGCCGGCATGGCCGCACTCGGGCACGACGTCCTCGGCGTCGACACCGACCCGGAGAAGATCGCCCGTCTGCGCGACGGCGACGCACCCTTCTTCGAGCCGGGACTCCCCGAACTCCTCCGCCGCTCCGTCTCGGCCGGGTCCCTCCGGTTCACGACGTCCCTCGACGAGGCGGCGGCGTTCGGCGAGGTGCACTTCGTCTGCGTCGGCACCCCGCAGCTCGCCGGGTCCGACCGGGCCGACCTGCGCTTCGTCGACGCCGTCGTCGCCGGACTCGCGTCGCGGATGACCGCACCGGGACTCATCGTCGGCAAGTCGACGGTGCCGGTCGGGACCGCGCGACGACTGGCCCAGCTCGTCCGGGACGCCGCCCGACCCGGCGTGGACATCGACCTCGCCTGGAATCCCGAGTTCCTCCGTGAGGGCTTCGCCGTCGAGGACACCCTGCATCCGGACCGACTCGTGTTCGGGACGGACACGGCGGCCGCGGCCGAAGTCCTCCGTCGGGTCTACGAGCCGGTGCTCGAGAGCGGGACGCCCCTGTTCGTCACCGACCTCGAGACCGCCGAGCTCGTCAAGGTCGCCGCCAACTCGTTCCTCGCGATGAAGATCTCCTTCATCAACGCGATGGCCGAGGTCTGCGAGACCGTCGGGGCGGACGTCGCGACGCTGGCGGACGCGATCGGCCACGACGCCCGGATCGGACGTCGCTTCCTGAACGCCGGCGTCGGGTTCGGCGGCGGTTGCCTCGGTAAGGACATCCGCGCGTTCCGCGCCCGCGGCGAGGAGCTCGGCGTCGGCGACGCCCTGACGTTCCTCCGCGAGGCAGACCGCATCAACGACCGCCGTCGGCAGCGTGTGGTCGACCTGGCGGTCGAGGCACTCGGTGGCCGGCTCGACGGTCGTCGCGTGGGCGTCCTCGGTGCCGCCTTCAAGCCGAACAGCGACGACGTCCGCGACTCGCCCGCCCTGCACGTGGCGCGGGAGCTGCACCGTCTCGGCGCCGAGGTCACGGTCCACGACCCGGCTGCGATCGAGAACGCCCGCCGTGCCGCCCCGGAACTGCGGTACTCGCACTCGGTCGCCGACACGGCCGGCGACGCCGACCTCGTCGTGCACCTGACCGAGTGGGCCGAGTACCGCGAGTTCGACCCGGCCCTCCTCGGGACCGCGACCACGGCCTCCCCCACCGCCACCCGGACCGTGATCGACGCCCGGAACGGGCTCGACTCCGCGGTCTGGAACGCGGCCGGGTGGGACGTCCTCACCCTCGGTCGGCCACCGGCTCCCGCCTGGTCCACCACATCCATCGACGAACCGGCCGCCACCCAGGCCGAGAAGGCAGCAGCATGAACATCCTCGTCACCGGCGGAGCCGGCTTCATCGGATCTCACGTCGTCGACATCCTGCTCGAGCAGGGCCACACCGTCCGCGTCTACGACAAGATGGTCGAGCAGGTCCACGGCGGCAACGGCCCGCGGTACGTCTCCGACGACGCCGAGTTCATGTCCGGCGACATGAACGACCGCGCCGGACTCGAACGCGCGCTCGACGGCATCGACCAGGTCGTGCACCTGGCCGCCGAGGTCGGCGTCGGCCAGTCCATGTACGAGATCTCCCGGTACGTCGACGCGAACACGGGCGGGACCGCACTGCTCCTCGACGTGCTCGTGAACGGCGACTTCGCGGTCGAGAAGATCGTCGTCGCGTCGTCGATGTCGATCTACGGCGAAGGCTCCTACGAGTGCGTCGACCACGGGCCGATCGCACCCCGGCTGCGCTCCGAGGCCCAACTCCAGGCGCGCGAGTGGGAGCCCCGGTGCACGGTCTGCGGCAAGGCGCTCGCCCCGGTGCCGACGAGCGAGACCAAGCCGCTGTTCCCGACGTCGGTCTACGCGATCTCGAAGATGGACCAGGAGCTCCTCGTGCTCTCGGTCGGCGCCGCCTACGGCATCGACGTCACGGCGGTGCGGTACTTCAACGCCTACGGACCCCGCCAGGCGCTCTCGAACCCGTACACCGGCGTCGCCGCGATCTTCAGCGGACGGCTGCTGAACGGGCAGCCCCCGATCGTCATGGAGGACGGGAACCAGAAGCGCGACTTCATCCACGTCAAGGACGTGGCGCGGGCCACGGTCCTGGCGCTCACCGCCCCGGACGCCAACGGCAAGGCGATCAACATCGGCATCGGCGACCCGATCAGCATCGCCGAGGTCGCGACGATCCTCGCCGACGCACTCGGCCGACCCGACATCGAACCGATCATCACGGGCGAGTACCGCGCCGGCGACATCCGGCACTGCTGGGCCGACCCGACCCTCGCCAAGGAGGTCCTCGGGTTCGAGCCGGAGTACCGCTTCCGTGAGGACGGGGTGCGCGAGCTCGTCGCGTGGGTGTCGGACCAGACCGCCGAGGACAAGGTCGCCGCAGCGAACGACGAGCTGAAGAAGCGGGGCCTCACGGTATGACGCAGGACCCCCTCGACTGGATCCTGCTCGCGGTCCAGCTCGTCTACCTCGTCGGCATCCTCGTCACGATCTGGTTCTACACGCTCCCGGTGAACCTCGTCGACCGGACCGCGGAGCCGAGGGCGCTCCCGAAGATCGTGCTGTTCTACCCGGTGCTCCGGGAGCTGGAACAGACGATGCGGACCACGTTCACCGGCATGGCGGCCGCGAAGTACCCGCCGGAGCTGCTCCGCGTCATCGCGATCCCCAACGCGAACGACGGCGAGACGATCGAGTCGCTCGATCGGCTCGCGACGGAGTTCCCGTTCCTCGAGGTCCTCGCGGTGCCGCCGACCACCGACGCGTCGTGGGACGCGGTGTGGCGCGCGTGGGACGAGAACCCGAAGGCGTACTGGTGGCACCTCGACAAGCGTCGCGGCGACCGTGCCCTGCCGCCGAAGAAGACCCGGCAGCTCATCTGGGCGATGTACCAGGTCGCCCCCGGGAACGAGGACGCGCTCCTGTCCTACATCGACGCCGACAGCGCGGTCCCGGAGGACTACTGGCGGACGGCCGCGGTGGGCATGGAGTCGTACGACGTCGTGCAGAACACGAACATCACCGGGAACCTCCTCGGGACCTGGCCGGCGTCCTTCTACGGCATGGACCACATCGCGTGGGACTCGTCGCTGTACAAGCACATGTCGGCGGACGGCAAGCACCCGTTCTACGTGCTCGGGAAGGGGCTGTTCTTCCGGTTCAGCGACCTGCTCGAGGTCGGCGGCTTCCACCCGTGGCTGACGATCGAGGACCCCGAGATCGGCATGCGCATGTGGACGAACGGCAGACGTCTCGGCGTCGTCGAGTCGCCCCTGGTCGAGGAGGTGCCCGCGACGTGGGCGCAGGGCGTCACGCAGCGGAAGCGCTGGGTCGCCGGGTTCTTCCAGAGCCTGTCGAAGCCGCTCGTCCGCATGGGGATGACACCCGGGCAACGGTTCCGGGCACGACTCAACTTCGTGCCGTGCCTGTCGCTCGCCTTCAACCCCATCGGGTTCGCGGTGGGCGCATGGGCCATCGTCGACGTGTCGCGAGGCGGGGTGCTCTCCCCGGTGACCGCGATCGTGTCCGCGTTCACGATGCTGCTCGCCCTCGGTCTGCTGCTCCGCGGCATGCGCCAGGCGCTGGTCATGTCCCGCCCGGTCCTGCCAAGGCTCCGCGACCGCGTCGGGTACATGCTCCGGGTCAACCTGGTGTTCATGCTCGGCTACTGGCTCTGGTGGCTGCTGCCGCTCGCCAAGGGGTTCTCCATGTACGTCCGGGACACCGGGCTCGTGTGGGAACGCACCGAGAAGCGGGACGCGAACAACGAGCTCATCCGCGGCGGCGTCACACCCGTCACGACCTCGACGCACACCGCGGCGCACCGGGCGAGCGAGGACGTGGAGGCCACCGCGAGCTGACGCGGACCACCCGCCGGCACCCCGGCACCACCCGAGCAGCGTGCGCCGTCGCGACGCCCCGTCATCGACGCGGGAGCGCCCCGACGGCCACGCTGTTGCCCGTCTGCTGCCCGAGACCGAGGGCCTGGTACCCGGTCTGTCCCGGGACGCGCGCCACGAGCGTCTGGACCGAGGGCTTGAGCGCGCTGAGCGCGGGACCGGCCGCGAGTGCGGTCGCCGACATCCCACCGGAGAACATCCGGACACCGACGGGTCGGAGGCTCTGGTTGCCCGCCGGGACGACGTCCGTGCCGCCCACGACGGTGTTGCCCCGCACCGACTGGGCGGTCCGGTCGAACGCGCGCGCGGTGTTCGTCGGTGCGATGAGGTTGTTCGCGATCACGACACCGTTCTGCGGGTCCCGGGTGTCGAGCTGCAGGTCGACCTCGGTCGAGCCGGTGATCGCCGGGCTCTTGGTCCGGAGGTTGCCGACGAGCGTGTTGTTCACGACGTCGATGTCCTTCGAGTTGAAGACGTGCACGCCACGACCGCCGCAGGCCACGATGACGTTCCCCTCGATGAGGCCGCGCTTCCGGTAGGGGCGGACCGAGGGGTTCAGCGAGTTCGCGACGGCGAGCGAGTCCGGGCTGATGCCGTTCCCGTCGGTGACGAACCCCAGCCCGCCCGGTGTGTAGGGGACCGTGCAGACGACGTCGTAGACGTAGTTCCCGACCGCGCGGTAGCCGTACCGTCCGTCGATCGTCCCGACGCCGAGGTCCTCGCCGCCGTAGAAGCTGATGCCGGACGTGTTGTTCGGCGAGTACCGGGACGTGCCGTGCACGGTGTTGAAGAACACGTCCACGCCGTCCCACCCACCGCCGGGGAGGACCTGCCCCTCGTAGGTGCTCTGCGCCTGCCAGAAGCAGTTGATGCCGCCGCCCGGGAAGTCGTGCACGACGCAGTCCCACACCGAGATCCGCCGCGATCCTCGGAACACCGCGATGCCGGACGGGTTCGTGTCCGGTGACGTCTGCGATCCGCGGACCTCGAAGCCGACGACGGCGACGTACGCCGACTGCTGGACGTCGATCCCGTCGGTCCAGCGGCTCCCTCCCGACGATGCGATCGGGGTCGACACGTCGATGACCGGCCGCGCGCCGACCGCGCCCTCGATGGTGATCCACGCGGTCGGAGTGCCCTGTCGGCCGTAGATCGAGACGTAGCCGTAGGTGCCGCTCGCCACGGAGATCCGGTCCCCGGCACGCGCCGCGTCGACGGCCGACTGGATCGTCCGCTTCGGCGACGACGCGGACGTCCCGCCGTTGCCGTCGGACCCCGTCGGCGACACGTAGAGCGTCCGGGCACCGCTCGGGTGCGCGGCTCGGAAGAGGGCGCGGATGTTCAGCACGGTCGGGTCTCCGATGTCGTGGTACGTCGACGAGGGATGGTCGAGGGCCGCGTCGTCGCGGGGTGTGCTCGCATCATGCCAGGATCTCGATGCGTTCGAGCGACACGTCGTCGAGACCGTCGCGGAGCCCGGCCAGGGCGAACCGGTCGCCGGGACCGGGCGATCCCGTGCCGTGCCGGTGTCCTGTCACCACCGCCCGACCGGAACGGATGCGCGCCGCCCCGACCACGATGGTGCTCCGTCGCCCGCCGGACGTCCGGAAGGTCAGCCGCGCCGGTTCGGAGCCGTCGGCACCGGCTGCGTCGAGCAGGGTCCGGACGAGCACGCCCGGCCCGGAGGACGCCGTGCCCGACCCGGAGAACGCCGCGCCCACTGTGCCCGCCGTGCCCGCTGCCGCGGCTCCCGCGCCCGTGCATGCGCCGCACGGTTCGCACTCGACCACCCCGTCGTCGGCGAACAACGCGAGGTCCGCCACCGTCACGGCGACCGACGTCGTCCCGCGGACGACCTCGAGCCCGTCCTGCGGGAGGCCGACGGTGCTGGCGGTGGTCGCGTCGTCGGACTCGGAGATGACGGACCGCCGGCCGGACACCGTGTACGCGGTCGCACCGGCCCCGGCGAGGACGACCCCGGCTCCGACACCGGCGCGCAGGAGCGATCGTCGTGAGAGCGTCTCGGGCATCGGGCCACACCATCCGGGGCGGGCTCACTGACCGGAGCACCCCGCCCGGATCCATCACCGTCCCGGAGACGACTCTCGCTGCGACCGGGCCGTCCCACCACGACCCAGTTCGAGTGCGACGCGAACGGGGGACCCCCGACGACGCGGTGAGTGAGCAGCAATCGTCGGCCGGCAACACGCCACCCGACGATCGCTCACTCACCGCGCGAACGGCACCCGGGCCGCACCGGAACGGCACCCGGGCCGCGCCGGGACCGCTGCTCAGGCGCGGCGGAGCGCCGCACTCCGCACCGACAGCCACACCGCGAGTCCGTAGATCACGAACGCGAGCACGACGTGGAAGGGGGTGACCCAGTCCATGCCGAGCGTGGTGATCGCGTGCCCGAGCAGCCACTGCACGACCGCACCGACGAACAGCAGACCGGCCATGACCGCCGTGCCGCGCGCGTCGAGACGAGCGAACGCCACGATGGCGGCGAGCAGGGCGAACACCATGATCGGGTAGGCGAGGTACCCGTGCACGTCGGTCCAGACCTCCCGCGCGCCGTTCGGCAGGCCGTCGGTGATGAACTCCCCCGCGGTCAGCGACTGCAGGAAGATGAACAGCACGGTGAGGCCGACGAGGATCGCGAAGGCTCGGCGGGGCCCGCTCGGGGTGGTGGTCGGTCGGCGGTCGTCGGCTCGGGACGGGGTCGATGCGGTCATGCCGCCACGCTATGCGCGCCCTCGTCCGGCGCTCCGGCGTCGATCACTCGAGACCTCACACGAACGCGCCGGGCACCCGGGACGACCGTCGGGGCCACCCCGATGGTGTTGAGTGAGGGCATGGCGCACATCCTGGTCGTCGAGGACGACCACGAGATGGGCTCGCTCGTCGAAGCGGGCCTCGTCGGCGAGGGGCACACCGTCACCCTCGTGCACGACGGCGTCGCCGCGCTCGTCAGTGTCGGCTCCGAGGACTTCGACGCGGCCGCGGTCGACGTCATGCTCCCGGAGATGAGCGGGTTCGAGGTCTGCCGCCGCATCCGTGAGATGGGCGGGACGTTCCCCGTCGTGCTCGTCACGGCGCGGGACGCGGTCGACGACCGGGTGTTCGGCCTCGACTCCGGCGCCGACGACTACCTGACGAAGCCGTTCGCCCTCGCCGAGCTGAACGCACGCATCCGGGCGCACCTCCGCCGGCAGGCGGCGGGTGCGTCGACGATCGTGCAGTCCGGCGCCGTGCGGCTCGACACGATCGCCGTGCGGGCGACGGTGCACGGTCGGGACCTCCCGCTCAGCGTCAAGGAGTTCTCGCTCCTCCGGTTCCTGATCCAGGGCGCCCCCGAGGTCCGCTCGCGCGCCGAGGTCCTCGACGACGTCTGGGGTTCGGCCGCGCACTTCGACCCGACGATCGTCGACCAGTACGTCAGCTACGTGCGGCGGAAGCTCGCCGCCGCGGACGCGGACGTCGCCATCGTCACGGTCCGTGGCATCGGGTACCGCCTGGAGGCCCGGGTGACGCGCCCGGGGACGCCCGGCTCGTGAGGGCGGTGCGGTCGTTGTCGATCCGCATGCGGATCACCCTCGGCAGTCTGCTCGTCGGCGCGTTCGTGCTCGGTGCGGTCGCGGTCGTCCTCCACCTGCAGATCCGGGCCGAGACGCGGGGCACCGAGGTCTCCCTGGCGACGAGCGACATCGCACCGTTCCTCGCCGACCTCCGGGACAACCCCGACGAGCAGCCCGATGCGCCCTCGGCAGGCGTGCTCGTGGCCGTCCAGGCGCCCGACGGATCGCTCCTCGTCGACACGCTCCCCCACGACGTCCGCCGTGGGCTCCCCGGGGCGTCCAGCGCCGACGGGACGGGACCCGGGTCCGGGTCCGGGTCCGGACAGCACGGTCACGAGCCCGGTGACGGCTCCCCGTCGCGGAACCCGCAGGGCTCGCCCGCGGACGGGGTCCCGGTGGGACTGTCCACGACGGACGGCCGGACGATCTACCGGACCCAGGCCGACGGCGCGGTCTTCAGCGTCGTCGGCGAGCGCCTGCGGACCTCGGAGGGCACGTTCGTCGTCTGGGCCGCCCGCAACGGTGCGGCGGGCGAGCTCACCCTGGCGGCCGTCGACCGTTCGCTCTGGATCGGTACCGTCGTCGCGCTGGCGGCGTTCGCCGGCTCGGCCTGGCTCCTGACCTCCCTGGCGCTCCGGCCGGTCGCGCGGATGCGCCGCGCGGCCGAGGACCTCAGCACCGGAGCCGCGGTCGGCGACCTGCCGGTCGGCCGGACCGACGACGAGATCGCCGCCCTCGCGACGACGCTGAACGCGTTCCTGGCACGGCAGCGGGCGAGTGCGGAGCACGAACGGCAGATGATGTCGGACGCGAGTCACGAGCTCAGGACGCCGCTCGCCGTCCTGACGAACCGCCTCGAACTCGCGCACCGGTCGTTCGGCGACGCGGTGGCGCTCGAGCGGGACGTCCGGATCGTCGAGACCGACGTGCACCGCCTCGCCACGCTGACCGCGACCCTCCTCGAGCTCTCCCGCCTCGACGAGACGGCGGTGACGCCCCGGACGACGGAGGGCACGGCGAGCGCCGCGTCGGACCTGGTGTCCGAGCTCATGGGCGCGGTCGACCGCGGTCGTGCGGGCACCGGTGTCGCGGACGTCGGCGTGGACTTCGACGTCGCGGTCCCGGATCCGGAGGTTCGCTACGCGGTGTCGGCCGCGGCGTTCGGCCGGGTCGTCGACAACCTCGTGACGAACGCGACGACGTTCAGTCCCGAGGGCGGCTCCGTCCGGGTCCGTCTCGGGCAGATGGAGGACGAGGTGCTCGTCCTGACGGTCGCGGACGACGGGCCGGGGGTGCCGGAGTCGTTCCTGCCCGTGGCGTTCGACCGGTTCACACGGGCCGACGAGTCGCGGCGTCGGGTCCGCGGCGGCAGCGGCCTCGGACTCTCGCTCGTCCGGGCGATCGCGACGAGCGCGGGTGGCCGCGCCGAGCTCCGCAACTCCCCCGACGGCGGTGCGGTCGCGACCGTGTCGTTCCCTCGCGGCTGATCGGCCGCGGCGCGCGCCGATCGCGTGCGTTCTCGAACAGAACTGCCGCCCGGTTCAGTGCTCGTCCAAAGGACGACTCGGGATGCTGTGACTCCACTGATCGGGAGCCGAGTGCCCCGACCTCGTCCGAGAGGAGCACGCGATGACGGACCAAACGACCCGGCCGCTGCCGCGATCCGCGTCACCGGCTCCGCGCCTCCCGTCCGTGCCGTCGGAGACGCTGGAGCGCGCCGCGGCGCGTCGTCGGCGCGACCACCGGCGTCGCTCGGCCGCGTCCGACGCGCTCGGCGTGCTCGCCTGGGCATCGGCCGCGATGGCGGTCGCGCTCTACCTGGCCTCCCCCGGGTCGCACGCGATCTCGGGCGTCGCCGGCTGGCTGACGGCCGCCGGGATCGTCGCCGGGCTCGTCGCCGCCGACCTGTGCCTCGTGATGATCGTCCTCGCCGCCCGTGTCCCGCTCGTCGACCGGGTGTTCGGCAACGACGTGGCGATCGCCCAGCACCGGGCACTCGGCAAGCCGGTGCTGTACCTGCTGCTCGCGCACGGTGCGCTGCTGACGCTCGGCTACGGGCTGTCGGACCGCTCGAACCCGGTGGCGGAGACGATCTCGCTGTTCAGGAGCGGCTCGGACATGGTGCTGGCGTACGTGTCGCTCGGGCTGTTCCTCGCGGTCGTGGTCACGAGCGTCGTGTCCGTGCGGCGGCACTTCGCCTACGAGGCGTGGCAGGTGGTGCACCTGCTCAGCTACGTCGCGGTCGGCGTCGCCCTGCCGCACATGCTGAGCACCGGGAGCGTCCTCGGCTCCGGGACGTGGCAGCGTGCGTACTGGATCGGGCTGTACTCCGTCTCGCTCGGGCTGATCGCGCTGTTCCGGTTCGTCATGCCCGTCGTCGTCACGCTGCGGCACCGGATCCGGGTGGTCGGTGTCGAGCCGATCGCGCCCGGGGTCGTCTCGATCCACCTCGCGGGCCGTGACCTCGACCGGTTGGGCGTCCGGGGCGGGCAGTACGGCGTCTGGCGGTTCTGGACGACACGGACCTGGTACCACGCGCACCCGGTCTCGTTCTCGGCCGTCCCGACGGACCGGGGCGCGCGGATCACCGTGCGCGACCTCGGTGCGGGGTCGGCCCGGCTCGGCCGCATCCGACCGGGTGCGGCCGTCTCGCTCGAGGGTCCGTACGGGCTCTTCACCACCCGGGCACGGACGGCGCCCTACCTGGCACTCATCGCGTCCGGGATCGGCGTCACCCCGGTGCGGTCCCTGCTCGAGGACACCGACCTCCGTCCCGGCGAGGCGACCGTGCTCCTCCGCGGCTCGGACGCCGACCAGCAGTACCTCTGGCCGGAGGTCGCCGACCTCGCCGAGCGGTCCGGCAGCACGCTGTTCGGGATGGTCGGTCCTCGAGCGCGGAGCCGGGACAGCTGGATGACCGAGGAGGACCTCCGCCGCGGCGTCTCGCTCCACTCGGCGTTCCCGCACCTGCTGCACTCCGACGTCTACGTCTGTGGACCGCGGGCGTGGAGCGACCTCGTGGTCGAGGAGGCCCGTCGCGCCGGCGTCCCGGAGCACCAGATCCACCAGGAGAGGTTCGAGTCGTGAAGCCACGCGTCGTCGTCGGCGGGGTGCTGTCCTCCGTCGCACTGCTCGCCATCGGCTGGCAGCTCGGGGTGCAGCCCGCCGTCGACACACCGTCGGCCGCCGGTTCCGCGGGCGGCGGCAGCGGGACGGGAGGGACGACGAGCGGTTCCGGGACGGGAGGGACGACCAGCGGTTCCGGGACCTCCGGGACCGGGACCTCCGGGACCGGCACCTCCGGGACCGGGACCTCCGGCTCGGCGTCCTCGGGCGTCTCCGGCACCTTCGACGGCGCTGCGACCGAGACGCGCTACGGAGCGGTCCAGGTCGCGATCGTCGTCAAGGACGGCACCATCACGGACGTCACGGCACTCCGACTCACCGACCACGACGGACGCTCCGTCGCGATCAGCAACCAGGCCGCTCCGATACTCCGACAGGAGGCGCTGGCGGCGCAGTCCGCGGACATCCAGGCCGTCTCCGGTGCGACCTACACGAGCGAGGGGTACACGACCTCGCTGCAGTCGGCGATCGACGAGGCCGGACTGTGACGGTCCGCACGTTCGGGACGATGGGCACCGTGGTGAGCCTGCGGTTCCCGGGCGGCTCCCTGACGGACGACGACGTCGCGGAGGTCGAGCGCGTGTTCACGTCCTCCGACCGGACCTACAGCCTCTGGGACGACGCCTCCCCGCTCAGTGCCGTGGCGCGCGGCGAGCTCCGCCTCACCGACACCGACCCCGCGGTCCGCGATGTGTACGCGCTCGCGCTCGCGTGGCGTCGACGCACCGACGGGGCCTTCACACCGCACCGTCCCGACGGGGTCGTCGACCTGTCGGGCGTGGTGAAGGCCCTCGCCATGCGCGATGCCGGTGCGGTCCTCGACCGTCGCGCCGACGACTGGCTCCTGGCGGGCGGCGGCGACGTGCTCGCGCGCGGCGTCCACGAGGGCTCGCCGTGGACGGTCGGGGTCGTCGACCCGGACCGACGCGATGCACTCGCTGCGTGCCTCCCGCTCGGCTCGCCCCGGCGCGCGGTCGCGACGTCCGGGGTCGCCGAACGCGGCGAACACATCTGGACCCGCGGTGCGGTGACGTTCGCGCAGGTGACGGTCGCCGCGGACGACATCGTCACCGCCGACGTCCTCGCGACCGCGATCATGGCGGGCGACCACGCGGACCTCGACCGTCTCGCCGATCGGTTCCCGGTCGACGTCCTGGCGTTCGGGCGCGACGGGTCCGCGGTCGCCACCCCCGGCGCGCGTCCCTGGCTCCGACGGGTGCCGTGCACGCCCCGCTCGACGTTCCCTCAGGCGACTCCTGCCGTTTGATACGAAGTCCCGAGGAGACCGAGAGACCACCGGCACACGCTGTGCCATGTGAACACCAGACAACGCATCATCACGATCGCCGCGATCGGCGGTGCCGTCGTCCTCGCGGGCGGAGCCGTCGCCACCGCGGTCGTCCTCCCGGCCGCGGGCGCCGGCACCGCGGCACAGCTCACCGGGACGATCGAGCAGGGGACGGTGTCCGCGACGGTGAGCACGACCGGGTCGCTCGCCCCCGTGTCCGAGACCGCCGTCGGCTTCGCCGTGCCCGGGACGGTGAGCGCCGTGGACGTGACGCTCGGGCAGACGGTCACCGCGGGTCAGACGATCGCGACGGTCAGCACGACCGCGCTGCAGAAAACCCTCACGGACGACGAGTCGACCCTGTCCGACGACCAGGCCGCCCTGGCAGACGCGGAGTCCGAGCTCGCGACGGCCCAGACGAGCACGACGGCCGTCGCCACGCGGACCGCGTCCGGGTCGTCTGCGACGTCGGGTGCTCCGGGCGCCTCGGGGTCCACGAGCACGCAGAGCGTGGCCGGGGCCCAGTCGACGGTGCTGACGGACGAGGAGCGCGTCACCACCGACGAGACCGCCGTCGCCACCGCGCAGTCCGGAGTCGACGACGCCACCCTGACGGCTCCCACCGCGGGCGAGGTCGTCGCCGTCGGCGCGTCGGTCGGGCAGACCGTGTCGGCGACCGGCACCACCACGGACACCTCGGTCGGCGCCACCACCGCGAGCACCAGCGCGTCGGGCGCATCCGGGTCGGGCGCATCCGGGTCGGGCGGGAGTGGGAGCAGCAGCAGCGGTTCGTCCGCAGCGGGCTCGTCGTCGGTCGTGACGATCGCGGACACCGCCCAGGACGTCGTCACCACCGACGTCCCCGAGGCCGACGTCGCCGCTCTCACGGTCGGCCAGACCGCGGCCGTCACGTTCCCGGCGGCGACCGGGACGACGGCCACCGGCAAGGTGACCGCCATCGCGCCGACCGGCACGACGTCGGACGGCCTCGTGGAGTTCCCGGTCACCGTCACCCTCGCGGCGATCCCGGCCGGCGTGCGCTACGGCGAGACGGCCGACGTGGCCGTCACCACCGCCTCCAGTGCCGCGGACGCCCTGTACGTGCCGGCGGCGGCGATCCACACGACCGCGACCGGGCACGACGTCGAGGTCGTCGCCGCGGACGGGTCGATCCGCGACGTCGCGGTCACCGTCGGCGAGGTCGGCACCGTCGGCACGCAGATCTCCGGGCGCGGCATCCGCGCCGGGGAGCGGATCTCGCTCGGCAGCGTGTCGGCGTCCACCGGCGACACGACCGGCACCGGTACCCGGGGCGGTGGCTTCGGCACCGGGCTCGGTGGGACCGGGGCTGGGCGTGGTGGCTACGGCGGCGGGGCGTCCGGGACGGGCGGGGGCCGGACGTCCGGGGCGTCCGGCAGCGGGGCGTCCGGCGGCGGGCGGTGAACGCTGTGACGGAGGGGCTCGCCGGCAGCGCGCCCCGGACCCCGGCGATCGAGCTCGTCGGCGTCCACCAGGTGTACGGCACGGGGGACGGCACCGTCCATGCGCTCCGCGGGATCGACCTGGTCGTGCAGGACGGCGAGTACGTCGCGGTGATGGGCCCGTCCGGGTCCGGCAAGTCGACGCTCATGAACATCCTCGGCTGCCTCGACGTCCCCACCGACGGCCGGTACCGGCTCGGCGGCACGGACGTCGCCGCGGTGTCGGACGACGCAATCGCGCGGATCCGGAACCGCGAACTCGGCTTCGTGTTCCAGTCGTTCAACCTCGTCCAGCGGATGACCGCCGTCGCGAACGTCGCACTGCCGCTCGCCTACGCCGGTGTCGGCCGCCGCGACCGCACGGAGCGTGCCCTCGCAGCGCTCGACCGGGTGGGACTCGCCGATCGCGCCGACCATCAGCCGCAGGCACTGTCCGGCGGACAGCAGCAGCGTGTCGCGATCGCCCGGGCACTCGTCACCGAGCCGACCCTGGTCCTCGCCGACGAGCCCACCGGCAACCTGGACAGCACCGCGACCGCCGAGGTGCTCGACCTCCTCGATTCCCTCGTCGCCGAGCGCCGGACGATCGTCGTCATCACGCACGAGGACGACGTCGCCGAACGCGCCCACCGGGTGCTCACCCTCGCCGACGGACGGATCACCGCCGACCGGCCGGGCACGACAGGGCGCTCCGCACACCTGGCGGGTGCCCGATGAGGCCGGGCGAGGTCCTGCTGAGCGCGCTGCAGGGCATCACCGCGAACAAGCTCCGTTCCGCGCTCACCATGCTCGGTGTGCTCATCGGCGTCGCAGCGGTCATCCTGCTCCTGGCGATCGGGAACGGTTCGGCGCAGCAGGTCGACGCGTCCATCGACGCCCTCGGGACGAACACGCTCACCGTCCGCCCGGAGACCGCCGGCGCCGGCGGCGGGTCCGCGACCGACGCGACCGCCACCCGGCCGATCACGCTCGCGACGGCGGACCAGCTCGGGCACGCCGGCCTCGGCGACGTCCGCGACGTCGTCCCCGAGGCCACCACCGACCAGACCGTCGCCGCGGGCACCGCGTCCGAGACCGGCATCCAGGTGATCGGGTCCTCGCCCGCCTACCTCTCGGTGAGCACGGCGAAGCTCGCCGAGGGGGTGTCGTTCCCGGCCGGGTCCGCGCACGACGTCGTCATCGGCCCGGAACTCGCCGAGGACCTGTTCGGGACCACGTCACCGATCGGGCGGACCGTCACGGTCGGCGGCTCGACGTTCACCGTGACGGGCGAACTCGCCGAGCAGACCAGCGTCGGGTTCACCGACCCGAACACCGAGGTCGTCGCACCCATCGGGGCGGTGCAGGAGCAGTTCACCGGCTACGGGTCCCTCTCCGGCCTGCTGGTGTCGGCGAGGTCGCCCGAGGTGGTCCCGGCCGCCGAGGGCGAGACGTCGGTCGAGCTCGACCAGCTCACCGGCGCCACCGCCGCGGACGCCCCGTTCACCGTCACCAGTCCGAGCACCCTCCTCCAGACGCGGCAGCAGAGCGCCGAGAGCTTCACCGTCCTGCTCGGAGCGGTCGCGGCGATCAGCCTGCTCGTCGGCGGCATCGGGGTCACGAACGTGATGCTCGTCACGGTCACCGAGCGCACCCGCGAGATCGGGATCCGCAAGGCGATCGGCGCGACGCGGCGCGCCGTCCTCGGTCAGTTCCTCGCCGAGGCGGCATGTCTGACCATCGCCGGCGGGGTCCTCGGCGTGGTCGTCGCCGTGCTCCTCGCGCGGTTCCCGGTGGACGGCACCGACCCGGTCCTCGTCGTGTCGAGCATCCCGCTCGCGCTCGGCGTCTCCGTCGCGATCGGGTTGTTCTTCGGCGTCTACCCAGCGGCCCGCGCCGCGCGCATGCGTCCGATCCAGGCGCTCCGCACCGTCTGACCAGTCACAACCACCCCTCCCCAGGAACGAGTCCCCCATGAGCATGCACGACGACCCCGCATCCACCCCGGCGCCCTCCGGTCCGGCACCCGCACCGACCTCGGGGTCGGCGCCGGCGCCGGGCGGTTGGCCGACCGCGCCGGCGGCATCCGCTCCCGCCTCCGCGCCCGCGCCCGCGCCGGTCGGCTGGCAGACCGCACCGCCCGCACCGAGGTCGCCCGCGCGGTGGCTCGTCCCCGTCGTGGTCGGCGTCCTCGCGCTCGGCGTCGGTCTCGCGGGCGGGATCGTCACCGGGCGTGGCCTGGCCGGGTCCGGGTCTCCGTACGCGCACTCGGCGTCGGGATACGGCGGCGGATCCGGGTCGGGCACCGGCGGGTCGGGCAGCGGCGGCTCCGGCACCGGCGGCTCCGGCACCGGCGGCTCCGGGTTCGGGCGTGCCGGTGGTGCCGGGTTCACGACCGGCACGATCGACTCGGTCTCCGGCTCGACGGTCACCATCACGACGCCCGCGGGCACGAAGGAGACGATCACCGTCCCGTCGTCCGCCACCGTCACGCGGTCCGTGGCGGGCAGCACGTCCGAGCTCAAGGCCGGGCAGCACGTCACGGTCACCGGGACCCCGGACGGGTCCGGCAAGATCACCGCGCGGCACGTCACCGAGGGCGCGACCGGCTTCCGGGGTGGCTCGGGGAGCGGGGCGTGAGCGCCGGCCGGTCCGCCCCGCGTCGGACCGGCCGTGGCCGCACGGGAGGGGGAGAACCGACCGCCGGAACTCCGAGCCGGAGGTTGACCTCGGTCGCGGATCGTCCTTAGCATCGATCACGACGCGATTTCGTCCACCGTTTGGACGGAATGGATCGGTCTGGTGGATCCGCGTCACCCGCGGTCACGACGAGGTGGCCCGGCAACGGAGGGACCACCCGTGACCACCACTGCACGACCCGGGACCGCAGCTCGCCCGTCCCGCAGCGGAACGGCCAAGCTGGTCCGGACGGCCAGCGCCAAACACCCCTGGACACCTGCGGAGCGGCGTCGGCTCCGCATCGGGATCGCCTTCATCTCGCCCTGGATCGTCGGTGTGCTCGTGTTCATCGCCTACCCGCTGATCTACTCGTTCGTCATCAGCCTCACCCGGTACTCCGGGATGGACGCGGCGACCTGGGTCGGGTTCGGCAACTACATCGCCGCGTTCATCGACCCGCTGGTGCACACCGCGGTCGGCAACACGCTGTTCTACGCGGTGATCGCCGTTCCGGTGGGGATCGTGATCGCGATCGTCATCGCCGTCGCGATGAACCAGGACGTCCGCGAGATCAGCTGGTACCGCACCGCGCTCTACATCCCGTCCCTGATCCCCACGTTCGCGCTCGCGTTCATCTTCGTTGTGCTCGTCAACCCGCAGACCGGCATCGTCAACCAGCTGATGAAACTCGTCGGGATCCCCGCGACGAACCTCCTCGGAGACCCCACGACCGCCAAGCTCGTGATCGTCGCCCTCGCGCAGATGGGCGCCGGCAACGCGGCACTCGTGTTCCTCGCCGGCATGCGCGGCATCCCCAAACCGCTCTACGAGGCAGCCCGCGTCGACGGTGCCGGCCGGATGCGGCAGTTCCTGTCGATCACGCTGCCGTTGCTCTCCCCCGCGATCCTGTTCAACCTCATCACCGGGATCAGCAACGGCCTGCAGGTGTTCACCGAGGCGTACGTGATCTCATCCGGGACGGGCGGGCTCGGCTCACCCGACAACGGGACGCTGTTCTACATGCTGTACCTCTACAAGAACGCGTTCAGCTACGCCCAACTCGGGTTCGCGAGTGCGATGGCCGTACTGCTCTTCCTCGCCGGCATGATCCTGTCCGCCCTCGTGTACTGGCTGTCCCGCCGGTTCGTGAACTACGACGTCTCCGGGGAGTGACGATGACCACCACCACCGACCGCAGGTCCACCACCACCGACTCGATCGAGACGGTCCGACCTCCGACACGTCGCGGCGAGCCGTCGCGGAACACCGACGGCTCCGTCCGTTCGGGCTGGTCCACCGTCATCGCCCGGGTCGTGCTCATCGCCGGGAGCGTCCTGTTCCTCATCCCGATCTACTGGATGGTCATCTCGGCACTCAAGGGCAACCAGGAGCTCGGAGCATTCCCGCCGACCTGGTTCCCGCACTGGATCGACTGGTCGAACTTCGGCAAGGCGGTCGCTGCGATGCCGTTCTTCACGTTCTTCCGGAACACCCTCATCATCACGGTCCTCGTGACGCTGTTCTCGATGGCGTCGAACCTCGTGATCGCGTACGGCTTCGCCTGCATCGAGTGGCGCGGCCGCGACCGGATGTTCTACGTCGTGCTCGCGACGCTGTTCATCCCGTTCCCGGTGACCCTCATCCCGATGTTCGACCTGTACGCCCGGCTCGGCTGGATCAACACGTTCTTGCCGCTCGTCGTGCCGAGTCTGTTCGGGTCCGCGTTCTACGTGTTCCTCCTCCGCCAGTTCCTGCTGCAGATCCCGAAGGACCTCCTCGATGCGGCGCGGATGGACGGCGCCTCCGAGTGGCGGATCCTCTGGCGCATCGTGTTCCCGCAGGCCCGTGCGGCACTCGTCACGGTCGGCATCTTCGCGGCGGTCGGAGCGTGGAACGACTTCCTCGGACCACTCATCTACCTGCAGGACGAGAAGGTGCAGACACTGTCGATCGGGTTGCAGAACTTCCGGTTGGCGAACACCGGGAACTTCCAGTTCAACCAGCTCATGGCGGCCTCCGTGCTCATCATCCTCCCGCTCGTCATCCTGTTCTTCTTCTTCCAACGCACATTCCTCAAGGGCATCCAGATCGGGAGCTTCAAGTGAGCGGCGCACTCGACCGACGATCCTTCCTCCGCGGTGCCGCGACCGTCGGCGGTGCCGGTGCCCTCGCCCTGCTCGCAGCTGGTTGCTCGACCGCGGGTGGCTCGAGCGGCGACGCGAACACGGTGTCGATCTGGGGCGTGACGGGGACGTTCGTACCGTTCCAGACCCGGGTGCTCAACCAGTTCAAGCGCCTCCACCCGGAGATCGACGTCCAGGTCAACGTGGTCCCCGGACAGAGCACGGGCGACGCGACGAGCATCATCACCGCCGTCCGTGGCGGGACCGCGCCCGACCTGTGGTTGCTCGACCGCTTCAGCGCTGCGCAGTACGCGGCGATCGGACTCATCGAACCGATCGACGAGCTCATCGAGGAGTTCGAAGCCGAGCCCAAGGAGGAGTTCCTCAAGCAGTGGCTCGGGTTCACGGTCGGGGAGCTCACCTACAAGGACAAGACATACGGGCTGCCCCACGACACGGATGCCCGAGGCATGTTCGTGAACCGGACGATGCTCCGGGACGGCGGTGTCGACCTCGACGAGTTCGACTGGACCAAGAACGGCCCGGTGACGTTCGACCGGGTCGCCGAGGTCGGTGACCGACTCTCCAATAAGTCCGGCGGCGAGTACACGCACGTCGGACTGCTCCCCTGGTACGGCGAGGGGTGGCCGTTCACCTGGGGGCTCGGACTCGGTGCGTCGTACTTCGACAACCAGGCCTGCGGGATGACGATGGACTCGCCGGGCGTCGAGAAGGTCTTCCGGTTCTACGAGGACTGGGCGGAGCGGATCGGGTACCGCGCCGCCGACACCTTCATCGCGACGTACGAGCCGACCGGACACCCTCCCGGGCAGATGGCGTTCATCCAGAACCGGATGGCGTTCATGGTCAGCGTGCCGTCGACCATCCAGACGTTCGACAACTTCGGACCGAAGGACCTCGACTGGACGATGGCCTACCTGCCAACCGAGTCGGCCGGGGACGACAAGTACACCTGGTCGGGTGGCTTCGCGCTCTGCCTGCCGAAGGGGTCCAAGAAGAACCGCGCCGTCTGGGAACTGATGAAGTACTTCACGGGCAAGCGGGGCCAGGAGACCTACATGGTGCCGGCGACCAGCGTGCCGTCGAACATCGCCGCGTTGAAGGACCCGAGGGGCACTGCGAAGTCGATCAAGTTCTTCGTCGAGTCGATGCCCGACTCCACCTGCCGCCCGCCCATCCCGGTCGGTGGCCAGTGGTGGGATGCCCTCGCCGACGCGCGCTCGAGCGTCCTCCTCGGCACGGCCTCCCCGCAGGAGGCGGTCGAGCGAGCCCAGGCGCGCGTCGACCCGATCATGCAGACCTACTGTCCGTTCACACTCCCGAAGGACTACGGCAAGGTCGACATCTGACGCCGCGCCCACCGCGGCACCCGACCCGTCGCGACCACCGATGAGAGGAACTCATGACCGCCCCACCCCTCCGCGTCGCCGTGCTCGGCTTCTGGCACGTCCATGCCGGTGACTATGCGCGCCGTACCGTGGAGCACCCGGCTGCCGAGCTCGTCGCCGTCTGGGACGACGACGCCGCGCGCGGCCGCGCCGGTGCCGAGCAGTTCGGCGTGCCGTTCATCGCGGACCTCGACGCCGTGCTCGCACGCGACGACGTCGACGCCGTGACGGTCACGACGTCGACGGACGTCCACCGCGACGTGATCGTGCGGGCCGCGAACGCCGGCAAGCACGTGTTCACCGAGAAGCTGCTCGCGCCGACGGTCGCGGAGTGCCAGGACGTCGTCGCTGCATGCGACGCGGAGGGCGTCGTGCTGCAGGTCTCCCTGCCACGGCTGTACGACGGGTACACCGCGGCAGTGCTCGACGAGGTCCGCTCGGGGCGTCTCGGCGACGTCACCTCCACCCGGGTGCGGCTCTCGCATGACGGCGCCCTGCCGCGGGACGGCGGACCCGGCTGGCTGCCCGAGCGGTTCTTCGACCCGGAGACCGCGATCGGTGGTGCCCTCACCGACCTCGGGTGCCACCCGGTGTACCTCACGCAGTTGTTCCTCGGCGCGCACCCCGACAGCGTCACGGCGACCTACCGCTCGATGACGGGTCGTGCCGTCGAGGACCACGCCGTGGTCACGGTCGGGTACCCGTCGCACGCCATCGGCGTGATCGAGGCGGGGTTCGTCGCGGATGTGCCGTTCACGATCGAGGTGGTCGGCACCGCCGGCCGGGTCTCCTACGACGACCGGGAGGGACGGGTCACCGCCGCCGGGTCGGCCTACGGAGTCGAGCCGGTCACGATCCCGATCCCCGCCGACTCGCCCGACGCCTACGCACAGTGGGTCGACCACATCGCGACCGGTTCCCGCGCGGACGAGAACGTCGCGCGCGCCGTCGACCTCACCCGCCTCGTCGTCGCGGCGAACGCGGCGGCGAACGCGGCGGCGAGCGCGGCGCCGCCGGCCACCGCCCGCGCCTGACGACCATTCGATCACCCTGGGAGGACCCCATGCCCCACGAACCCATCCGCGTCGGTCTCATCGGCGGCGGCGGCATCGCCGGCGTGCACATCGAGGGGTACGCGCAACACGCCGACCTGATCCGTGTCGCCGCCGTCGCCGACGCCGACGCCGAGACTGCAGCACGACGGGGCGGACAGCTCGATGTCCCGTTCACCACCGACTACGCCGAGATGCTCGCGACGGCCGACATCGACGCGGTGGACATCTGCCTCCCGCACCACCTGCACCGCGACGCGATCGTCGCCGCGGCGCGGGCGGGCAAGCACGTGCTCTGCGAGAAGCCGCTCTGCCTCAGCCCCGACGAGGCCCGTGACGTGCAGGCCGCCGTGTCCGACGCCGGGGTGACCCTGATGTGCGCCCACAACCAACTGTTCCTGCCCGCGGTGGCCCGCGCGAAGGAGCTCATCGAGTCCGGTGTCCTCGGTACGGTCTACGAGGTCCGGACCACCGACAGCTTCCGGAACGAGTTCGACCCGTCGAACATGGGCTGGCGCGCGGATGCCGCGCAGAGTGGTGGCGGTGAGCTGATCGACACCGGCTACCACCCGAGCTACCTGCTCATGCACCTCGCCGGCGGGGTCCCGGTGCAGGCGACGGCGATGCTCTCCACCCACCGCCTGACGTTCATGGAGGGCGAGGACTCGGCGCAGGCCCTGTTCCGCTTCGACAACGGCACGGTCGGGCAGATGGTCACCAGCTGGGCGTACGACCCCGCCCACGGCACCGAGCGGTTCAGTGTCGTCGGCGAACTCGGCGCGCTGACGAGCGACGGCACGACGCTCCGCTGGGACCTCCGCGACGGTACGAGCGAGACCGTCGTGTTCCCCGAGGTGGACACGTTCGCCGCCGAGATCGGCGCGTTCGGTCGCTGCCTCCGTGACGGCGCGCGGCCGATCCACACCGAGCGGGAAGGCATCGCCGTCCTCGGGATGATCCTCGCCGCGTACGAGGGTGCGCGGACCGGGACCATCGCCCCTGTGCTCCAGGCCCTCCCCGTCCGCGGGTGATCGTCGACCCGGCCGTCTCGACCATGCTCCGGGCAGCGGCGGACGCGGTCCGGAGCACCGTCGGGCTCCGAGCCGGGAACATGGTCGAGGACGCCCTCCGGCTGACGCTGACCGACACCGTCACGATCGACGACGACGGATCGGCCTTCGTCATCACGGGCGACATCCGGGCGATGTGGCTCCGGGACTCCACGACGCAGATGCTGCCGTACCTGCGGTTCGCCGCGGCGTGCCCGCCGGTGGCGGAGCTGCTCGCCGCGGTCGTCCGCCGCCAGTTCCGACTCATCGAGCACGACCCGTACGCGAACGCCTTCAACCGCCGTCCGTCCGGGGCGCACCACGACCGGCGCGACCGCTGCGACGACCCCCTGGTCTGGGAGCAGAAGTACGAGCTCGACAGCCTCGCGTACCCGATCCTCCTCGCCCACCGGCTCCGCGGGCGCACCGGTCGGGACGACGTCTTCGACGAACGGTCGCACCGGGTCTGCCGGATCGTCGTCGACCAGTGGACCCTGGAGCAGGACCACGACCGGTCGACCTACCGGTTCGTCAGGGACATCGGGATCCCGACCGAGACGCTCGCCCGCGACGGTCGTGGCCGGCCGGTCGCGGTCACCGGCATGACCTGGTCCGCGTTCCGGCCCTCCGACGACGCGGGCACATTCGGCTACAACGTCCCGGAGAACCTGCACGCCGCGCAGGCGCTCGTCGCCGTCGCGGACGTCGCGCGGGCGGTCTGGCACGACGAAGCGCTCGCGGCCGACGCGGACGCCCTCCGCGACGGGGTCCTCCGGGGCGTCGCGGAGCACGGCATCGTCGAGCGGGACGGCGAACGGGTCTACGCGTACGAGGTCGACGGTCTCGGAGGCGTGGCCGTGATGGACGACGCGAACATGCCGTCCCTGCTGTCGTTGCCGATCGACGCACCCGACGTGATCGACCCGGAGGTGGCGGCCGCGACGCGCCGACACGTCCTCGGTCCGGCGAACCCGTACTGGTTCAGCGGGTCGGCGGCGTCGGGCATCGGCAGCTCCCACACCCGGCCCGGACGCGTGTGGCCGATCGCGCTGGCGGTCGAGGGTCTGACCGGGACGCCGGAACGGCGTCGAGAACTGCTCGACGTGCTCCTCGCGACCGACGCCGGGACGGGCCGCATGCACGAGTCGTTCGACGTCGACGAACCGCGGGTGTTCTCGCGCGCCTGGTTCTCGTGGGCCGACTCGATGTTCTGCGAGCTGGCGCTCACGGTCGTCGACGACGCCCGTGACGCCGCCGGCTCCGGTCCGCTCGGGCACGGCGAGTGAGCACGGATCGTCGACCACCCGGAGGCGACTCGACGATCCGTGCTCACTCGCCGGAGCGCGACTAGCGCTTCAGGTTCGTCAGCTCCTGCAGGACCTCGTCCGAGGTGGTGATGATGCGGGCGTTCGCCTGGAACCCACGCTGCGCGACGATCAGGTTCGTGAACTCCTGCGACAGGTCGACGTTCGACATCTCGAGCGTGCCGGAGGCGAGTGACCCGACGCCCGCGGACCCCGGGATGCCGACGTTCGCGGTGCCCGAGTTCGCCGTGGCGCGGTAGCCGGAGTTGCCGGTCTTCTCGAGCCCGGACGCGTTGGCGAAGGTCGCCAGTGCGATCCGTCCGACCGCCAGGGACGACCCGTTCGAGAACTGGCCGACGAGCGTCCCGTCCTTCGAGAGCGAGAAGCCCTGGAGCGTCCCGGCCTCGTGTCCGTTCTGGCTGACGATCGACGCCGTGTTGAGCGTCGCGAACCCGGTGAGGCTCGTCATGTCGGCGGTGATGTTCCCGACCTTGAGCGTGCCGCCGCTGGCGAGCTTGCCGTCGGCGCCGAAGGTGATCGTGCCCGATGCGGCGTTGCCGGACCCGTCGGTGCCGGTGACGTTCCACCCGGCGTCGGTCTTCGTGTACGCGAGGGTCATGGTGTGCTTCGTGCCGTAGGCGTCGTACACGTCCGAGTCGCGGGTGATCGTCGCACCGGTGGCCGTGTCCGACGGCAGGTTGCCGGCGACCGACGCCGACGTCGTGGCCGTGGCAGGCGCGGCACCGTTCAACGGGAGGGTGACGTCGCCGAGCTGGCCGCCGTCGTTGACGACGCCGTTCGTGGCCGAGTACCCCTGGACGATCTTGCCGTCCGGGGTGACGAGCCGGCCGTTCGCGTCGAAGTCGAAGGACCCGGCGCGCGTGTAGACCGTGTCGTTGCCCTGGCGGGTGACGAAGAACCCGTCGCCGGAGATCATCAGGTCGGTGGCCTTGCCGGTGGCCTGCGCCGAGCCCTGCGAGAAGTTCGTGGAGACACCGGCGACCTGGACGCCGAGGCCGATCTGCGCCGGGTTCGTGCCGCCGATGCCCGTCTGCGGTCCGCCGGCACCCTGCGTCATCTGCGACAGGGTGTCCTGGAACACGGTGGTCGAGGCCTTGAAGCCGGCGGTGTTGACGTTGGCGATGTTGTTGCCCGTGACGTCGAGCATCTCCTGGTGGGAGCGGAGTCCGGAGATCCCGGAGTAGAGCGAGCGGAGCATGGATGCGGCCTTTCGGAGTGTGCAGCTGAGGAGGTCCGCGGCGCATCCGTGCTGTGCGGGAGGAGTGGTGCCGGCCGTCCTGGCCGGAGGAAGCGATGTGCTGTCAGGCGGTGGTGGTCGAGAGCCCGGAGATCACGTCGAGATCGACCTCCTTCCCGTTGACGGTGACGGTCGGGACGCTCGCGGCGTACGAGACCGCCGTCGCGGTCCCGGTGACGGCCTTGCCGCTCGCCGCGTCGGTGTACGAGACCTGCTTGCCGACGAGGTTCGCGGCGGCGATCCGCATCTGCAGCGAGAAGTTCTCGTTCGTCGTCGTGGTCTGGTTCGAGATCTGCTCCATCATCGCCAGCTGCGTCTGCTGCCCGATCATCGCGTTGGTGTCCATCGGGCTCGACGGGTCCTGGTTCTGCAGCTGCGTCACGAGGAGCTTCAGGAACACCTTCGAGTCCATCGTCTGCGACGAGGAGGTCTTGTTCGCGGCGAGGGCCGCGGCCTGGGTGGCCGCGTCCACGGAACCGGTGATGCCGTCGAGTGCCATGCGGTGGTCCTTCGGTCGTGGATTCGGGATGGAGGCGCGGAGCCCGTCGAGCGGACGGGCGTGGGTCATGCGGGTTGGACGGGATGCTGCTCGCGGACGGAGGTCTGCTGTCGGGACTATCGACCGCTGCGTCCGGCCGGTCAGTCCCGCCGCACCCCCGGCTCGGGGGACGCCGACCCGGCACCGCCGTCCGGACGCCGCACCCTCCTCGAGCGCGGTGTCTCGTCGGGACGGCGGTGTCCTCGGTGACGGACGATCATGCGAGCACGTCCAGACCCGGTGACCCGGGCGTCCGCACAGCCGGTGCCGGCGTGGCGGAGCGGTGTCGGGCCTCCCGTCCGGTGTCACCGGGCCGGACCGACGGCGCCTGCCGCGGCAGGTCGTGACGCTCGGCCGAGGGCTGGTTCTGGCTCGACAGGTCGAGGGTCGTGCTGACGCCGGTCTGGCCCATGTCGCGGCGCAGGTCCGGGAGGATCGCGCGGACGGCGTCGCGACCGGCTTCGGACGCGGCGAACATCTCGACGTGCATGCCCTGCGCGGAGACGTGTGCACGGACGGTGACCTGGCCGAGCGACTCCGGGGCGACCGTGACGGTGACGACGTGCTGCCCGTGGCCGGCGGACGCGAGGGTGAAGAGCGGTCGGGCGAGCTGCTGCGCGAGGGGCGGTTGCGGGGTCGGGGTCGGTGCGGCCGTCGGGGTCGACGGGCTCACCGACACCGCGGAGCCGACGGACAGTGGTCCCGGGAGCGTCGCGGGCACGACGGTCGGGCTGTCCGGGCCCTCCTGCACGCCGGGGTCGGTCGGCGCCGGGGCGTCGGTCCGGGGTGCGGTGGCCGTGGTCGGCTCCGCGGTGCGGATCTGTGGGGCCGCCGGTGCCGGGGGCGCCGCGGGGGTCGCCGCCGGTGCCGGTGCCGAGGCCGAGGCCGAGGCCGGTGCCGAGGATGCAGGAACCAGGGGTCCCGATCCCACGGCACTCCGGTTCTGTGCGTTCTCGGCCGGAGCCGCCGAAGGTGCCGGAGCCGCGGAGGGTGCCGGGGCGGCCGGGGCCGGGGCGGCCGGGCCGGCAACCCCTCCCGTCGAGGACGCAGAGAACCCGGGTGTGGCGGAGCTGGCACTCCGGATCGCCGCATTCTCGGAGGGCGTCGGGGCCTGGCCCGGGGCCGAGGCCGCACCGACGGGCGGAGTCAGAGCCGGGCCCGCAGGGGTCGACGGGCCCGTCGGAGCGACCGATCCCGCCATGGACGAGGCACCCGCGGCGACGACCGCACCGGCCGAGCCGACCGCACCCGCCGGGACGTCGGGACCAGCCGCGCCGAGCGGACCCGCCGAGGCGTTCGCAGCAGCCGAGACGTCGGGACCAGCCGAGCCGAGCGGACCAGCCGAGACGCCGGGACTGGCCGCGCCGAGCGGACCCGCGGTGCCGACCGCCGTGCCGCGGGGACCCGCCGCGCTGGCCGGACCCGCCGACCGGACCGGACCGGCCGTGCCGAGCGGGAGGAGCGCACTCGGCATGACGAGCGTGGCGTCTGCACCGACCCCCACGATGCCACCCGTGCGAGATGCTCCATCACCGACGACGAGACCATCGGTTCCGGTGGTACCGGCCGTGCTCACCGTGCTGCCCCCGCCGGTCGTGCTGCCCCCGCCGGTCGTGCTGCCCCCGGTCGTGCTCGCCGTGCCGTCCGCGGTCCCGGTGCCGACCGTGCTTCCGCCGACCGTGCTGTCGGCGCCCGCCGCGTCACCGCCGCCCACGAGGCCGTTCGCGCCGGAGCTCCCCTGCTCGGCGCTCCCCTGCTCGTCGTCCGCCTCCGTCGCGCCGTCCTCGCGGCCGATGGTGTGCCGTGCGCGACCCGACGTCGCCGCAACCGCGTGGTCGTGTCGACCGACGGCGTCCCTCCCGGCTGGACGCCTCGTGCCGAGGTCGTCGCCACGAATGGCTCCCGGACCGTCGTCGCGGCGAGCCTCGTGTCGAGGACCTCGCTCGGAGCCCCGATCCGCGTCGTCGCGGGCGACGGCCGTCATCGCGGCGCCGAAGCCCTCACCACCGTCGGCGGAGGTGGGCGCCTGCACCGAACTCGGGCGTGCGGCGGGCGCGGTCGTGGGAGCGGTGATCATGCTCATGCGAACGAGCCTCCGTTCATGAGCGCCGAGAGCGCTGCGGTCTGCAGGTCGGTGGAGGACGTCGAACCGGAGCCGAGCAGGCCGGCGGCGAGCGAACCCGAGGAACTCGCGGACGCGCCGGACAGGCCCGCGAGCCCGGACGTGCCGGACAGGCCCGACAGCGCCGACAGGCCCGACAGGCCGGGCATGCTCGACAGGCCGGACAGGCTCGAGAGGCCCGCGAGCGACGAGAGCGACGGCCCGGCGGACGGCGACGCGAACACGGACGACGACGCCGACCTGGCCGCACTCGCCGCACTCGCCGCGGCGTCGGCCGCCGAGGGGACGATGCGACGGATCGTCGCGATGTCCGAGTCCTTGTACCAGTTGTCCACGATCCGGACGTCCTTGCCCGGGCGGGGCGCATGCAGCACCTTGCCGTCGCCCGCGTAGATGACGACGTGCCCCTCGCCCTTCGGGATGATGAGGTCGCCCGGCTGCGCGTCCGCGAGCGACGGGACGGAGACGCCCATCTTCGCCTGGTCCGGCACGACGCGCGGCATCGAGACGCCGAGGTCCTTGAACACCGTCTGGACGAGGCCGGAGCAGTCCATGCCCGACCTGGTCGTACCGCCGAACACGTACGGCACGCCGAGGTACTTCTTCGCGTCCGCGAGCACGTCGGCTCCCGTCGCGCCGGAGCCGGTCGCGAGCGTGCCCTTCCCGGCGTCGACCGACGTCCGCGTCGCAGCGCCGGCGGCAGCGGCCCCGCCGGCCCCGGCGGCCGCGGTGTCGCCCGCGGTCGACGGATCCGCGGCCGCGAGCGCGGACGCGAAGGCCGACGACGACGCGGCGCTCGCCGCGGCGGACGAGGACCCGGCCTGAGCGCCGCCCTGGAGCGTCTGGATCTGGCTCTGGATCTCCTGGATGCGGGCCATCACCGCGTCGACGCTCATCGGACCGCCTCGTCGCGACGCACGGCGATCCGTGCGGCGATCTCGTCGAGGACGATCTGCTCACCGCGGAGCTCCTCGGCGGCGGTCCGTGTCACGTGCGCTCCCTCGAGCTTCTCGAGTCCGAGTGCGGCGCGGCGGGCGTCGTTGTAGCGGGCCTGTGCGGCGTCCGCGGCCTGTCGGCGGGTGCGCGCGACGGCGTCGAGCTCCTCGAGCATGCCGCGCGTCGACGCACGCGCCGCGGCGACCGCGCTGAGCATGGCCGCGTCGGTGACGCCGGTCGGCGTGTCCGCGAGCGTCCGACGTGCCGCGATCCGCGCGTCGGCAGCGTCCCGCATCCGGTCGTTCGCGTCCGCGAGGGCGGCACCGGCCTGGTCCTGCTGGGCGTGGCGGAGCCGGAGGAGTCCGGCGAGGGGGAACTTGGCCATCATGCGCCTCCGAGCGTCGAGGGGCCGACGAGTTGCCGTGCGAGTGCTGCCAGCCGCTGCCAGGAGTCCTCCGCCGGGGCGGACTCCCCCATGCCCTGCTGCAGGAACGCGTCGATCGCGCCCTGGTGGTCGACCGCGGCGTCCACGAGCGGGTTCGTGCCGCGCTGGTAGGCACCGACGTCGAGCAGGTCCTGCGCGGCCTTCCGCGCAGCCATCACCGTGCGGAGCGTGCGGGCCGACGCCCGCTGGGTGTCCGTCGTCACCTTCGCAGCGACCCGCGACACCGACCCGAGCGCGTCGACGGACGGGAAGTGCCCGGTCACCGCGAGTCGGCGGTCGAGCACGACGTGGCCGTCGAGGATGCTCCGCGCGGCGTCGGCGATCGGCTCGTTGTGGTCGTCGCCGTCGACGAGCACCGTGTAGAGCCCGGTGATGCTCCCGACCCGGTCGGTCCCGGCCCGCTCGAGCAGCCCGGCGAGCACCGAGAACGTCGACGGCGGGTACCCCCGGGTGGCGGGCGGCTCCCCCACGGAGAGCCCGATCTCGCGCTGCGCCATCGCGACGCGGGTGAGCGAGTCCATCATGAGCACGACGTCCTGCCCGGCGTCGCGGAAGGACTCGGCGATGCGGGTCGCGACGAACGCGGCACGGAGTCGCATCAGCGCGGGCTCGTCGGACGTCGACACGACGACGACGGAGCGGGCGAGACCCTCGGGCCCCAGGTCGTCCTCGAGGAACTCCCGGACCTCGCGGCCACGCTCGCCGACGAGCGCGATGACGTTCACCGCGGCGGAGGACCCTCGCGCGATCATCGACAACAGCGACGACTTGCCGACACCGGACCCGGCGAACAGGCCCATGCGCTGTCCCCGGCCGACGGTGGTGAGGGTGTCGAGCACCCGGACCCCGAGCTGCAGCGGGGCGTCGATGCGCGCACGGTGCATGGCCGACGGGGTGTCGTGGTCGAGCGGCACGGCGCCGTCGGAGTCGAGCGGACCGCGTCCGTCGATCGGCCGGCCGAGCCCGTCGAGCACCCGTCCGAAGAGCCCCGTCCCGGTGGGGACCAGGACGGGTCGCCCGGTGGGCCGTGCCGGCATCCCGGCGGTGATCCCGGCGAGCCGACCGAGTGGCATGCAGCGGATCCCCGAGCCGTCGGTCGCGACCACCTCGACGAGCGCCGAGCCCACCGTGCCGGGCACACCGACCTCGACGACCTCCCCGATCGCGCAGTCGAGCCCGGCGATCGTGACACCGAGTCCCACGGCGCTCGCGACGACGCCGACGCGCTGCGGACGCGCGGCAGCGAGCGCCGACGCGAACGCCGGTGACTCGAGGAGCGCCGTCATGCGACGTCCTCCCCGAGCAGCGCCGTGCGCGCACGCTCCAGTGCGGTCGTGATCCGCGCGTCGAGCAGACCGTTCGGCAGGTCGACCACGGCGTCGCCGTCCTGCAGCGACGCATCGGCGACGACCGGGACCCCGAGGTCGTCGGCCGCGACCGCGGCCGCGTCCGCCGGGCTGAGCCGGAGCGCCGTGACGACCGTGCGGTCGACGGACGCGAGCGCCCGCACGACGGTCGCGTACGCGCCGGACGCAGGCAGCGCCTCCCGGCCGGACAGCGCGACCGGAGACGGACGGGAGGCACGGATCTCGTGTCCGACGACGGCTTCCGCGAGCTGCAGCGCAGCGTCGACCAGGGTCCCCTCGGCCTCGTCGAGGACCGGGGTCGCGCGTGCTGCGAACGCCGCCGCGGCGGCGGCGAGCGTCCGGACCCCGGCGGCGTGCCGCTCCTCGAGCTCTGCCGTGCGCGCGGCGTACTCCGCCTCCGCCTCCGACCGACGCGACGCCGCGACGGCGTCGGCGGCGCGGAGACCGGCCGCGTAGCCCGCGGCGTGCCCTCGTGCCTCGACCCGGGCGGCACGGGCGACCGCCTCCGCGTCCGCGGGGACGCCGACGGCCGGGTAGGCGATCCGGGCGTAGACGGGCGCCTGCAGCTGGGTGTCACTCAACGAAGTCGTCCTCCTCTGCGCGGTGCATCGTGATGACGCCCTGCGCCTCGAGCTCGCGGATGGAGCGGACGACCTCGGCCCGCGCCTCCTCGACCTGGGACATCCGGACCGGACCCATCGTCGAGATCTCGTCGTCGAGCACGTCGCGGTTGCGTTCGGACACGTTCGCGCGGATGGTCTCGGTGACCGACGCGTCCGCGCCCTTCATCGCCGTCGCGAGGATCTTGGAGTCGATGCCGCGGAGCACCTGCTGGATGTCGCGCGCCTCGAGCTTGACGATGTCGGCGAAGGTGAGCATCCGGGACCGGATGTCCTCGGCGAGCTCCGGGTCCCGCTCCTCGAGCTCGTCAAGCAGGGCGCGTTCGGTGGCGACGTCGGACCGGTTGATGATGTCGACGAGCGGTGCGATGCCGCCGACGACCTCGACGGTCGCGCGGGGTGCGACGACCGCACCGGCGCGGACCTTGAGCGTCGTGGCGACGATGCCGACGGCCTCCGGTGTCGCGGTGCCCATCGTCGCGAACGACTGGGCGACGTCGGTGCGGACCTCCTCGTCGATGCCGGCGAGGACCGCGGACGCCTGGGCGGCCTTGAGGTGCGCGAGGACGAGCGCGATGGTCTGCGGGAGTTCACCGTCGAGGAGCGTCACGACCTGTCCCGGTTCGGCCTCGTCGAGGAACTCGAACGACTTGCCGGCCATCGACGACGCGAGCCGGTCCATGACGCCGGCGGCCCGCTCGGAGCCGAACGACGCCTCGAGGAGACCGATCGCGGCGTCACGACCACCGCGCTTCTGGGGGCGGCCCGTCATGCTCATCCGGTGGAACTCGGTCATCGTGCGGTCCGCGACGCTCTGGTCGACGCGACGCATCCGGACGATCTCGGCGGTGATCTCCTCGGCCTCGAACTCGGAGAACTGCTTCATCACCTCGGCGGCGCGGGCGGTCTCCATCTGCATGAGGATGACGGCGACCTTCTGCGCACCGGTCAGCGGCGCGGCGGCGTTCGACCCGGGCCCGGCGACGGCGGCGCTCACACCGACGTCCGGTCGTCGAGCAGGCCGCGGAGGAGGTCGGCGGTCTTCTCGGGGTCGCGCTCCGCGAAGGCGCTGATGTCGGCACGGCGACGCTCGGCCGTGAGGTCCTCGGAGCTCATCGCCTCCGTCGGCAGGTCGCCGTCGGGGAGGACGCCGAGGACCTGGGTCGGCGTCTCGAAGTCGATCGCGGGACGGGCCGCGGCGGCGTCGAGTGCGACCGGCATCGTGAAGCTGTCCCCGAAGGCGTCGAGCTCGCCGAGGTCGACGTCCTCGCGCTCGGCCCGGCGGCTCCGGCGGGCGAGGACGATGAGCCCGGCGATGAGCACGCCCGCGATCCCGGCGACGATCGCCGCGATCTTGATCGTCGACCACATCGAGTCCTGCGCGGCCTGCGCGTCGGCGGCCTTCAGCGCGACCGCGGCCTGCTTCGCGGCGTCGGTGTTGAAGTCGACGATGCCGACCTTCACCTTGTCGCCGCGCTGCTGGTCGACGTTCGCCGCACTCGCGACGAGGTCGTTCACGGTCTGCAGGTTGGCGCCCTTGGCGTACTTGCTGTCGATCGCGACCGAGATGGACTGGTTGTCGAGCGCACCGGACGGGATCGTCGTGGTCTCGGTCGTCTTGTCGACCGCGTTGTTCTTCGTGCTCGACTCGTTCGTGTAGCCGCCGTCGCCGGAGGTGCCGGTCCCGGAGGACGCTGTGCCGTTCGGCACCGCGATGTTGTCCGGTCCGAGCACGCCCGTCGCGGATCCGGACCCGGCCGCGCCCGAGCCGTTGCCGTACTGCTCGGTCGTGCTCGACTCGTTCAAGGCGACCGGTCCGGTGGTGGGCTGCGAGAACGACTCGGTGGTCTTCGTGCCGGAGTTCTGGTTCATCGTCGCAGCGACGATGACCTGCGAGTGCCCCGGCCCGAACATCTTGTCGAGGATCGCCTGGATCTTGCTGCCGGTCGCGCTGTCGTAGTCGGCGGCCTGGTCGGACGCGGACCCCGTGGCCCCGGTGCCGACGGCGGAGAGCACGTTGCCCTTCGCGTCGACCACCGAGACGTCGGTCGGCTGCATGTCCTCGACGGCGGCGCTCGTCAGGTGCACGATCGCCGAGACCTGGTTGTCGGTGAGGGTCTGCCCCGCCTTCGTCTCGACGAACACCGACGCGGTCGGGTCCTTCGTGTCGGCGACGAACACGCTCTTCTCGGGGATCGCGAGCTGGACGGACGCGGTCTGCACGCCGTCCATCGCGCTGATCGTCTTGGCCAGCTCGCCCTCGATCGCCCGCTTGTAGGTGACGTTTTGCTGGAACTCGGACGCCGTGACGCCCATCTTGTCGAGCAGGGAGTACCCGCCCTCGTTCGACGACGGCAGCCCGGCGCTGGCCGCCTTGAGCCGCTCGGCGTACACGGAGCCCTGCGGGACGAGGATCGTCGCCCCACCGTCGGCGAGCTCGTACGGCACGCCGTCGGTGGTCAGTTGGTCGGTGATGCTCGATGCGTCCGCCGCGGCCAGACCGGTGAAGAGCGGGGCGTAGGACGGCTTGCCGAGCCATCCCGCGAGTGCGATGCCGCCGAGCACGACCGCGGCGATGCCGATGATCGCGATGGTGCGCTGGGCGACGGAGAATCCCTTGACGGTCGTGCCGAACCGGCCGAACATGCTGCGGAGTGCGACGGGCATCAGGCCTGCATCCTCATGATCTCGTTGAACGCGTCGACGCCCTTGTTGCGGACGGCGGCGACGAGCTCCAGGGTGACCTGGGCACGGGTGGATGCGATGGTCGCATCGTGGATGTCGTCGAGGTTGCCGGTGACGGCCTTCACGGCGAGCGTCTTCGACGTGCCCTCGAGCTGCTGGAGTCCGTCGACGGCGTTCCCCATGCTCGTGGCGAAGTCACCGGACGTGCCGGTGGTCGCGGTCGTGGCGTCGATGCCCTGCGTCGCGGACGTCGAACCGACCCCGCCCCAGGCGCCGGACAGGGCGTTCGTGCTGAACCCGTTGATCGCGGTGACCATCAGCTCCTCCCGATCTGGAGCGCGGCCTCGTAGGCGGTCTTGGCACGGTCGACCACGGCGGCGTTCGCCTGGTAGCCGCGCTGGGCCATGATGAGGTCCGCCATCTGCGTCCCGAGGTCGATGTCGGGCATCCGCACGTAGCCCTCGGCGTTCGCGAGCGGGTTGGACGGGTCGTAGGTGACGCGCCCCGCGGCACTGCCGAACGCGGCGCCCTTGACGTACGCGCCGGAGGTGCCGGCGCCCTCCTGGACCTCGACGTAGCGGGCCTGGAACGCGGTGTCGTCCATGGACTTGACGGTGTTGACGTTGGCGATGTTGTCGGAGATGGCGTCGAGCCACTTGCGGTGCACGGTCATGCCGGTGCTCGCGATGCCGATCGCGTCGAAGGTCGTCATGAGTTCGTCCGCATCGCCGCACGGACCGCGGTCAGCTCGGAGTTCATCGCCTGGGTCGCGAACTGGTACCGGAGGACGGTGTCGATGTTCGAGAGCGTCTCCTCGTCGAGGTTGACGTTGTTCCCGTTCGTGTTCGTCGGCTCGAGGCTCCGCTTGGTGGTCGCCGTCGCCGCCCCGTGGCCCTCGTCCACCGACTTCGCGAGCGCGTCCTCGAACTGGACCTTCTCGGCGTGGTAGTTCGGCGTGTTGATGTTCGCGATGTTGTTCGCGATCGTCCTCTGCCGGAGCGAGAGACCGTCGAGCGCGCTCTGCAGCGCCGAGGTCGTCACGGATTCGAGCATGGCCAGCCGTTCCACGTGCCGACGGCCACCTGCGGGGTGGACGCCTGGGGCGAGGGCCGATCCGTGGCCGGGGACGAGCGATCCGTGCTCAGAGTGCGCTATCGGCCTCGGGTGCGCGGGGTGTTAGTGGTCGCCCCGAAGTGGGGACAGCTGTCGCGGGGCGGGGGTGCGGCGCGGGGCGGGGCGGTGCGGGGCGGCGCGGTGCGGCGCGGCGACATCCTCGCCGAGAAACGACGTCGCCCCAGGCAGGAGATGTCGCCTCATGCACATGCAGACGATGCATCGGCATGGAGCGACATGTTCGCCGAAATCCGACGTCGCTCCTGGCGGAAGATGTCGCTCGATGCGCGGTCATCAAGCGGCCACCGCACGGAACGCACCGGCACGGCACCACCGCCGCGATGGCACCACCACTCGCATGCACTTGCATGGAGCGACATCTTTGCCGAGAAACGACGTCGCCTCCGGCGCGAAATGTCGCTCGATACGTAGTCATGATGCGGCAACCGCATGCATCCGCATGGAGCGACATCTTCGCCGAGAAACGACGTCGTTCCCGGCAGAAGATGTCGCTCGATGCGTGGTCATGAAGCGACAGGCACACGGGACACACCTGCGCGACGAGAACTACGCCGCAGCAGCCCCCGCCGCCCCCGCAGCAGCCGCAGCCGCCGCCCCCGCAGCAGCCGCAACGTCAGCGCACTCAGCCCGTCACGTCGAGGTACACCGACCGCGACGGCCCGCGGGACTCCTCGACACTGCGGACGGCGCCGAGGTGTCCGAGCACGGCGCGGCGGGCCTCGTCGACGCGGACGATCGCGTCCCGCTGCGCGGCCAGCAGCCGGGCGGCTCGTCCCGCGAGCGATCGCGGGAGCGGACCGAGTCCGGCAGGTGGGGACCACCGGACGGGAGGCGCGGGAGACGCCGCCACGGGCCTCCCGTCCGTCGCACGGCTGTTCGCGACCGCGTCCCGGGCCGCGACCGGGGCGATGCCTGCGGCGGCCTCGAGCTCGGCGAGGGCCGCCTGCCACGCGGCGAGGGTCTCCCCCGCGTCACGCGACACCGAGCGCTCCGCCCTGGTGTGCACCCTGCTGCTGGTAGCCCGGCGCGGGGATGGTCGCGGCCGCCTCGTGCCACGCGGCGCGGAGGGGCTCGAGGATCCGGATGGTGTCGCGGGTGGCGTTCACGTCCCGGTGCACGTTCGCCGTGACGAGCGACGTGGACGCGTAGTTGTAGATGGCGAGGAGGCCCTCGCCACCGTCCCACAGGTCGATGCGGAGCGTGCTGGAGAGCTCGCCGACGATCGCCTGCGCGTGCATGAGCTGGTCACGGGCGGCGGCCCAGTCGGCCGTCTCCTGCGCGGCGACGGCACGGTGCAGGTCGAGCATCAGCCGGTCGTAGAGCATCGTGACGAGCTGCGCGGGCGTCGCGGACAGCACGGCTTCGGCGTTGTACTGCGCGCGGCGCTGCTCGGCGACGGCAGGAGGCTTGGCGGCGGCGCGGAACGCGGCGGCGCTCGCGAGGTCGAAGGTGTTCATCGTGGTCGGTTCCGTCAACTGCTGGAGGTGGAGAGCCCGGACAGTGCGCTGGTGAGCCAGCTCGACTGGGACTTGAGGGTGGACAAGCTCGTCTCGAGGTTCGTGTAGACGGCCTGCAGCGACGCCTTGCGCGCGGCGAGCCGGTCGTCCCAGTCCGAGATCTGCTTGCTGAGGTCCGTGACGACCGACTGCTGCCCGGTGATCGCCGTGGTGATCGATCCGGTGTACTTGTCGGACATGGCGTTGGCGGCGTCGGCGACGTTCTGCGCGATCCCGGAGAGCATCGACTGCACGCCGGCCGGGTCTGCGGCGAGGGCGGTCTGGAACGCGTTCGAGTCGAACGTGAACGTGCCGTCCTTGTTGATCGACATCCCGATCGACGACGGCGACTTGCCGTTCACCGGGGTGGACATCGCACTCGAGAGCCGCTGCATCGCGGACCGCGTCGTGGCGTCGCCGGTGAGCGTGCCGCTCGTCGTGGTGGTGGCTCCGGTCGTGGAGTCCGTCGACGTCGTGACCGCGGTCGCCGTGCCGTAGTACGACGTGATCGCGTTGAACTGGTCGACGAGTCCGGACGCCACCGCCGCCGCCGCGGTCGTGTTCCGACCGACGGTGACGGTGACCGGGTCCGTGCTCGTCGCGCTCACGGTGATGTTGAGGCCCGGGAGCAGGTCGGTGAACGAGTTCGACTTGCTCGTGATCGTCTGCTGGGCGTCGGTCCCGGCCCAGAGCGTCACCGCGGCGTCGGACGCCTTCGTGACGATGCCGGCGCCGGGTTCCGCGAGCACGTTCGTCGCGGTCCCGGCGTCGACCTGGTCGGCCGTCCCCTGGTAGACCGAGAACGCGCCTGCGGCACCGGTCGTGGTGGACGTGAGCTGCAGTCGGTACTGCTTCGTGCCGTCCGATGCCGTCCCGGACGCCACCTTGACCGCCTTGACGCCCGCGGCGGATCCGTTGATCGCGCTCGCGACGTCGTCGAGGGAGGTCGACGCCGCCGTGACGGCGGTCTTCGTGCCGTCGGCGGCGACGAGGGTGATCGCCGGCGCGGTCGTCCCGTCGGCGTTCGCGGGCCACGTGCTCATCGCGGCGGTGACGCCGATCTGGGCCGCGGCCGTCGAACCGACGGTGAACGAGATCGCACCCGGGGTCGCGGAGACCGTCGCCGTCGCGGACACCGACGGAGCGCTGCTCGACGCGGTCCAGAGGTTGAGCGACGTCTTCGCGGCGGCGGTGGTCGCCTTCGTCGCGAGGTTCTGGATCTGGCCGTTGATCGTCTGGAGGGACGAGATGAAGGACTGGGTCGTGGTGACCTTCGACTTCAGCAGGGTCTGGGGTTGCTGCTCGATGGTCATCAGCGAGTTGATGAGACTCGTGGTGTCGAGTCCGCTGGCGAGTCCGTCGATGGCGAGCGACATCGGGTGCTCCTGTCCTCGTCGGTGTTCGTGAGGGGATGGTCACCGCGCACAGCGCGCGGACGGTGCCGCGCACACCCGGCGCGGGCGGCGCCGCGCGTACCCGGCGCGGACGGCGCCGCTCGCACAGCGCGCGGACGGTGCCGCTCGCACAGCGCGCGGACGGTGCCGCCGCCACCGAGGACACCCGAACGGTTCCCGGTGGCGGCGACGGAGCATCGCGGGGTCGGGGCGGGCCGCGACCGGCCCGCCCCGTCTCCGGCTAGCGGAGGAGCGAGAGGACGCCCTGCGTGCTCTGGTTCGCCTGCGCGAGCATCGACGTGCCGGCCTGGCTGAGGATGTTGTCGCGCGTGTACTTGACCATCTCCTCCGCCATGTCGACGTCGGTGATGCGGGAGCCGGCCGCGGTCAGGTTCTCCTTGGCCACGTTCGTCACGTTGATGGCGTGGTCGAAGCGGTTCTGGATCGCGCCGATCTTGGAACGAGCGGTCGAGACGGCCGTGATCTGGTCGTCGATCGTCTTGATCGCTGCCTGCGCGTGCGCGGCGGAGTCGAACTGCAGACCCGTCGTCGCGGCGGCACCGACGGTTGCGGCGCCGAGGCCCGCACCCGTGATCGTCGTGACGTCGGTGCCGTCCTTGGCCGTGACGAGGATGCCGTTGCCGGCACCGTTCGCGTCGGTCTGGACGGTCACGTCGAAGTTCGCCGAGAAGGTGGCGTCCTTCTTGAGGTCCGCCGCGTAGTCCGCGACGCTCGCGTAGGTGCCGGCGGCACCCATCGAGGTGACCTTGACCGACGTGCCGGCGGTCGCGAAGGTGACGTCGCCGCCGAGCTTCGTGACGTCGGCGACGGCCGAGGAGGTCCCGGTGCTGCCGGTGCCCGAGGTGAGCTTCGCCGCGATCTTGGCCACGTTCGCACCCGAGAGGTCGACCGTGATCTGGCTGTTCGCGTCGCCGTTCGCGCCGACCTGGAAGTTCAGGACGCCGTTCTTGCCGGTGCCGGCGGTGCCGTCGAGCAGGTTGATGCCGTTGAAGTTCGTCGAGCCCGCGATGCGGGTGAGCTCCTTCTGCAGCGAGTCGACCTCGGTCGAGATCGCGGTGCGCGAGTCGGCGTTGTTCGAGTCGTTGCCGGCCTGGACGGCCAGGTCACGCATGCGCTGGAGGATCGAGTGGGTCTCGGTGAGGCCACCTTCAGCGGTCTGCACGACGGAGATGCCGTCCTGTGCGTTGCGGGCTGCGACCGTGAGGCCACCGACCTGCGACTTCAGCCCCTCGGAGATCGACAGGCCGGCCGCGTCGTCGGCAGCACGGTTGATGCGGAGGCCGCTCGAGAGCTTCTCGAGGGACTTCGACAGGTCGTTCTGCGTCGAGTTGAGGTTCCGGTACGTGTTGAGTGCCGAGAGGTTGGTGTTGATGGACATACCCATGATGAATTCCTCCGTGAAGTGTGGGTGTGGTGCGTCTGCCCGTCCGTGGGCTGACAGTGAGGACTCTCGACCGGATGGCCGAGACCGTTAGGAGTTCGCCGAGGTTTTTTCCGGCGATGTGGTCATCCGGCCGCCGCCGCGTTGTGCGGGAGCGGTTCGTGCATGACGCGTGCGATGCCGACCGCGGCGTTCGCGGCGACACGGGCGAGGTAGACGCTCCGGCGGGCGGGGGTGGTCCGAGACTGCGGTTCGACCTCGGCACCGGGCTCGTCGGCGTAGTGCGTGGCGAGTCCGTCGCGGAGCAGGCGCATCGCCTCGGACCGCTGCTGCGACACGGCGGAGTGGGTGATCCCGAGCTCCTCGGCGACCTCGGTGACGGTGCGGTCGCCGAAGTACACCGACTCGACGATGAACCGCATGCGCTCGGGGAGGGCCTCGACCGCAGCGCGGAGGTAGCGCACCCGTTCGGTGGCGAGCAGGTCGTCCCCGGGCAGCGGGAGCTCGGTGGCGAGTGAGTCGTGGACGGTGTCGTCGATGGTGCCGACGGTGCGTGCGGCATCGGTGAGGGCGTCGGCCGCGGTCTGGCGGTCGACGCCGAGCGTGTCGGCGATCTCCTTCACGGACGCGTGCCGGCCGAGCTGGGCGGTGAGCGTCTCCTGGACGGCCATCGTCTCCTTGATGCGCTTCCGCGTGCCTCGGCTGGCCCAGTCCCCGGCGCGCATGTCGTCGGCGAACGCACCCATGATGCGGGTCCGGGCGTAGGCGCCGAACGGGACACCGAGGTCCGGGTCGAACGCGTCCGCGGCGGTGACGAGGGCGAGCGCCCCGACCGATGCGAGGTCGTCACGGGACAGGTGGGTGGCGCGTGCGCAGACCTCGGCGACGAGGTACCCGACGAGCGGGAGGTTCTCGACCACCATCGCGTTGCGTGCCGTGCGCTCCATGTGCCTGTCCCCTGGTCTGGTCCGGTCGGTCGACATCGGCTGTCCGATGCCGTGCTCACCCGTCCGTGGGCGCGACGGATCTCCGGCGCACTGGCACGCCGAGGAGACCCCTCGAAGACCGCCCGGTTCCGTCCGGGCGGTGCATGGGTTGTCCGGAACCGTGAGTCCGGGCCCGGCGGAGGACGTCCCCCGCCTGCACAGGAAATCTATCGAGACGCCGAGTGCTGTACAGCCCCTCATCCGTCCCCAGTCCGGGGGTTCCCGCCGTGGTTCCGGGGCATTCCGCCCCCGAGTGGGGGTCCCCCGTTCGGCGGACCGGCCCGCGTTCGTGCCCCGAACTGGAGGTGTGGAGCACCTTGTCGACGGATGATCGGCCGGGTAGGCGGCCGGGTCGGGATCCCGGCCTAACGGACGGGGCCGGACCGCCGATAGTGCTCCTCGACGACACGAGACGGACGCGGCACCTGCTGCGTCGACGTGGAGGGAGGAGACCTTGGGCGTGAACGAACTGTCTGCCGTGCTGTGGCGGGAGCGCGAGCTGCTCGAGCTCCTGACCTTCAAGCTCGAGGAGGAGCAGCTGCTCCTCACCGCGGGACGCTCGCGCTGGATCGACCACGCGAGCCGCGAGGTCGAGCAGGTCCTCGAGCGCCTCCGCGCCGTCGGGCTCGAGCGCTCGATGGAGTCCGCGGCCATCGCCGAGGAGTGGGGCACCCCGTCGGACGCGCCGCTCCGCGAGATCGTCGCCGCCGCACCCGCCGGGCCGTGGGGCGACATCCTCGGTGCACACCTCCGCGCGATGATCGAGCTCACCACGCAGATCGCGGGCCTCCGCGACGAGAACGACCGGTTCCTCCGTGCCGCCGCCCGCGCGACGCAGGAGACCCTCGCCGGTGCCGTCGGCGACACCGCGACGTACGACGTGCGCGGGACCTCCGGGGTCGGCTCGACCGGCGCCCGCATCTTCGACGGGAACCTCTAGACCATGGTCAGCACCTTCGGCGGACTGAGCGTCGCGTACTCCGGCCTCACCGCAGCGCGGACCGGGCTCGACGTCGTCGGGCAGAACATCGCGAACGCCGGGACCGAGGGCTACACCCGTCAGCGCGTGACCCAGTCGTCGGTGCCCCCGGTCGCACAGACCGGCTGGCTGCACGGCACGAACGCACTCGTCGGGCAGGGTGTCTCCGTGGACGGGATCGCACGCCTGTCGAACATGACCCTCGACGCGCAGGTCCGCGCGTCGTCCGCCGCCTCCGGGTTCGCGACGGCCCGCTCGTCGGCCCTGTCGACCCTCGAGGGGTCCCTGAACGAGCCCGGTGCCAACGGGTTGTCCGCACGACTGGACACGATGTGGGCGGCCTGGACGGGCCTCCAGAACGATCCGTCCGACCCGGCCTCGGCCGGTGTCGTCCTGAGCACCGCCGCACAGGTGGCGACCACCCTGCAGACCGGCTCGCAGGCGATCGACACGCAGTGGACGTCCGCGCGCCGGTCGGTCGACACGTCCGTGTCCGAGCTGAACAGCGCGGCGTCGCAGGTCGCGGACCTCAACGCGCAGATCCGGACGACGAAGGCCGCCGGCGGTTCGGTCAACGAGCTCTCGGACCAGCGCGACGTCCTGACGAAGCAGATCGCGACGCTCTCCGGGGCGACCGTCCGCGACAACGGCGACGGCACGGTCGACGTCGTCGTCGGCGGGAACGCGCTCGTGCGCGGAACGTCTGCCCGGTCGATCGCCGTGTCCGGCGCGGGCCGGCTCGCCGACGCCGCCGGTGCGCCCGTCACGCTCTCCTGGGTCGGGGGTTCCGGGTCGGCGGTCTCGCTCGACGGCGGCAGCATCGCCGGGACCCTCTCCACGATCGCCCCCGCGAACGCCACCGGCACCGGCGGCGCCCTCGCCGAGGCGTCGGCCGGCTACGACCGGGTCGCGACCACCCTCGCCGCCCAGGTGAACGCGCTGCACCGGACCGGGTACACCTCGACCGGGGCCACCGGCGTCGACTTTTTCGGGACCACCCCCGGCGTCCCCGCGGCGCAGGGCCTCACGGTGCTCGCCACCGACGGGTCCGGGCTCGCGACCCGCGACGCCTCGGGTGCCTACTCCGGCAAGGTCGCCGACGCCATCGGGCAGCTCACGACGAGCACCACCGGCGCCGACGCGGCATGGTCGAACCTCGTCACCGGGATCGGCACGGTCGCGAAGGCGGCCGCGAACGCGACGACGCTCACCGGCCTCGCCGCGACGAGTGCCGCGACGCAGCAGCAGTCCGGCGCGGGCGTCGACCTCGACGAGGAGAACGTCAACCTGCTGACCTACCAGCACGCGTACCAGGGCGCCGCCCGGGTGCTCACCGCGGTCGACGAGATGCTCGACACGCTCATCAACCACGTCGGACTCGTCGGGAGGGGCTGATCGTGCTCACCAGGGTCACCACGCAGATGTCCATGGCCGCCGCCCAGCAGCGGCTCCAGGCCGGCGCCGCCAAGCTCGCGCAGCTGTCCGACCAGGCGACGTCGCTGAAGAACATCACCGTCCCCTCGGACGACCCCGTCGGCACCGGCCGGTCGATCGCGGTCCGCAGCGAGCAGGCGCAGAACGCGCAGTACGCCCGGAAC
Source organism: Curtobacterium phyllosphaerae (assembly GCF_049341865.1). Taxonomy (NCBI): domain Bacteria; kingdom Bacillati; phylum Actinomycetota; class Actinomycetes; order Micrococcales; family Microbacteriaceae; genus Curtobacterium; species Curtobacterium phyllosphaerae. Next base: position 394,403 of record NZ_JBMPIU010000003.1, on the reverse strand, counting down.
GCCGACAGCGGCGCCGGGTGGCTCGACACCACCGACTCGACGCTCGCGGGCGTCTACTCGGTGATGAACACGTTCCGCGACCTCACCGTGCAGGGTGCGAACGACGGCACCCTCGGTCCCACCGACCGCGATGCGATCGTGACGCAGCTGCAGGGCCTCAAGCAGAGCCTGCTGCAGGACGCAAACGCGACGTACGCCGGGCGACCGGTGTTCGCCGGCAGCACGGACTCGTCGGCTGCCTTCGACGACGACTTCACCTGGAACGGGACCGCCGACGCGACGGTCACCCGCCGGATCGCCTCGGGGACGACGGTGCGCGTCGACACCGACGGCAGCGCCGTGTTCGGCACCGGCGCCGACTCCGTCTTCACCCTCATCGACAACGTCGTGAGCGACCTGCAGAAGGGCGTCAACGTGAACCCGCGGCTCAACGAGATCGACAGCCGTCTGAGCGCCCTCCGCGGCGTCCAGGCGGACGTCGGGACGCGACATGCCGCCGTCCTGTCGGCGAAGGAGACCCTCGCCTCGCAGAAGGTCACCCTCGAGGGCCAGCGCGCCCAGGTCGAGGACAAGGACGTCGCGAGCGCGATCCTCGACCTGCAGATCCAGCAGACCAACTACCAGGCAGCACTCGCCGTCACGGCGAAGACACTGCAACCGACCCTGATGGACTACCTCCGATGAGCATCCACCTCGCATTCGCGATCGCCCCGTTCGGCCTCGAGCCGCTCTCGCGGTTCACCCTCGACGAGGTCCCCGGTGCGGACGGACTGTTCGCGCTCGTCGGGACCGGGACGACCGAGTCCGGCACCACCGACCCGCGGCTCTACGTCCTCGACGCGGCGGTGCACCTGTCGTCGTACGCGCCGGTGATCTCCGACGAGCAGACGACGATCCTCGACCTGCGGGACGCTGCCGAGGCGATGCTCCTCGTCGTCGCGAACCCGGCCGAGGCGGAGACCACGGTCAACCTGCTCGCGCCGATCGTCGTCAACGCGCGGACCGGCATCGGGGCGCAGTTCATCCTCGAGGACCAGGAGTTCCCGCTCCGTGCGGTGCTGACGCGGAGCTGACGCGGCGGCGGTCCCTGCCGGGTGTCCGGTCCACGTTCTGGGACACTGTGCCGATGAGCGACTCCGAAGTCCTGTTCATCGGCGGCCGGTCGGGTGTCGGCAAGACCTCGGCGGCCGCGGCACTGCACGTCCTGCTCACCGGCCTCGACGTCCGGCACGCCGTGATCGAGGGCGACACCCTCGACCTCGCACACCCCGCCCCGTGGGAGCACGGTCACGACCTCGCAGCACGGAACCTCGCGGCGATCTGGGGCAACTACCGCGCGATCGGCCACCGTCGGCTCGTGTACACGAACACCGTCGCCGTCCTGGAGGCCCACCACCTGTCCGCAGCGATGGGGGACGACCCGCAGGTGGTCGGGGTGCTGCTGCTCGCGGACGACACGACCGCGGCGCGACGACTGTCCGGGCGGGAACAGGGCGCCGAGCTCGAACGATCGATCGCGAAGAGCGCTGCGGCTGCCGCCCGTCTCGACCGCGACGCCGGTGCGGACGTCCATCGACTCGACACCAGCGGCCGGACGCCGGACCAGGTCGCGGTCGAGCTCCTCGCACTCACCGGGTGGGCATCGACGGGGCAGGTCGGACCCCGACGAGACCCCACGCACTGACGCGGCTCAGCGTCCGAGGTCCGACGCCAGACGCCCGACGCCCGACGCCCGGCCCCCGACCCCCGACGATCACCGTCCGTCGAGCGGCAGCGGCCGCACGCGGACCGGCCCGAGCCACCGCGTCAGCACCACCGCGACGACGGCACCGGCCCCGATGATCGCCGCGAGCACGACGATCTGGAACCGTCCGGCCTCGAGCGGCGACACGCCCCCGAAGACCGCGCCGACGAACGCGCCGGGCAGCGTGACGAGCCCGGTGGTCCTCGTCTGGTCGGTCGTCGGCACCATCGCCGCGTGGATCGCCCGCCGCACGAGGTCCGCCGTCGCTCGACGCGGCGTCGCCCCGAGTGCGAGCCACCCCTCGACCTCCTCCCACCGGTCGTCCGCGAGCTCGACGAACCGCCGCCCGCTCAGCGTCGCGATCGTCATCGCGTTCCCGATCACGATCCCCCCGATCGCGAGCACGTACCGGGGCGAGAACGCGATGGCCCCCGTCGCGAACACGAGCAGGAGCGCGACGACGACACCCGTGCCCATCGCGCACGTCACGGGCCACAGGTGGGTGCGGACGGTCCCGAGCCGCCGGGTGGCCGTCCACGTCGCGACACCGAACATCACCGCGAGTGCGAGCGCGATCCACCACGGATCCCGGATCACCCCCGCGAGCACCAGGCTGATGGCCGCGAGCTGCAGCGTCCCCCGGAGCACGGCCAGGGCCGGCGCGAACGGGTGCGGGGCCCGGACGGCGAGCAGCACGCCCGTCGCGAGCGCGACCAGCACGGACACCCCGAGGAGCGTCGAGACGACGACCGGGAGTGTGAGCACGGGTCCACCCTGCTGCACATGGCCCCGGAACCCCCGGACGACACCGCGTAGGGTGCACCAATGGCGAAACGTGGAACTCCCGACGACGGCCGGGCGATCGTCCCCGTCCCCGACCTCACCCCCGCTCCCGACACCGACGGCGCACGCGTCGCGAACGAGAAGACCCCCCGCTGGCTCGGGACGCTCGACCGGGTGATCAGCGTGCAGCGTCCCGTGGTGGTGGCCCACGTCGATCGGCTCCGCCGCGCCCACCCGGACGCGTCGCCCGCCGACATCATCCGCATCCTCGAACGCCACTACCTCACGGCGGTGACCTCGGGCGGCGCGGCGGTCGGCGCGAGCGCCGTGATCCCCGGCGTGGGCTTCGCCGCGAGCCTCGGCCTGACCGGTGCCGAGACCGTCGGGTTCCTCGAGACGAGTGCGTTGTTCGCCCAGTCCGTCACCGAGGTGCACGGCATCGCGATGACCGACCCGGACCGCGCCCGGACGCTCGTCATGGCGATGATCCTCGGCGCACCGGGGACCTCGCTCGTCAAGCAGCTCGCTGCTCAGGCCGGCGGCGGACCGGCCCGGGACAAGTTCTGGGGCGAGATGATCACCTCGAGCATCCCGCGCTCGGCGATGGGCGGGATCGCGAACCAGCTCCGCGACACGTTCGTCAAGCGGTTCGCCCTGCGTCAGGGCACGAGCGTCATCGGCCGTGCGATCCCGTTCGGCATCGGTGCGGTCGTCGGCGGCATCGGCAACCACGCGCTCGGTCGCAAGGTCGTCGACAGCTCCCGCTCGGCGTTCGGCACGCCGCCGTCGTCGTTCCCGTACCCGATCGAACCGAAGCGCGGACGGACGCCGCGGACCGTGACGGCACCCGGCGAACGTCGCGCGCTCCCGTGGCGCCGGAAGCACGCGGGCGACGACCAGCGGGGCCAGGACCGCGAGGTCTGAGTCCCGACGACCCGACACGAGCCGGTCTGGAGGCGCGGGGCGGCCCGGACCGCGCCTCCAGTCCGGGTCGCGACCGCGACCGGCGTCGTCAGCGTCTGGTCGGGGTGGTGATCACCTGGCCGGCGTGCGTGAACCCGCCGCCGAAGCCGAACAGGAGCGCGGGGACGCCCTCCGGGAGGTCGCCGCGCGCCCACGCCTTCGAGAGCCCGAGCGGGACGCTCGCCGCCGACGTGTTCCCGGAGTCGACCACGTCGGCGAGGACGAACCGGTCCTCCGCGCCGAGCGCCTTCGCGAGTGGCTCGATGATGCGGAGGTTCGCCTGGTGGAACGCGAAGACCTGGATGTCGTCCATCGTGAGTCCGGCCTTCTCGACGACGGCGCGGGCGTGCCCCTCGGCCTCGGTGATCGCCCAACGGTAGATCGACCGGCCCTCCTGTGAGAAGCGCTCCGGGTCGCCCTCGACCAGGACGGCGCGGAGCAGGTGCGGCACGCTCCCCCACGAGACCTGCCCGATCTCCGGTGTCTCGCTCCGCTGGACGACCGCGGCGCCCGCCCCGTCGCCGATGAGCACGCACGTCGACCGGTCCGTCCAGTCGACGATGCCCGAGATGAGTTCCGACCCGATGACGAGGCTGGTGGTGGCGGACCCGGTGCGGATCGACATGTCAGCGAGGGCGACCGCGGACTCGAAGCCGCTGCACGCCGTGTTGACGTCGAGCGGCATCGCGGTGCCGACCTCGAGGCCGACGGCGACGCGACCCGCCGAGTACGGTGCCCGGTCGCGGTGGCTCGTCGACGCGACGATGACCTGGTCGACCTCACCCGCGTCGATCCCGGCGTCGGCGAGGGCGGCCCGCCCGGCCTCGATCGCCATGCTCGTGACGGTGTCCGACTCGCCGCCGATGTGGCGCGTCCGGATGCCGGTGCGGGTCCGGATCCACTCGTCGTTCGTGTCGACGATCTCCGCGAGGTCGTCGTTGGTCATCACGCGCTCTGGCTGGTAGTGCCCGAACCCGACGATGCGGCTGCCCGGAGCTCCCTGGATCTTCACCCGAGCGACGTTACCGGCTGACCGGGAACCGCATCGTCACGTCCTCTCCAACGATGCCCGTGGCAACTTGTCGGGTCTGTTGCCATCGTCTGAGCGGGTGTCCGTGGCCGGGGCGTAGACCGGGACCATGGAATACACACACCTCGGCAGGACAGGGCTGTCCGTCTCCCGTGCGGTCCTCGGCACGATGAACTTCGGACCACAGACCAGCGAGGACGACTCGCACGCGATCATGGACCGGGCGCACGAGCTCGGCGTCAACTTCTTCGACACCGCGAACGGCTACGGCGGATCGGTCGGCAAGGGCGCGACCGAGGAGATCATCGGGCGCTGGTTCGCCAAGGGTGGCGGGCGACGCGAGAAGACCGTGCTCGCGACGAAGGTCTACGGCGACATGCTCGACTGGCCGAACGGCGGCAAGCTCTCGGCGGTCAACATCCGACAGTCCCTCGACGCGTCGCTCCGTCGCCTGCAGACCGACCACATCGACCTCTACCAGATGCACCACGTCGACCGGGACACGCCGTGGGACGAGATCTGGCAGGCCATGGAGCTCGCTGTCCAGCAGGGCAAGATCCTCTACGTCGGGTCGTCGAACTTCGCCGGGTGGCACATCGCCCAGGCCCAGGAGGCCGCGCGTTCGCGCAACTTCCTCGGGCTCGTCAGCGAGCAGTCGATCTACAACCTCGTCGTCCGTGACGTCGAGCGCGAGGTCCTGCCTGCCGCGCAGCACTACGGCCTCGGTGTGATCCCCTGGTCGCCGCTCCAGGGCGGACTCCTCGGCGGCATCATCGAGAAGACCGAGGAAGGATCGCGCCGGCTCGAAGGTCGGAGCGCCGAGTACGTCGACAGCCACCGTGAGCAGCTCACCACGTACGAGGGCTTCGCGAAGGAGCTCGGGCACACCCCGGGCGAACTCGCGCTCGCGTGGCTCCTGCACCAGCCGGGCGTCACCGGGCCGATCACCGGTCCGCGGACGATGGAACAGTGGGAGTCCGCCGTCCGCTCGGTCGACATCCACCTGGACCAGGCGACACTCGACCGCCTCGACGAGATCTTCCCGGGGCACAAGACCTCGCCGGAGGACTTCGCCTGGTGAGCTGCGACGGCCGCGAGGTCGATCGGCCGGCGGCTACAACCGATCGACCTCGCGGTCGCTCAGACCGATCCACCGGAGGTACCCGCGCACCGACCCGTAGCGCTCCTCGACCTGCTCGACGACGTGGACCGCGACCTCCGGGACGCAGCGCTGCATGATGCGGGAGATCCGCGCCGCCTCCGGACCGGACTGCTCGGCGACCGACCGCTCGCGCGCGAACCTCTCCGCCAGCGCGTCCGCCGTCGCCCCGTAGTCCGCGCCGACCCGGTCGAGGTCCGCACCCCACAGTCGTGCGAGCAACGCGCTCACCACGCCGGTGCGGTCCTTGCCGGCCGAGCAGCACACGAGCACGTCGCCCGGTGTCCCGGACAGCGTGCGGAACACCTCGGCGATCGTGCCGCGATGTCGGACGAGCCAGTCGAGGTACTGCGCTTCGAGGGGTGCCGACATGTCCGCGGTCTCGACCTCGGACGGGTCGAAGAGCGGGACGGACCGGTACCCGGCGGAGTCCCGGAGCGGGTGGGGGACGGCGTCGAGTTCGTCGTCGCGGCGGAGGTCGACCACGGCGCTGAGTGACGTCGGGTAGGCGTCGGCGTCGACGCCCGGCTCGGTGTTCGACCGGAACACGGTCCGCGGCCGACCGACCTGCAGTCCGGGTCCCCCGACCTCGCGGAGGTTGGTCAGCGTCGACGTCGTCATGCGCCCAGTCTTGCGCTCCCTCCGCCCTCCTCCTCCGCGGAACACGAAGTCGGCCGGTTCTCGCAGGGTTGTCTCCCTGCGAGAACCGGCCGACTTCGTGTCTTCCGGAAGACTCCGGCGCCGGAGCTACCGCCGGGCACCGACCGTGATCGGCGTCCGGTCCTCCTCCTCGAAGAGGACGTAGCCCTCCTCGCCGTGGACGGCGGTGTCGATGCCCGCGACCTCGTCCTCGGTCTTCACGCGGAAGCCCATCGTCTTCTCGAGGATCCAGCCGATGACGAAGGCCAGGACGAACGAGTAGACGAGCACGACGCCGGCCGCGGTGGCCTGCTTGCCGAGCTGGACGAACGAGCCGGAGTAGATCAGGCCGGTGCCGTTGGCGAAGATCCCGAGGAACAGCGTGCCGAAGATGCCGCCGACGAGGTGCACGCCCACGACGTCGAGCGAGTCGTCGAAGCCGAGCTTGTACTTCCAGTCGATCGCGAAGCAGCAGAGGATGCCGGAGACGAACCCGAGCAGCAGGCCCCAACCGGGCGTCAGTGCGGCACACGCCGGGGTGATCGCGACGAGACCGGTGACGGCGCCGGACGCGGCACCGATCGACGTGGCCTTGCCGTCACGGATCTTCTCGATGAGGAGCCAGCCGAGGACGGCCGCGGCGGGTGCGGCGAGCGTGTTCACCCAGGCGAGCGAGGCGATGCCGTCGGCGTTGCCCTCGGAGCCCGCGTTGAAGCCGAACCAGCCGAACCAGAGGATGCCGGCGCCGAGGAGCACGAAGGGCGGGTTGTGCGGCTTGTGCGCACCCTTGGCGAACCCGACGCGGCGACCGAGGACGATGGCGAGCGCCAGGCCGGCCGCTCCGGCGTCGATGTGCACCGCGGTGCCGCCGGCGAAGTCGATGACGCCCCAGGTCGCGAACATGCCCGAGGTGAGGTTGAACACCCACGAGGCGACCGGGAAGTAGCAGACCGTGACCCAGATGCCCGCGAAGACCATCCAGGTGCCGAACTTCGCGCGGTCCGCGATCGCGCCCGAGATGAGCGCAACGGTGATGATCGCGAAGGTCGCCTGGAACCCGATGAACGCCATGTCGGGGTACGTCGCGTTCAGGGTGTGCGCCGTCGCCTGCTCGAACGCCTGCCCGAGGCCGATCTCGTTGAGGTCGATGCTGAAGAAGCCGACCTTGCCGATCACGTGGCTGCCGGGGGTGTCGTTCGCGAACGAGATCGCGTAGCCGTAGAGCACCCAGAGGACGCTCACAAGACCGATGGCACCGAAGGACATCATCATCATGCTGATGACGCTCTTGGCCTTGACCAGACCGCCGTAGAAGAACGCCAACCCCGGGGTCATGAACAGCACCAGGGCCGCCATGATCAGGATGAAGCCGGTCTGACCGTGATCGATCATCTGAACACCTCTCGCTCGCACTGCTGGGACACGTCGGGCGGTGCTGCTGCGTTCGGTGCGTGTCGACGCGTCCGCCTCGGGTGCACCCAGTGTCGCGAGGTGACGTTTCGCTCCGGCACTCGGGGTGTTTCGGCGGTGTAACACGATTCGTCCGGATGTAAACGTCGTGTTTCGTCAGCCCGGCGGTCCTCTGGACAGGGGCTGCGCGAGCGCGGCGACGGTCAGGAGGCGCGGGTGAGGGCCACGACGCGGCTCGCGGCGCGCAGGTACTTCTTCCGGTAGCCGCCGTCGAGCATGGTCGCCGGGTACACCTGGTCGAGCGGCGTGCCGGACGCCACGATGCGCACCTGTCCGTCGTAGAGCCGGTCGACGAGCGCGACCCACCGGAGCGCGTCCGTCTGGTCGGTGAACGGCGCGACGTCCGTGAGTCCGACCGCGTCGAGTCCCTCGACCATCGCGACGTACCGGGACGGGTGCACCGACGCCAGGTGCCCCACCACGGCACGGAAGTCGTCCTGGGTGACGTTCCCCGGGCCTCCCGGGCGGGCGCCGGACGGCAGGGTCTGCAGGACCGCGGCGACGTCGTCGACCGTGGCCGCGGACTCGTCCGTGGACCGACGGCGGAAGTCCAGACCGTCGATCCGCATCGTGTCGAACCGGTCCGACATCGCCTGGATCTCCCGGAGGAAGTCCTGCGCCGCGAACCGGCCCTCGCCGAGCGCGCCCGGCGGTGTGTTGGACGTCGCCGCGAACCGGGTGCCGTCGTCGGCGAGCTCCTTGATGAGCCGGGTCATCATCATGGTGTCGCCCGGGTCGTCGAGCTCGAACTCGTCGATGCAGACGAGCGCGGTCCCGCGGAGCAGGTCGACGGTCCCTCGGAACCCCAGCGCGCCGACGAGGGCGGTGTACTCGATGAAGGTGCCGAACGTCTTCCGTCCGGAGGCGGCGTGGTAGGCCGCGGCCAGCAGGTGGGTCTTGCCGACGCCGAACCCGCCGTCGAGGTACACGCCCGACGTCGCGGCGACCTCGGGCGCCCGGCGCCGGCCGAAGAGACCGCGTCGGCCCGTCGGTGCCGACGCCACGAACGCCGCCACCGTGTCGCGGACCGCGGCCTGCGAGGGGAAGTCCGGGTCGGGCCGGTACGAGTCGAACGACGCCGACTCGAACTGCGGCGGCGGGACGAGCGCGGCCGCCATCTGCTCGGGGGTGACGCTCGGGTCCCGGTCGACGAGGTGCGGGAACGGGGCGTCGGGCATCCAGGAGCCTCTCCGGTGGGGAACGAGCACGGCGACGACGCCCGATGTCTCGGTGCAGCTGTCACAGCGCCACTGTCACAGCACAACTGTCACAGCACAACTGTCACAGCGCCGCTGTCACGGTGCAGCGGGAACACGGTGCGTCCGCGTACCGTTGACCTGGCGCCGCAGTCGATCTTAGCCGCGCGCCCTCGTCATCCCAGCAGGAGGTACCCATGACCGCCCCGGTCGACCCGTCCGACAAGTTCGCCGCCTACGCCCACCCCGAGCGGCTCGTCTCGACCGAGTGGCTCGCGTCGCAACTCGACGCCGGGAACGCGGACCTCGTCGTGGTGGAGTCCGACGAGGACGTCCTGCTGTACGAGACCGGCCACGTCCCGGGCAGCGTCAAGATCGACTGGCACACCGACCTCAACGACCCGGTGCAGCGCGACTACATCGACGGCGAGGCGTTCGCTCGACTCGTGGGCGGCAAGGGCATCGGCCGTGACACCACCGTCGTCCTGTACGGCGACAAGAACAACTGGTGGGCGGCGTACGCACTGTGGGTGTTCTCGCTGTTCGGCCACGAGGACGTCCGTCTCCTCGACGGCGGCCGGACGAAGTGGATCGCCGAGGGGCGCCCGCTCACGACCGACGCCACCACCGTCGCCGCGGTCGACTACCCGGTGGTCGAGCGCTCCGACGACGCGATCCGCGCGTTCCGCGACGACGTCGTCGCGGGGCTCGGCTCGTCGCCGCTCATCGACGTCCGGAGCGCCCCGGAGTACTCCGGCGAGCGCACCACCGCCCCCGACCACCCGGAGGAGGGCGCGCTCCGCGCCGGGCACATCCCGACCGCCGTGAACATCCCGTGGGCCACCGCCGCGGACACCGACGGGACCTTCCGGCCGCGCGCCGAGCTCGAGACGATCTACCGCGACGGTGCCGGCCTGTCCGACGACGACGCCGTGATCGCGTACTGCCGGATCGGCGAGCGGTCGAGCCACACGTGGTTCGTCCTCCAGCACCTGCTCGGACTCGCCGACGTCCGGAACTACGACGGCTCGTGGACCGAGTGGGGCAGCGCGGTTCGGGTCCCGATCGTCACCGGGAGCGAGCCCGGGAGCGTCGCCACCCGATGACCGACGAGCTCCCCGCGGCCCTCGCCGGGATCCGGGACGACTTCCTGGCGCTCGGGGTGCCGGACCGACTGCAGCTGCTCCTCGAGTTCTCGAACGAGCTCCCCGCGCTCCCATCGGAGTACGCGGACCACCCGGACCTGCTCGAGCGCGTCGAGGAGTGCCAGTCGCCGGTGTTCGTGTTCGTCACGGTCGGGGCCGCACCGGACGCGTCCGACGTGGTCCGGATGCACGCGACGGCGCCGGCCGAGTCCCCGACGACACGCGGGTTCGCGAGCATCCTCGCGCAGGGGCTCAGCGGTCTCAGCGTCGAACAGGTCCTCGGGGTTCCGAACGACTACCCGCTGACACTCGGTCTGAGCGAGGCGGTCAGCCCGCTCCGGATCCGCGGCATGGTGGGGATGCTCGGCCGGGTCCAGCGGCAGGTGCGCGCGAAGGCCGCCGAGACCGCCTGACCACGCGGTCGGTCGCGGTTCGCCCCCGTCAGGTCCGCACCCGTCAGGTCCGGACCCGCCGGCGGACCACTTCGGTCAGCCACGCCATGATCCGCGCGTCGAACCAGTCGGCGTCGTGGTTCCAGAGCTTGGTGTGCCGTGCCCCGGTGGTGACCTCGAGGCGGACGATGTCCGGACGGGCCGCCGCCAGCGCGTGCGAGGCGGTCGACGGGACGAAGCCGTCGTCGTCGCTGTGCAGCACGAGCACCGGCACGTCGAGTTCGTCCGCGCGTGCGACCATGTCCAGCTCACGGAGGTCGATCGTCCGCTCGGACCCCGCCATGCGGTGCAGGAACGGCGTCCGGAGGAGTCGCTCGACCGCGGGCCGGACGAAGCGGGGCAGTCCGATCTCCGCGCTCTGCGAGCGGAGCACGGCGTCCCAGTCGACGACCGGCGACTCGAGGACGATCCCGTCGACGACGTGGGCGAGCTGCGAACGGACGAGGGTCTGCAGCACGACCGCGCCGCCCATCGACCAGCCCATCAGCACGACGCTCGTCGCACCCTGGTCGACGACCCACCGGAGTGCCGCGTCCACGTCCTCCCACTCCGTCGACCCGAGGCCGTACCGGCCGTCGTCGGTCCGGGGTGCCACGCCGTCGTTCCGCCACGATGCGAGGAGGACCGAGTACCCGGCGGCGCGGAACACCGGGAGCGCTCGGATGGTCTCGGCACGCGTCACCCCGCGCCCGTGCACGAGGACCGCCCACGGCGCCGTCGGGTCCGCGGCGCGCACCGCCCACGCCGGCGCCGGACCGATGGGCGTGCGGACGTCGACGTCCTCGACCGGCACGTCGAGCTCCGACGGGTGGAGGTAGAACCACCCACCCCACCTGCCGCGGACGGCGCCACGGGGATCCCCGGTGTCGACGGCGAGGATGCGGCGGGTCACGGTGGTCGGGCTCGTGCCGAGGACGTCGCCGACGCGGAGGTGCCCTGTCCCGGCACCGAACCACAGGCTGTACCGCCCGGACAGCTCGGTGTCGGCCGATCGCCCGAGCGTGACCGTCATCGCGTGGAGGTCCACCGCGTGGATCCGGACGCGCTCGGTCCGTCGGCGGTCCGGCGTCACCACCACCCTCGCCATCGCCGCGACGAGTCCCGCCGCCACGGCACCACCGAGCAGCGTCGCACCGACCCCGATCCCGGCGACGGTCCTCACCGCGGCATGGCGTTCCATCCGGCTCCCGTCCGCCGCGGCCTCCAGGCAGCACGGCGCTCGTCCTCGCACGGCGTCGGCGTGCCGCCGCTTCGCGCAGTTCTCCCGGAGCCTAGTCTGCAGGGGTGTCAGACACCCCACAGCCGACCGCGGAGCCCGAGGCCTTCAGCCGCCTGCGCGCGTTCGTGTCCGCCGGGGCGATCCGCCCCGAGACGACGCTGACCGAGATCCCCTCGCCGAGCCGCATCGCGCCGCATTCCCTCGCCCTCGCCGCGGACGTGTCCGGTGTCGCCCACGGCGTGGACTCGGACCTCGGCACCGGACGGTTCATCGCGCTGTACGACCCGCGTGAGCCCGACGAGTGGAACGGGCCGTTCCGGGTCGTGTCCTTCGCGCAGGCACCCCTCGAACCGGAGATCGGCGTCGACGAGTTCGTCGCGGACGTCACGTGGAGCTGGCTGGTCGACGCGTTGTCGTCCCACGGCGCCGGGTACTCGCACGCGTCCGGGACGGCGACCAAGATCATCTCCCGCGGCTACGGCGAGCTCAGTGCGCAGGGCGACGGCGCCCAGCTCGAGCTCCGTGCCTCGTGGACACCCACCGACGACGACCTCGTCCCCCACGTCGAGGCGTGGCAGGACATCGTCGCGATGCTCGCCGGGCTGCCACCGGTCTCGGACGGCGTGACGCTGCTCGGTCCGCGGCGGCTCGCCAAGGAGACCCCGGAGGTCATCCCGTGACGGCTCACCAGCCCGTTCCCGATCCGTTCACCGTTCCCGAGCACCTCCTGCGGGCCGAGCCCGCCGCGCCCGAGCCTGCCGCGCCCGAGCCCGACGCCGCGCCCTCGCCCGAGCCAGCCGCGCCTGAGCCAGCCGCGCCCGAGCCCCCGTCCACCAGGACCCCGGCCACGGCGCCGGCCGCCCCCCGCCGCTCCCGCAGCCGCCGCGCCAGCCGCGCTGCCGACGACTCCGCCCCGCGCACCGGACACCCCCGCGTCGCACCCCCGGCCCCGGCCCCGGCCCCCACGGAGGAGGCCGGCGTCGAGGACGCGCACGCGACCGTCCAGGTCATCGAGGACCGTCCGACCTACCTGGCCGCGGTCGCCGCCATCGCTGCCGGGACCGGTCCGATCGCGGTCGACGCGGAACGGGCGAGCGGCTTCCGGTACTCGCAGCGCGCGTACCTGATCCAGGTGTTCCGGCGCGGTGCCGGTGTGTTCCTGTTCGACCCCGTCGCACTCACCGCCGCGACGGACTCCGGCCTGCCCCGCGACGCCTTCCCCGAGCTGCAGGCCGCGATCGGCGACGAGGAATGGGTGTTCCACGCCGCCAGCCAGGACCTGCCCTGCCTCGACGAGGTCGGACTCGTGCCCGCCCGGATCTTCGACACCGAGCTCGGCGCACGCATCGCCGGACTCCCCCGTGTCGGCCTCGGTGCCGTGGTCGAGGAGCTCCTCGGCGTCCACCTCGCCAAGGAGCACTCGGCGGCCGACTGGTCGACCCGCCCGCTCCCCCAGGCCTGGCTCGTCTACGCCGCGCTCGACGTCGAGCTGCTCGTCGACCTCCGGGACGCGATGGCGGGACGTCTCGCCGCGGCCGGCAAGACCGAGATCGCGGCCCAGGAGTTCGACGCCGTCCTGCACCGCGCCCCGAAGCCCCCGAAGGCCGAGCCGTGGCGGAAGCTGTCCGGCATGCACACCCTCCGCGGGCAGCGCGCACTGGCGATCGCCCGCGCGATGTGGCTCGCACGGGACGCCTACGCCCAGCACGCCGACATCGCCCCGGGCCGCACGATCCCGGACGGCGCGATCGTCGCCGCCGCGGCCGCGAACCCCGCCACCCGGAAGGAGCTGGCGAGCATCAAGTCGTTCACCGGCCGGGCGAGCCGCAGCGAGATCGACCGCTGGTGGTCCGCGCTGGAGGACGGCCGCGCGACCACCGACCTGCCGAGCATGCGCGGTTCGGGTGAGCCGTCCCTCCCGCCCGCTCGTGCGTGGGCGGACCGCAACCCGGCCGCCGATCGCCGGTACAAGGCGGCGCGGGCCGCTGTGACCGCCAGGGCGACGGAGATGGACATCCCGGTCGAGAACATGCTCACGCCGGACACGCTCCGGCAGGTCGCGTGGGAGCCGCCGGCGACCGTCGACGCCGCGTCCGTGGGCGCTGCCCTGACCGCGCTCGACGCCCGCCCGTGGCAGGTGGCGGAGCTCGCCGCGCGGATCGCGGACGCCTTTGTCGCAGCGGCACAGCCCGACGCGTCGGGCGCCGAGTCGACCTCGTAGGAAGTCCCCAACCGTTGTGCTCGCACGGAGTGCGGGCGGATAGCGTCGCACCCGATCGAGGAAGATCTGGAGGCACTGTGACCAAGGCATCAGACGTCGTGTTCGTCGACGGCGTACGCACCCCGTTCGGCCGAGCCGGCGAGAAGGGGGTGTTCTGGAACACCCGGGCCGACGACCTCGCCACGCACGCGATGCGCGGCCTGCTCGACCGGAACGCGTCGCTCGACGGTGCCGCGGTCGACGACGTCGCCGTGGCGGCGACCACGCAGCAGGGCGACCAGGGGCTGACGCTCGGCCGGACCGTGGGGATGCTCGCGGGCCTCCCGAAGTCGGTGCCCGGGTACGCGATCGACCGCATGTGCGCCGGCGCGATGACGAGCGTCACCACCCTCGCCGGCGCGATCGCCTTCGGTGCGGCGGACATCGCCATCGCCGGCGGTGTCGAGCACATGGGACGCCACCCGATGGGCTTCGGTGCCGACCCGAACCCGCGGTTCCTCGCCGAGCGCATGGTCGCCGGTGACGCCCTCGTGATGGGCAACACCGCCGAGCGGCTGCACGACCGGTTCCCCGCGATCACGAAGGACCGGACGGACGCGTACGCGCTCCGCTCCCAGCAGCGCTACCAGGCGGCCTGGGAGGCCGGGAAGCACCAGCCGGACATCATCCCGGTCGCGACCGCGACCGACAGCGGGTGGGACGTCATCGACCGCGACGAGCCGCCGCGCCCCGGCACCACCCTGGAGGCACTGGCCGCGTTGAAGACGCCGTTCCGGCCCCACGGACGGGTCACCGCCGGCAACGCCGCGGGACTCAACGACGGATCGACGATGGCGCTGCTCGCGTCCACCGCCGGGGCGGCGGAGCACGGGTTGGGCGTCAAGATGCGGATGGTGTCGTTCGCCTTCGCGGGTGTGGACCCCGAGGTCATGGGCGTCGGGCCGGTCCCCGCCACGGACAAGGCCCTGCGGAAGGCCGGTCTGACCATCGACGACATCGGGCTGTTCGAGATCAACGAAGCGTTCGCGGTCCAGGTGCTCGCGTTCCTCGACAACTACGGCATCCCCGAGGACTCCCCGGACGTCAACCCATGGGGCGGTGCGATCGCGGTCGGCCACCCGCTGGCGTCGTCCGGTGTCCGGCTGATGTCGCAGCTCGCGGCGGAGTTCGCCGAGCGCCCGGACGTCCAGTACGGCATCACGACGATGTGCATCGGCCTCGGACAGGGCGGCACCGTCATCTGGGAGAACCCTCACCACTCGCGAAGTGCGGCGCGTGCTGCGCGTTCCGCACGTCCGGCACGTTCGTCGCGGAAGGCGGCCTGACCATGACCGACACCACCACCACGCCGTCCGACCGCCTCGAGGAGCTCTCCGCGGACGAGGTCGTCACGAATGCCTTCGTCAAGCACGTCTCGCTCCCCTCGGGCGGCACGCTCGCGCTCATCACGCTCGACAACGGCAAGGACTTCAAGCGCCCGAACACCCTCGGTCCGCGCTCCCTCCGTGCCTTGTCCGACACCCTCGACCAGGTCCGTGCCTCGGCGTCGCGCGGCGAGATCCGGGCCGCGGCGATCACCGGCAAGCAGTACTGCCTCGCTGCCGGCGCCGACCTGTCGCAGGCCTCGCAGGTCCCCGACCGCGCAACGGCGCTGGCCCTGGCGCAGCTCGGACACGCCACGCTCCGCAAGCTCGGCGACCTGGGTGTGCCGTCGTTCGCGTTCGTGAACGGCATGGCGCTCGGCGGCGGCCTCGAGGTCGCGCTGCACTGCACCTACCGGGCGTTCTCGTCCGCGGCGGCCGGCATCGGCCTGCCGGAGGTGTTCCTCGGCATCATCCCCGGCTGGGGCGGGGCGACCCTCCTCCCCCGGCTGATCGGCCCCGAGCGGGCGCTCAAGGTCATCGTCGAGAACCCACTGAAGAACAACCGACTCATGACCGGGCCGCAGGCCGTGGAACTCGGGATCGGCGACGAGCTCATCGGGTCCGCCATGTTCCTCACCGACGCTCTCGCATGGGCCGATCGTGTCCTGACCGGCGCGGTCAAGGTCGCGCGCCCGTACGAACCCGGCATCGCGCAGAAGGCCACGTGGTCCACGGTCGTCAAGGTCGCGCGCTCGCAGGTGGCCGAAAAGATCGGCACCGTGCCGACGTCCCCGTTCCGCGCGCTCGACCTCGTCGCCGGTGCGCGGTCGGGGTCGCTCGACGACCGGTTCGCCGACGAGGACGAGGCACTCGCCGACCTCATCACCGGCGACCAGTTCGCCGCGTCGATGTACGCGTTCGACCTCGTGCAGAAGCGTGCGAAGCGGCCCGTCGGCGCACCGTCCGCCGAACCCCGGACGATCACGAAGGTCGGCGTCCTCGGCGCGGGGCTCATGGCGTCCCAGTTCGCGGAGCTCTTCGCACGGAGGCTCGGCGTCCCCGTGGTGATCACCGACCTCGACCAGGACCGCGTCGACGCCGGTGTGGCACGCATCCACGCCGCGATCGACGCCCTGCTCGCCAAGGGCCGCACGAGCCCCGACGACGCGAACCGGTTCAAGGCGCTCGTGTCCGGGTCGGTGTCGCTCGAGCCGTTCGCCGATGCCGACTGGGTGATCGAGGCGGTGTTCGAGGAGCTCTCCGTCAAGCAGGAGGTCCTCGCCCGCGTCGAGCAGATCATCGCACCGGACGCGATCCTCGCCACGAACACGTCGTCGCTGTCCGTCGACGCGATGGCGTCCGCGCTGTCCTCGCCGGACCGGCTGGTCGGGTTCCACTTCTTCAACCCCGTGGCCGTGATGCCCCTGGTCGAGGTCGTCCGCGCTGCGGCCACCTCGGACGAGGCCGTGTCGACAGCGCTCTCGGTCGCGAAGCTCCTCAAGAAGACGGCGATCATCACCGCCGACCGCCCGGGCTTCGTCGTGAACCGGGTGCTCGCCCGGGTCCTCGGCGAGGCGATGCGCGGCGTCGAGGAGGGCACGCCGTTCGATGTCGTCGCCGCGGGAGCCGCCCCCCTCGGCCTGCCGATGTCGCCGTTCGAGCTGCTCGAACTCGTCGGGCTCCCCGTCGGCGCCCATGTCCTCGACTCGCACCACGAGGCCTTCCCGGACCGCTACCACCCGGGCGACGGTCTGAAGCGGCTCGCGTCGTTCGGGCACATCACCACGCGGGACAAGAAGGGCAGGGTCACCGGGTACGACCCCGCCGCGGTCAAGCTCGTCGCCCCGTCGAAGAAGGACGCGTCGCCGGTCGACGCTGCCGAGATCCAACGCCGGTTCGAGGACGGCCTCGCGGACGAGCTCCGACGGATGCTCGACGAGGGGGTCGTCACCGCGGTCGAGGACATCGACCTCGGGATGGTCCTCGGTGCGGGGTACCCGTTCCACTCCGGTGGGATCAGCCCGTACCTCGACCGGACGGGAGCGTCCGAGCGTGCGGCGGGTGGGCCGTTCCACACCCCGAAGGTGGTCGGTCCCGCGTCGCGCTGACGCATCGGCGCGGCCTGTCCCGCCCCGGCCGCCCCGTGCCGCCCCGGCCGCCCCGTGAGTGAGCAGGAATCGTCGGGTCAGGCCGCCGCACTCGACGATTGCTGCTCACTCATCGGCGGCGGTGGCCCTCAGGCACGGCGCGCGGCGGACTCGCGCGACGACGTCGGCACGGGCTTCGCCTTCGGGAGCTTCGTCCCGACGACCTGGTCGATCACGTCGCGGGCGATCGCCTGCGCCGAGAGCCCGACGTCGGCCAGGATCTCGGACCGCGAAGCATGGTCGATGAAGGCGTCCGGCAGGCCGAGTTCGTTGACGCCGGTGTCGACGCCGGCGGCTCGGAGGTCTTGGCGGAGCCGCGTCCCGACACCGCCGACACGGACGCCGTCCTCGATCGTGATCACGAGCCGGTGGTCGCGGGACAGGTCCACGACCGACCCGGGGATCGGCACGACCCACCGCGGGTCGACGACCGTCGCGCTGATGCCCTGGCCGTCGAGCAGCGTCGCGACCTCGAGCGCCGTCGGCACCATCGACCCGACTGCGACGATGAGCACGTCGCCCGCTCCCGAGGCGTCAACGGCGTCGCGCAGCACGTCGACGCCGTCAGGGAGTCGCCGGACCGCGGGGATGTCCGGGCCGACGGACCCCTTCGAGTACCGGAGCACGGTCGGAGCATCGTCCACCACGACGGCCTCGGCGAGCTCCTCGCGCAGCGTCGCGGCGTCCCGCGGCGCGGCGAGTCGGATCCCGGGGACGACCTGCAGGATCGCGAGGTCCCACATCCCGTGGTGCGACGGCCCGTCCGGCCCGGTGACCCCCGCGCGGTCGAGCACGAACGTGACCCCGGCTCGGTGCAGCGCCACGTCCATGAGCACCTGGTCGAAGGCCCGGTTGACGAACGTCGCGTAGAGCGCGACGACGGGGTGGAGCCCTCCGAACGCGAGCCCGGCGGCGGTCGTCACGGCGTGCTGTTCCGCGATCCCGACGTCGTACACGCGGGTGGGGTGCCGCTCCTGGAATCGGTGCAGCCCGGTCGGCCGGAGCATGGCCGCGGTGATCGCGACGATGCGCTCGTCGGCGTCCCCGAGGCGTGCGAGCTCCTCGGCGAACACACCGGTCCACGTCGCGCCGCCCGCGGAGTCGAGTGACTCCCCGGTCTCCGGGTCGATGTGCCCGACGGCGTGGAACTGGTCCGCCGTGTCGCGGAGCGCCGGTTCGAAGCCGTGCCCCTTCTCCGTGATCGCGTGCACGATCGTCGGCGCGCCGTAGTCCTTGGCCTGCCGGAAGGCTGCTTCGAGCGCCTGCTCGTCGTGGCCGTCGACCGGCCCGATGTACTTGATGTCGAGGTTCGAGTACAACGCCTCGTTGTTCGTGAAGCGGGAGAGGAACCCGTGCATCCCGCCGCGGAGCCCTCGGTAGACAGCGCGCCCAGGGTGCCCGAAGTGGCTCGCGAACCGCTGCGTCCGCTCGTACATCTCGCGGTACTCGCGTCTGGTCCGCACCTGGTTGAGGAACCGCGCCATCCCGCCGATCGTCGGGGCGTAGGAGCGGCCGTTGTCGTTGACGACGATCACGAGCCGACGGTCGTTGTCGTCGGAGATGTTGTTGAGCGCCTCCCACGTCATCCCGCCGGTGAGCGCGCCGTCGCCGACGACCGCCACGACGGTCCGGTCGGCCTGGCCGGTGAGCTGGTACGCCCGCGAGATCCCGTCGGCCCACGAGAGCGACGACGACGCGTGCGAGGACTCCACGATGTCGTGCTCCGACTCGCTCCGCTGCGGGTACCCGGCGAGACCGCCCCGCTCCCGTAGGTGCGAGAAGTCCTGCCGCCCGGTGACGAGCTTGTGCACGTACGACTGGTGCCCGGTGTCGAACACGAACGGGTCCCGCGGCGAGTCGAAGACCCGGTGCATCGCGAGCGTCAACTCGACCACGCCGAGGTTCGGGCCGAGGTGCCCGCCCGTCTTGGCGACCGCCGACACGAGGAACCGCCGGATCTCGGCAGCCAACTCCACCATCTGGGTGTCGGAGAGACGCTTCAGGTCGCGTGGCGACCGGATGCTCGACAACAGACTCACGGACGCTCCTTTCGTGCGGCAGGGAGGTTCAGTGTATGCGCGCGACCGTGGGACGGACGGGAGGCGCGGGCCGGGCCCGCCACGCGTGTTGCAGTCCGCAACCGGCGGACGGACGGGAGGCACGGTGCCAGCTGGCACCGTGCCTCCCGTCCGTCAGGTGGTGGCGGTCCGCCGCCTACACGAGCGACCGCAGCACGTACTGCAGGATGCCGCCGTTGCGGTAGTAGTCGGCCTCGCCGGGGGTGTCGATCCGCACCACGGCGTCGAACTCGACGGCGCTCTTGCCGGCCGGCGAGTGCTCGGACGGCTCGGCCGTGACGTGCACGGTCTTCGGCGTCGTGCCCCCGTTCAGCGCCTCGAGGCCCGTGATGGACACGGTCTCGGTGCCGTCCAGTCCGAGCGAGTCCGCGGACTCCCCGGCCGGGAACTGCAGCGGGACGACGCCCATGCCGATCAGGTTCGACCGGTGGATCCGCTCGAAGCTCTCGGTGATGACCGCTTTGACGCCGAGCAGGTTCGTGCCCTTCGCCGCCCAGTCGCGCGACGACCCGGAACCGTACTCCTTGCCGCCGAAGATGACGAGCGGGATGCCCGCGGCCTGGTAGTGCTCGGAGGCGTCGTAGATGAACGCCTGGTCGCCGTCGGCGGTGGTGAAGTCACGGGTGTACCCGCCTTCGACCCCCGCCCCGCCGTTCTCGCTCGCGAGGAGCTGGTTGCGGAGCCGGATGTTCGCGAACGTGCCGCGGATCATGACCTCGTGGTTGCCGCGGCGGGACCCGTAGGAGTTGAAGTCCTTGCGGTCGACGCCGTGCTCGGCGAGGTACTGGCCGGCCGGGCTGTCCGCCTTGATCGACCCGGCGGGCGAGATGTGGTCGGTCGTGACGGAGTCGCCGAGCTTCGCGAGGACGCGAGCGCCGGTGATGTCCGTGACCGGGGTGGTCTCGATCGTCAGGCCCTCGAAGTACGGGGGCTTCCGCACGTAGGTGGAGTCCTCGGACCACTCGAACGTGTCGCCCACCGGGGTCGGCAGGGACTTCCAGCGCTCGTCGCCCTCGAACACCGACGCGTACTCGTGCGTGAACATGCCGGTGTCGATTGAGGTGTCGATGACCTGCTGGACCTCGGCCGCGTCCGGCCAGATGTCCTTGAGGTAGACGTCCGCACCCGCGTCGTCCTGCCCGAGGGCGTCGTTGTCGAAGTCGAAGTGCATCGACCCGGCCAGTGCGTACGCGATCACGAGGGGCGGCGACGCCAAGTAGTTCATCTTGACGTCGGGGTTGATCCGACCTTCGAAGTTGCGGTTCCCGGAGAGGACCGCGGTGACGGCGAGGTCGTTGTCCTGGACCGCCTGCGAGATCTCGTCGGGCAGCGGGCCGGAGTTCCCGATGCAGGTCGTGCAGCCGTAGCCGACCGTGTAGAAGCCGAGGTCCTCGAGGTACCCGGTGAGCCCGGCCTTCTCGTAGTAGTCGGTGACGACCTTGGACCCGGGCGCGAGCGTGGTCTTGACCCACGGCTTGCTCTTCAGGCCCTTCTGCGACGCGTTGCGCGCCAGGAGTCCGGCGGCGAGCATGACGGACGGGTTCGACGTGTTCGTGCACGACGTGATCGCGGCGATCGCGACGGCACCGTGGTCGATCGTGAACGGGTCGCCGTCGGTCAGCGCGACCTCGACCGGCTTCGAGGCGGTGGCGGGGGCACTCGATGCGAAGCGAGCGGCGTGCGCGGGCTTCGCCGACTCGGTGTCGGAGAGGGTCTCCTCGTCGCCCGGGGACGCCGCCACCGGGTCGGACGCGGGGAAGGTGTCGGCGATCGCCTGGTCCTCCTCGCTGTGGTCGGCACTCGCGTAGTTCTCCAGGTCGACCTCGAACTGGGACTTCGCGCGGTCGAG
This sequence comes from Curtobacterium phyllosphaerae, assembly GCF_049341865.1. Classification (NCBI taxonomy): domain Bacteria; kingdom Bacillati; phylum Actinomycetota; class Actinomycetes; order Micrococcales; family Microbacteriaceae; genus Curtobacterium; species Curtobacterium phyllosphaerae. The sequence continues at coordinate 372,944 of NZ_JBMPIU010000003.1, read as the reverse complement.
CTCGATCCGGTCCTGTGGGCGCTTCGGGCCGGCGATCGACGGGACGACGGTGCCGAGGTCGAGCTCGAGGTACTCCGAGTAGTTCGGCTCGACGGAGGGGTCGTGCCAGAGACCCTGGAGCTTCGAGTAGGCCTCGACCAGCGCGATCTGCGACTCGTCGCGCCCGGTGAGCCGCAGGTAGTCGAGAGTGACGTCGTCGACGGGGAAGATCGCCGCCGTGGAACCGAACTCCGGGCTCATGTTGCCGATCGTGGCGCGGTTCGCGAGCGGCACGGCGGCCACGCCGTCACCGTAGAACTCGACGAACTTGCCGACCACGCCGTGCTGCCGGAGCATCTGCGTGATGGTGAGGACGACGTCGGTCGCCGTGACCGCGGCGGGGATCGAGCCGGAGAGCTTGAACCCGACGACCTTCGGGATGAGCATCGACACGGGCTGACCGAGCATCGCGGCCTCGGCCTCGATGCCGCCGACGCCCCAGCCGAGCACGCCGAGGCCGTTCACCATCGTGGTGTGCGAGTCGGTGCCCACCAGCGTGTCCGGGTAGGCGAAGAGCTCGCCGCCGATCGTCCGCGTGTAGGTGACCCGGGCCAGGTACTCGATGTTGACCTGGTGCACGATGCCGGTCCCCGGCGGCACGACCTTGAAGTCCTCGAACGCGGTCTGGCCCCAGCGGAGGAACTGGTAGCGCTCCCCGTTCCGCTCGTACTCGATGTCGGTGTTGCGCTGCAGGGCGTTCGCCGTGCCGAAGAGGTCGGCGATGACGGAGTGGTCGATGACCAGCTCGGCCGGGGCCAACGGGTTGATCTTCGTCGGGTCGCCGCCGATGTCCGCCATCGCCTCGCGCATGGTGGCGAGGTCGACGATGCACGGCACGCCGGTGAAGTCCTGCATCACGACGCGGGCCGGCGTGAACTGGATCTCGGTGTCGGGCTCGGCGGCCGGCTGCCACGACCCGAGCGCACGGATCTGCGACTCGGTGACGTTCGCGCCGTCCTCGGTGCGGAGGAGGTTCTCGAGCAGCACCTTGAGGCTGTACGGGAGCGTCTCGTGGCCGGGGACGGTGTCGATGCGGTGCACCGCGTAGTCGACGTCCCCGACGGTCAGCGTGTCCTTCGAACCGAAACTGTCCGGATGTTGTTCTGCAGCCACCGTGCCGCCTCCTTGCTGATCGGGATGCCCTCGTCGTCGTGGGCCGCGGATGGTCCCACCAGCGAGACGAGCCTAGGCCGGGCGCGGGGTGCGCGCGCGACGAAGTGTCTTGATGTCGAGATAGATCCTACACCGCGTCCGGCCCGGCAGGACCGTTCCGCGGAGGCGCGTCCTCGGGGGCGGTCGACCGGAAGACGGCGCGCACGAGCAACCACGTCACCCACAGCAGCCCCGCGTAGAGCGGGACCCCGGTGATGAGCTTGATCCCCGCCAGCAGCTCGACCTCGGCGGCCAGGTACAGCGGGATCTCGATCGCCAGGCGGAGCGCGAAGAGCCCGGCCCAGAGCCAGGTCGCGACCGTCAGGACCCGTCGCTGGGCGGCGTCGTCGCGCCAGTCGTCGGCATCGGGGAGCAGCAGGCCGACGACGATCCCGATGAGCGGTCGGCGGATCGCGAGCGTCACGAGCAGGACGAGCAGGCTGACCGCGTTGATCACGATGCCCGGGATGAAGTTGCTCTCGGCCCGCCCGGTGATGAGCGACAGCCCGGCCGAGATCGCGACGCCGAGGATCCCGGCGAGCGACGTGGCGAGCGACTGGCGCTGCAGCAGCCGGACCGCGACGAACACGAGCGCGACGACCACCGGGATCACGACACTCGGCACCAGCTCGTGGGTGATCGCGTAGACCACGAGGAACGCGAACCCCGGCAGGATCGACTCGGCGAGACCCCGGACGCCCCCGACCGCAGTGAGGAGCGCTCGACCGGACGGCGCCTCCCCGGGTCGCACCTGGGCGATCCCGGCGCGGGACACCGCGTCGCGGAGCTGGGCGCCGATCGACAGCGGCTCGGCGTGCTCCGCCGCTCGCGGGTCCGCCGCCCGCCGGTCCGCCGCCCGCCGGTCCGCCGCCCGCCGGTCCGCCGCCGGGGTGCCGGACGCACCGGCCGTGTCCGGCGCGTCGTCGTCGGGTACCTGCACCGTGCCTCCAGTCCGGATCGTCCGTGTGTGCCGCGCCGCGCCGGGTCAGACGCCCGACGTGGGCGTCGACTTCGGCATGTGCAGTGGGATGAGGTCGCGCGGCGGCATGGCGGTCTCGCCGCGGACGACGACGACGCTGCGGAACAGTTCCTCGATGTCGTCGGCGGCGCTCGGGTCCTCGGCCGCCCGGCCGGCGATCACGCCGCGCAGGAACCAACGGGGGCCGTCGACGCCGATGAACCGCGCCGGACGGGTGTCGTTCGTCACCCCGTCCTCGCCGACGACCGGGACCGCGGCGTGGAGCTCGAGCCCGAACGGACCGTCGACCTCGGTGGCCACGCCGCCCTGACGCTCGATCTGCTCGGCGATCTGGGCGCGGATCTCGTGCCAGAGGCCGGTCGAGCGCGGTGCGGCGAACGGCTGGACCTGGAGGGTCGACTCGTCGTAGTCGAGACCGACGGCGACGACCCGCTGGGTCTCCTCCTCGACCTCGAGGCGCAGGTGCAGGCCTTCGCGCGGCAGGATCTTGACGCCGCCGAGGTCGACGTACGGGCGGACCGGGTTGGCCTCGGTCTCGTCGAGCGGCCCGAGCTCCTCACGGTCCGCCGGCGCCGACTTGTCGGTCGACACGATCGCGGTCGACCCGTCGAGTTCCGCGTCGGCCTCCGTCGCGATGTCGACCTCGGGTGTCGTCTCGGCGAGCTCGACCTCCTCCGACGGCGCGGTGCCCTTCTTGCCTCTGCCGATCCTCATGCCTGGTTCCCTTCGTGGTCCTGGTCGCGCGCCGCACCGCGCTGGTCGTCGCGCGCCGCACCGCGCTGGTCCTCCGGCGTCGCTCCGCGCTCCGGGGTCGCCCCGTAGCCCGACGAGCCGAATCCGCCGTCACCACGGACGCTCTCGGGGAGCGCGTCGACCGGGACGAACCGGACGCGCGGCACGGGCAGCACGATCATCTGTGCGATGCGGTCGCCGACGGCGATCGTGTACGGCTCGGTCGCGTCGGTGTTCAGCAGCGCCACCTTGACCTCGCCACGGTAGCCCGCGTCGATCGTGCCCGGCGCGTTGACGATGGTGATCCCGTGCTTGGCCGCCAGCCCGCTCCGGGGCACGACGAAGGCCGCGTGGCCGTCGGGAAGGGCGATCCGGAGTCCGGTCCCGACGAGCCGACGCTCCCCCGGCGCGAGCACGAGGGACTCGGCCGACACGAGGTCGGCGCCGGCGTCCCCGGGATGGGCGTAGTCGGGGGCGTTCTGCCCGGTCCAGAGCACATCGACGGTCTCGGTCACGTGACGAGGGTAGTGCACGCGGCGTGGAGGTCCGCGGGATGCTCGAGCACCCGTGGAGAACCGTCCCGGGAACCCGTGGTCGAATAGGGGCGTGACCGTCTACCGCGAACGCCTGTGGGCGCCTTGGACCCTCTACCTCGCCACCGCTCTGGTGATCCCCGCGAGCCTGCTCGTGTTCCTCCCGATCAACCGGACGGTCGGCGTCGTGGTCGCGATCGGCATGTACGCGGGTGCCGTCGTGCTGCTGCAGCTCTTCGCGTCCGTCATCGAGGTCACCGACACCGAGTTCCGCGCCGGACGCGCCCGGCTCCCCCGGTCGGTCGTCGGCGAGGTCGTCGGCTACACCGGACCGGCCGCGACGACCCAGCGCGGCCCGTCGCTCGACGCCCGCGCGTGGGTCCTCTTCCGCGGGTACGTCCGCGACGTCGTCAAGGTGCAGGTCGTCGACGACCAGGACCCGACCCCGTACTGGCTCGTGTCCGTCCGGCACCCGGAGCGGGTCGTCGAGGCCCTCCGTTCCTGAGACGAGGTGCCGTCCGGTCGCCGCGGACAGCCGGGAGGCGTCGGTGCGGACACGACGACGGCGCCGGTCCCCGAGTGGGGAACCGGCGCCGCCGTCGTGTGAGGGTGGTTGCGCTAGAGGGACGCGCACTCCACGCAGATCGGTCCGAGCTTGGTCTCGTGGTCGAGCTGCGAGCGGTGCTTGACGAGGAAGCACTCCACGCAGGTGAACTCGTCGACCTGGGGCGGGAGCACCACGACGTCGAGGTCGACGTCGGAGAGGTCCTGCCCCGCGAGCTCGAAGCTGCCGGGGTTGTCGGCGTCATCGACGTCCACGACCCCCGACATCTTGTCGGGGACGCGCTCCTTGAGAGCCTCGATCGACTCGGAGTCGGAGTCGTCGGTCTTCCGAGGGGCGTCGTAGTCGGTGGCCATGCCCATCCGTTCTTGAAGTGAGGGGGGTCGTCGCCGGAATCGGCGGCGACAGTTTGCATCACCGGGACGCTATTCGCAAACCGGGTTTCCAGCCCGGATGCGATCCGGTGTCGCTGGCGGTGCAACCCCCGTCACGCCGCTGCCATTCCCAGGTCGCGATCGGCGCTCATCCGCGCGGCGCGCCCACGATCTCCCGAGGAACACGCCCTCGGTGAGGCACACTTCCGACGGTACGCACGCAGCGGAAGGCGGACAGATGCAAGACGTCAGAGTCATCGGTGTGGAAGCCGGAGCGCTCCTCCTGGCGACCGATCAGGGCAGCGAGTTCCGGCTCGGGGTCACCTCGTCCCTCCCGGCGCAGGTCCGTCAGGCGAACCCGGACGCCGGACCGCAGAAGCGGGTGTCCCCGAAGGACGTCCAGGCGCGGATCCGCGGCGGGCTCTCCGCCGAGCAGGTCGCCGAGACGATGGACGTCGACGTGGAGTACGTCCGCCGGTTCGAGGGCCCGGTCCTCGCCGAGCGCGCGTTCATCCTCGACGCCGCCGGCCGCGTCCCGCTCGCGCCGCGCGCCACCGGACGCCACGGCGAGGAACCGGGTCCCGGCACGTTCGGCGAGGCGATCGCCGATCGACTCGCGGCCGGGGACGCCACCGACATCGCGTGGACGAGCTGGAAGCACCCCGAGACCGGCTGGCAGATCCGGGTCGCGTTCACCGCGGCCGAGGTCGACCACGAGGCACAGTGGCGTTTCGACCCGAAGACGTCGATGCTGACGCCCGAGAACCCCGACGCGCACCGCCTCACCCACGACGACGAGGACGAGGGCCTCACCCCGCGGCTCCGCGCCGTCGAGTACGGCGACGACGACACCGACTCGACCCGGTTCGACTCCGGTGCGTTCCACGTCGACGGACCTGAGGACCGCGAGCGCGCCGACCGCGTGCTCGATCCGGAGGTCGCTCCGGACCGCGGCGGGGCCGAACGTCCCCCGGTCGACCGGCACCTGCGCGCCCCCCTCCCCCGCATCGGGACGGCTCCGGTCGAGGAACGCGCGCCGGGCAACGAGACGGCGGACCTCCTCGAGGCACTCCGTCGTCGTCGTGGCGAGCGGGAGTCCGCGACCTTCGCGGAGCACTCCGACGGCTCCGGTCGGATCGACGGCCGACGCGGATCGGTCACCGTCGTCGACATCCCCCTCGACATGGGTGAGGACGACGTGTCCGACACCGCCGAGCACCCGACGCTCGACGACCGCTCCGCCGCCCCCGCATCGGCACCCGAACCCGGGTCGGACGGTCGGCCCGAGCGCCGGAAGCGCGCACGTCGGTCCATGCCGAGCTGGGACGAGATCGTCTTCGGCACCCGCTCGGACGACGACCTGGCCTGACCCCGACACACCGGCCTGACCCCGACACACCGGGCTGACCCCGACCCACCGGGCTGGCCCGGACCTTCCGGGCTGACCCCGACCTACCGGGCGAAGGCGCCGGCCAGCACGAGCGGGACGAACGACTCGTCGTCGGACATCCCGCCGTGCTGGCCGATCATCCGCTTCGGTGTGCCCGTGACCGCCCGGTCGTCGTTGTGCGCCCATGCGCCGCGCGACACGACGACGACGTCGCCGATGCGCGGCACCACGCGCGGGTCGACGGCGCCGAACCACCCGGCGTCGATCGCCTCGGCCCGCGACGCGGTCCACGCGCGTCTGCCGGCTCGTTCCCGCCACCGGGCGACGAGGGCATCGACGTCGGTCCCCGGTGCGACCGTGAGCTGTCGGCACCGCGGGTCACCGGCGACGGCGACGACGCCCTCGAGCAGGTCGTCGTCGATCGCCACGTTCGACTCCTCGGGCACGTCGAGGATCCCGTGGTCGGCGGTCACGAGCATCCCGACGTCCGTCGGGAGCGTCCGGGCGAGCCGCTGCAACTCCGCGTCGAGCGACTCGAGGGCGCGCGTCCACCGATCGGACTGCCAGCCCTGCTTGTGCGCGATGCTGTCGAGCTCCGGGACGTAGAGGTACACGAGCGTCGGAGCCGACGTCGACACCGCGTCGAGCGCCGCATCGACCCGCGCCGGGACCGAGTCGGCGTCGACGTAGGTGGAGCCGCCCAGCACGCTCCGGGTGAACCCCGACGAGTGGTAGCGGGCCGGACCGACCGCACGGACTGCGACTCCGGCCTCGGACGCGGCCGAGAACACCGTCGGGCGGAGCAACCAGCCCGCGGGGACCTGGTCGTCCCACCCGCCGAGCAGGTTGACGACCGTCCCGGACTCCGGCTCGAAGCCGCTGTAGCCGACCACGCCGTGCTCCCCGGGCGACGCCGACGTGGTGAGGGTCGTGAGCGCAGCGGCGGTCGTGGTCGGGAACCCGCTCCGCATCCGCCGACCGCCTGCGGCCAGGAACCGGGCGTGCCCCGCGCGTGCGGCCAGCGCGTTCGCGCCGAGGCCGTCGACGAGCACCACGACCGCCGAGCGCGCGGGACGGAGCGCGATCCGGGCCTCCCGTCCGAGCATCGCGGTGGCGACCGCGCCCTGCCCCATCGCCACGAGGCAACTCGGCAGGACGTCGGCGAGGTTCGCGGCGTCGTTCGGGACGCTCGGTACGATCGAGGGCATCAGGAACAGTCTCGCAGACGGCCGGGGCTGGCTCGTCGGCCGGATCCCGGCAGAGAGGTGCCATGGCACGCACGGACACAGTCGGCCTCCCCGACGGCGAACGGATCGAGGACGTCGACGTCTCCGACGAGATGCAGGGATCGTTCCTCGAGTACGCGTACTCGGTCATCTACTCGCGGGCACTCCCGGACGCCCGCGACGGCCTGAAGCCCGTGCAGCGACGCATCCTCTACCAGATGGCCGAGATGGGCCTCCGGCCGGACCGCGGTCACGTCAAGTCGGCCCGCGTCACTGGCGAGGTCATGGGCAAGCTGCACCCGCACGGCGACGGCGCGATCTACGACGCACTCGTGCGCCTCGCACAGGACTTCACGATGCGCGTCCCGCTGATCGACGGGCACGGCAACTTCGGGTCGCTCGACGACGGCCCGGCCGCCGCCCGCTACACCGAGGCCCGGCTCGCCGAACCCTCGATGTCGATGACGGAGGGCCTCGGTGAGGACGTCGTCGACTTCGTCCCGAACTACGACAACCAGCTCATGCAGCCCGGCGTGCTCCCGGCCGCGTTCCCGAACCTCCTCGTCAACGGCGCGTCCGGCATCGCGGTCGGCATGGCCACGAACATGGCGCCGCACAACCTCGGCGAGGTCGTCGAGGCCGCGAAGCACCTCCTGCAGCACCCGGACGCCACGCTCGACGAGCTCATGGAGTTCGTGCCGGGGCCGGACCTGCCCTCCGGCGGCACGATCGTCGGGCTCTCCGGTGTCCGGGACGCCTACGCCACCGGCCGCGGCACGTTCCGCACCCGCGCGAAGGTGAGCGTCGAGAGCATCACGCCCCGGAAATCCGGACTGGTCGTCACCGAGCTGCCCTACCTCGTCGGTCCGGAGCGGATCATCGAGAAGATCAAGGACGGCGTCCAGAACAAGAAGCTGTCCGGCATCTCCGACGTCAACGACCTCACCGACCGGAACCACGGACTGCGGCTCGTGATCGGCATCAAGACGGGGTTCAACCCGACCGCCGTGCTCGAGCAGCTGTACAAGCACACCCCGCTCGAGGACGGCTTCGGCATCAACAACGTCGCCCTCGTCGACGGCAGGCCGCAGACCCTCGGGCTGAAGGAACTGCTCGAGGTCTACGTCGCGCACCGACTGTCCGTCGTGACACGTCGGTCTCAGTACCGGCTGGCGCGCCGACGGGAACGGCTGCACCTCGTCGAGGGACTGCTCATCGCGATCCTCGACATCGACGAGGTCATCGAGGTCATCCGCTCGTCCGACGACTCCGACGCGGCCCGACGACGCCTGCAGGAGGTCTTCGACCTGTCCGAGGTGCAGGCCGAGTACATCCTCGAGCTGCGGCTCCGTCGCCTCACCAAGTTCTCCCGGATGGAACTGGAAGGCGAACGCGACGACCTGCTCCGGCAGATCGCGGCCCTCGAGGAGCTGCTCTCCTCGGACGCGCGGCTCCGCACCCAGGTCGCGACCGAGCTGACCGAGGTGTCGGACCGGTTCGCGACCCCGCGGCGCACCCTGCTCACCGAGGCCGACGCCCCGGTGCGCGGCGGCCGCAAGGCCGCGGTCGAACTCGAGATCGTCGACGCCCCGACCCACGTGCTGCTCTCGACCACCGGGCGACTGGTCCGGGTCGACGTCGCGCCGGTCACGGACGGCTCCGACCGGGTGGCCCGGACCCCCAGGCGGTCGAAGCACGACGCCGTCCGGTCCGCCGTCGCGACCACGGTCCGGTCGTCGGTCGGGGCGCTGACGAACCGGGGACGGATCGTCCGGTTCTCCCCGGTCGACGTCCCGGCGGTCCCACCGGCGTCGATCCGACTCGATGCCGGGGTGCGCGTCCGCGACTACCTCGGCCTGCCGTCCGGCGAGACCGCCGTGGCACTCGTCGACTTCACCGCCACCGACTCGCTCGCGATCGGCACCCGGCAGGGCGTCGTCAAGCGGGTCGTCGCCGACGCATGGCCCGACAGACCGGACTTCGTCGTGATCGGCCTGAAGGACGGGGACGAGGTCGTCGGCGCCACGCAGGGCTCCGAGACCGACGACGTCGTGTTCGTCACCACGAACGCGCAGTTGCTCCGGTTCCCTGCCGGCGCCGTGCGCGCGCAGGGTCTGCCGGCCGGCGGTGTCGCCGGGGTCGCCCTCGCCGCGGGGGCGACCGTCATCTGGTTCGGGACCGTCGCACCGACGGACGACGTCGTCGTCACCACGGTGTCGGTGTCCTCGTCGACGCTCCCCGGGACCGATCCCGGACGTGCGAAGGTGTCGGCGTTGTCGGAGTTCCCGACGAAGGGCCGCGCGACGATGGGGGTCCGCGCACACGCGTTCCTCAAGGGCGAGGACGCGCTGTCGGTCGCCTGGGCCGGGGTCGCACCCCCGCACGCGGTCGGGCCCGACGGCGCGGCGCGGACGCTGCCGGACTGGCTGTCGAAGCGGGACGGTTCCGGGAGTCCGCTCGAGAACGTCGTCGGGAGCATCGGCGCGGCACCGTCGTCGGCCGGGTCGCCCGGGTCGCCCGGGTCGCCCGGGTCGGCTGGGTCGGCCCTGTCGCCCGTCGAGTGAGCAGCAATCGTCGAGTCGCGGCACGTCACCCGACGATTCCTGCTCACTCATGGGCGCGCACGGGCCGGGGCGCTACGTGTCGATGCGCTCCAGGTCGAGGCCCTGCCCGGCGAGGATGAACTCCTTGCGCGGCGCGACGTCGTTCCCCATCAGCAGCTCGAACACCCGCGCGGCGTTCTCCGCGTCGGAGACCCTGACCCGCCGCAGCGTGCGGTGGGCGCGGTCCATCGTCGTCTCGGCGAGCTGGTCGGCGTCCATCTCGCCGAGACCCTTGTAGCGCTGGATCGGCTCCTGGTACTTCTTGCCGGCCTTCTCGAGCTTCTTGAGCACGCCCTGCAGTTCCTGCTCGGAGTACGTGTAGACCATGTCGTTCGCCTTGCCGCGGTTCAGCACGACGACACGGTGCAACGGCGGGACGGCGGCGAACACGCGGCCCTCCTCGATCATCGGACGCATGTACCGGAAGAACAGCGTCAGGAGCAGCGTGCGGATGTGTGCGCCGTCGACGTCGGCATCGCTCATGATGATGACCTTGCCGTAGCGCGCCTGGTCCAGCTCGAACGAGCGGCCCGAGCCGGCGCCGATCACCTGGATGATCGACGCGCACTCGGTGTTGCTGAGCATGTCGCTCACCGAGGCCTTCTGCACGTTGAGGATCTTGCCGCGGATCGGCAGGAGCGCCTGGTACTCGCTCGTCCGGGCCAACTTGGCGGTCCCGAGCGCGGAATCGCCCTCGACGATGAACAACTCGGTCGACGCGACGTCGTTCGACCGGCAGTCCGCGAGCTTGGTCGGCAGCGACGAGTTCTCGAGCGCGTTCTTCCGGCGCTGCGTCTCCTTGTGGGCTCGGGCGGAGATGCGGGACTTCATCTCCGCCACGATCTTGTCGAGCAGCACGGCGGACTGCGCCTTCTCGGTGCGCTGCGTCGACGTCAGGATCTCGGTGAGCCTGGTCGACACGACGTTCGCCACGATCTGTCGGACCGCCGGCGTGCCGAGGACCTCCTTGGTCTGGCCCTCGAACTGCGGCTCCGGCAGGCGGACGGTCAGCACTGCGGTCATCCCGGCGAGGACGTCGTCCTTCTCGACCTTGTCGGTCCCGACCTTGAGCTTCCGGGCGTTCGCCTCGACCTGGGCGCGGACGGCCTTCATCACGCCGTTCTCGAACCCGGCCTGGTGCGTGCCGCCCTTCGGCGTCGCGATGATGTTGACGAAGCTCCGGAACACGGTCTCGTAGCCGCCGCCCCAGCGCAATGCGAGGTCGACGTCGCACGAGCGCTCGACCTCGGTGGACACCATGTGCCCCTTCGTGTCGAGCACCGGCACGGTCTCGGTGAAGGTGCCCGTCCCCTGGATCCGCCAGACGTCGGTGACGGCGGTGTCGGGCGCCAGGTGGTCGACGAATTCGCTGATGCCGCCGTCGAACCGGAACCGCTCGACGACCGGGCCGCCGTCGCCGCGCTCCTCCGCCGGTCGGTCGTCGGTGATCGTGATGCCGAGCCCGGGCACCAGGAACGCGGTCTGTCGTGCCCGGTTCGTCAGCCCGTCGATGCTGAACGCGGCGTCGCGCGTGAAGATCTGCCGGTCGGCCCAGTACCGGACCCGCGACCCGGTGACGCCCCGCTTGACCTTGCCGACCACGGCGAGCGAACTCCCGGACGTGAAGGGCGCGAAGGGCGAGTCCGGGCCGACGCCGTCCGAGTCGTCGAAGGTCCCCGGCTCGCCGCGGTGGAACGACATGGCGTACGTCTTGCCGTCGCGGTCCACCTGCACGTCGAGCCGCTCGGACAGGGCGTTCACGACCGAGGCGCCGACACCGTGCAGTCCGCCCGACGCCGCGTAGGAGCCGGACCCGAACTTGCCGCCGGCGTGCAGCTTCGTGAACACGACCTCGACGCCCGTCAGTCCGGTCTTCGGTTCGATGTCGACCGGGATCCCGCGGGCGGTGTCCCCGACCTCCACGGACCCGTCGGCGTGGAGCCGGACGGTGATCTCGTCGCCGTGTCCGGCGAGGGCCTCGTCGACGGAGTTGTCGATGATCTCCCAGAGGCAGTGCATGAGCCCGCGCGAGTCCGTCGACCCGATGTACATGCCCGGCCGCTTGCGCACGGCCTCGAGGCCTTCGAGCACGGAGAGGTGGCGGGCGTTGTAGTCGGAACTCACCTCCCGAGCGTACCCAGCACGCCGGACACTCCCCCGGCAACACCCCGTCCGCGGGCCGTGCCGGGCGGACGGCACCCCGGCACTGGGGGTGCGCCGTCCGCGGTGAGCGAAACAGACCGTCCGCGATGCATGGTTCTCAGGTCGGCCGTGTTCAAATGGGGACACCAACACCGGCACCGCCTCCGATCAATGAGGAGCACAGCAATGACCCAGACCGTGCAGGACCTCTCCATCGACGAACTCTCCAGCAACCAGCTCACGGCTGCCGACCGCTGCGACAGCTGCGGAGCGCAGGCGTACATCCGCGCCACCATGGCCAGCGGCGAGCTCCTGTTCTGCGCCCACCACGGTGCGCAGTTCAAGGACAAGCTCGCGGCGACCGCCATCGAGTGGCACGACGAGACGAGCAAGCTGTACGACGACGCTCGCTGACACAGCAGCAGCGCGCCCTCCGACAGCCGAGGCACGAGCGGCCGGTTCCCCACCAGGGAGCCGGCCGCTTCGTCGTCCCGACGCTCGAGGATGCGCGATGCGGACAGACGGACGGGAGGCGCGGGGCCAGCCCGGCCCAGCGCCTCCCGTCCGTCGCGGGCGAGCGCCGTCAGATGCGCTTGAAGGCCTTGTCGACGTACCGCTCGATCGTCGCGCGCGCCTTGGCGGCGTACTCGTCGACCCGGCTGGTCTGCGTCCGGTCGGGGTGGTACTCCACCCCGAGCCGGGTCGTGGCGGCACGGAGCACGGCATCGGTGAGGTGCGGGTTCAACGGCAGCAGTGGGCCCTGGGTGTGCGTGCCGAACGACACGGCAGCGACGGAGCCCTCGGTCGTCGAGCCGTCCTGGTTGCCGCCCCCGGAGACGACATCGGCGAACACCGCATCCGGGTCGGTGTTCTCGATCGTCGTCGCGTGGTCCTCGAACCCGGCGACGCGACGGTCCGGTCCGACGCCCGGGTAGCGGGTGTCGAGCAGGAAGTAGTTCACCCGACGTGCGGCACCGCGGACCGCGCGCGCATCGAACACGCCGAGCCCGGACACGACGGTGCCGTCGGTCGCGACGACCTCGCGGGTGGCGAGGTCGTAGCCGCCGCCGACGGCCACCACCGGGACGCCGCTGCCCCGCATCGCGCGGAGCGACTCTGCGATCCGCGCCGGGTCGTCGCCGAGCGACCGCATCGCGCTGAGCGGGCCGTTGCCGATGACGACGAGGTCGGCGTCGGTCGGTACCGGATCGCCCGGTGCGTACGTCTGGACCGTGCTGTCGATGCCGGCGGCGGCGGCCCGGGCGACCAGCGCGGTCACGTTGCCGCGGTCCCCCGACACACCCATCTGGCGCGGGTACACGTGCAGGATCGTGAGCCGGTCGGCGCTCATGCCGTCTTCTCCAGATCGGGGTGGCCGAGGGCCTTCCGCGCGATCATCATGATCTCGTAGTTGACGATGAAGTTCTTCGTGCCGCGGGACGTGCGACCGAGGGCCTGCATCGCCCGGATGGCCTTCTCGACGTCCGGCTCGACCGTGCCGATGCGGACTCCGGCGTGCTCGAGCGCCAGGGCGATCTGCCAGGCCTTGTCACCCGACACGACGTCGACGTGGTCGAGCGCCGAGAAGTCGATGTCGTAGATCCACGAGATGTCCGGCGTGCCCTCGTCGATGGCCATGAGGACCTGCTCCGGCGCAGCGTCGAAGGCGTCGAGGTTCAGCTGCAGGCTCGCGGCGTTCTTGAACATCGTGAACTCCGCGGACTCGTCGCCGATCGGCAGACGTTCGCCACGGCCGTACGCGGGCTTCATGCTCCGGAACGCCGAGGTCACGGACGCCGCGGAGAACCGCGCACCGAGTGCCGCACTCGCCGTCGCGGTCGCCGCGGCGGCGTCGACCGCGTAGTGCAGTCCGCGTGCGGGGAGCCGGACCGGGATGTCGGTGCCGTCGAACCGGATGACGGCCCCGTCGCCGCTGTGCTCGACGACCTCGGCGTCGGCGGACGTCGCGCCGGGGGCGTCGACGCCGGCATCCTGGCTCGGTCCGGCGAAGTCGTCGGCGTTCTGCAGGCCGTTCGGAGCGGCTGCCACGATGGCCTCGCTCGCGCCGAACCGGAGCACGCGCTGGCTCGGACCGCCCACGTAGGCGTCGAGGAACTGGTCGTCGTGGTTCGTGACGACGGTGCGGCTGCTGGTCGCCGCCGTGTCGAGCATCATCGTCGCGACGCGCTCGGTCTCGAAGAACCGGTACAGCTGGTCGACCTGGACGTTCAGCATCGTGACCGTCGACGGGTGCAGGATCCCGGAGAGCTCGACCGCGAAGGCCTCGTCGACCTCGAGGATGCCGATGTCCGCCTTGAGCCGACCCGTCAGTCCGACCTCGGAGAGCAGCGCGGACGCGATGCCCTGCGGGAGGTTCGCGCCGGACGGGTTCGTGAAGACCCGGAGTCCGTGCGCCCGCATGATGTCGGAGATCATGTGCGTCGTCGTCGACTTGCCGTTCGAGCCGAGCACGAAGACGATCCCGTTCGGGAACTGCTTCGTGACGTGCTGGAGGAAGTCCGGGACGAGCTTCATGACGATGAAGCCCGGGTAGGCGGACCCGCCGCCCCGCGCTCTCGCGAGGGCACGGAGGATCCGCCCGATCAGGATCGGGATGACGAAACGCATGCCGGCTTACTCGAGGTAGTCGCGGAGCGACTGCGACCGCGACGGGTGGCGCAGCTTGGCCATCGTCTTTGACTCGATCTGACGGATGCGCTCGCGCGTGACGCCGAACGTGTCGCCGATCTGGTCGAGGGTCTTCGGCATGCCGTCACCGAGCCCGAAACGCATCCGGATGACGCCGGCCTCGCGCTCGGACAGGGAGTCGAGGAGGCTCTCCAGCTGCTTCTGCAGCATCGTGAACCCGACCGCGTCCGCCGGCACGACGGCCTCGGTGTCCTCGATGAGGTCGCCGAACTCGCTGTCGCCGTCCTCGCCCAGCGGGGTGTGCAGCGAGATCGGCTCGCGCCCGTACTTCTGGACCTCGACGACCTTCTCCGGGGTCATGTCGAGCTCGCGGGCGAGTTCCTCGGGCGTGGGCTCCCGACCGAGGTCCTGGAGCATCTGGCGCTGGACGCGAGCGAGCTTGTTGATGACCTCGACCATGTGTACCGGGATGCGGATGGTGCGCGCCTGGTCCGCCATGGCACGGGTGATCGCCTGACGGATCCACCACGTGGCGTAGGTGGAGAACTTGAAGCCCTTGGTGTAGTCGAACTTCTCGACGGCACGGATCAGGCCGAGGTTGCCCTCCTGGATCAGGTCGAGGAACTGCATGCCGCGGCCGGTGTAGCGCTTGGCCAGGGACACGACGAGCCGGAGGTTCGCACCGAGGAGGTGCGACTTGGCCCGCTGGCCGTCGCGCGCGACCCACTTGAGCTCGCGTTCCTCCTGCTTGGAGAGCCCGGTGACGTGGGAGAGCTTGTCCTCGGCGAACAGGCCGGCCTCGATCCGCATCGCGAGCTCGACCTCCTCGGCGGCGTTCAGCAGGGCGACCTTGCCGATCTGCTTGAGGTAGTCCTTGACCGGGTCCGCTGTCGCACCGGTGATGGTGGTCGAGTAGACCGGGACCTCGTCGTCGTCGTCCTGCGAGATGACGAGCGCTCCGGCCGGGGCAGCGGCTTCGGGCGTGGCCTTGTCGTCGTCCTCGGTGTCGTCGGCGTCGGACGCGACGTCCTCGGGCTCGACCGCGTCGGTCGGCTCGACGGCGTCGTCCGCGTCGTCGCCATCGGCGCCCGAGGCCTTCTTGCCGCGGGTGGCCTTCGGCGACGCTGCCTTCGGTGTCGCCGCCTTCGTTGCCGACGCCTTGGGCGCAGCCGCCTTCTTGGCGGCGGGCTTCTTCGTCGCGGGCGTCGTGGCGGTCTCGTCGGCGGCGGTCTCGTCGGCGCCGGTCTCTTCGGCGGCGGTCTCGCCCGCCGTCCCGGCCGCCTCGGTGGCGCTGGCCTTCGAGGCGCGCTTCCTGGGGGCGGAGGCGCTCGATGCGGGCGCGTCCGTCTCAGCGGCGTCCGTCTCGGCCGTCGTCGTGGTGTCCTTGGTGGGATCGATCGTCGTGCTCCGGGCAGCCATTGCGATCACCTCTCTCGTCATGTCACGTTCACGGGTCGTGACGCCCCTTCGGACCCGGCCCCCACCCCGCTCGGTCTGGCGCTCCGGGCAGCATGAGGACCCATGTCAAGTCCCCTGCGATCGGCGCGGTCGGATCGACCTTGCGATGTGCGGGGCCCAGAACGGGTCCATACGACATTATTGCACGTCTCCGTCCCGCGATCGTCCTCCGGTCCGGAGTCTTCGTACCCCGACCGTGGATCGGTCGGGAGTCTCCGTCCCGCGATCGTGGATCGGTCGGGAGTCTCCGTCCCGCGATCGTCCGTCGGTCGGGATCAGGGCCGCGATCTCCGTCGAAGCCGTGCAACGAGTGCAACCCACAGCGGACCGACGCGTATTCCCTCCTCGGCGTGCATCCGGGCCCGTGTCCGGCGCCGAGTGTGCAGCAACATGCCGACACCGAACCCGACCACGACGTACTGCACCAGCAAGGCGATCCGGAACGAGGACCATGCGAAGACCGGCGCCCCCGTCACCGTGTGGGCGGCGTCGAGGATCGTCCCGATGCAGAACATCATCACGAACGCTGCGAGGAACCCACCGACGTTCACCACCCCGTTCGCCGACCCGAGCGACCCGACCGGGTTGAACGTCCTGGCGAAGTCGAACCCGATGAGCGAACCGGGTCCCCCGATCCCCATCGCCACGACCAGCAGCACGAGCAGCCACGTCGGCGGGTGCCCCGGCCACAGCAGCACCGCCGTCCACACCACCCCGAGGAGGACCACGATCCCGAGCACGAGATTCGAGCGACGGAACGGGAACCGCGCACACAGCACGCCGATCAGTGGCCCGGCGACGAACCCGACGACGACGATGACCGTGAGGAACGAGGCCGCGACCGGAGCCGGGTAGCCGAGGCCCTTCTCGAGCATCGGCACGCCCCAGAGCAGGCTGAACACGGTGCCGGACGACTGCGTCACGTAGTGCGACCAGAACCCGAGCTGGGTTCCGGGTCGCCGGAGCGCCTGCCGGAAGGTCGAGAACGCGCCGCGCCAGGACCCCGGCAGCGGGATGGCGTCGGTCCGCACGACGATCGGACCGTTCCGGACGAACACGGCGACGAGGACGATCCCGACCGCCCCGACCGCTGCGGCGACACCGAACGCCGGCGTCCACCCCGCCGCGTGCAGCAGCACCGCGAACGGGAACGCGGAGAGGATCTGCCCGACCTGGCCGAGGTTGCCGGTCCACTGCGAGATCTGTGGGAGGAGCGGACCGGAGAACCACATGGGCAGCAGCCGGATCACCGAGATGAACGTCATCGCGTCGCCCGCGCCGACGAGGACCCGGCCCGCGATGGCCGGACCGATCGAGGGTGAGAGCGCGACGACCGCCTGGCCGAGCGTCAGCAGGACGGCGCCGCTGAGGACGAGGCGGCGGGGACCGATCCGGTCGAGCATGATGCCGACCGGGACCTGCAGGGCGGCGTACACGGCGATCTGCACCACCGCCAGGGTCGAGAGCACGGCCGCGGTGACGCCGAACCGCTCCTGCGCGTCGACCCCGGACACACCGAGGGATGTGCGCTGCAGGATCGCGAGGACGTACGCGAGCACGGCGACGCCCCACACGATCCAGGAGCGGCGGGAGTTCATCGCGTCCAGCGTATCCACACACGAAGGGGAGGCACGGAGCACGTCCGGCGCACGGCCTCCCGTCCGTTGAGCGGTCCGCGTCGCTGTTCTCTGCCCGTCAGCTGGTGGGCGGTGTCGGACGCGGCGCACGGCCTCCGGTCCGGTGGGCGGTGCCGGACGCGGTGCACGGCCTCCGGTCCGGTGGGCGGTGCCGGAGGCGGCACGCGGCGTCGGGTTCGCGCGCGGCGCACGGCTCCGGGTCTGCGCGCGGCTCCGGGTCTGCGCGCGCCGGTCTGCTCGGAACCCGGTCCGGGTGCGTCGGCCAGTTCGCATCTGGCTCGTCCGACCGCCGATCAGTCCGCGTCGGTCCCGTCCGGCCGTCGGTCCGCCAGGAATCGCTCGAGTTCCGCCGCGATCGCGTCCGCGGTCGGGACCTGGCCGTCGACGCCGGTCAGCGGGGAACCGATCGGGTTGCCGGCCATGTACGTGTCATGGCGTTCCTCGAGCGCTGCGACGAGATGCCCCAGCTCGTCGTTGCCGCCCACCTGTTCGTCCACCCGCGCGAGGAAGTCGCGCCCCGACTCGCGGAGTCGGTCCGTCGGGAACACCAGACCGGTCGCAGCCGCGATGCCTGCCAGGGCAGCGACGGCGGCGTCCGGGTACTCGGTGTCCGACAGGTAGTGCGGCACGAGCAGGACCAGTCCGGTGACCGACCGGTCGAGCTGGGCCATGCGGTGCTCGACGAGGTGGAGGACGTTCGCCGGGGCCTCGGTCTCGGGCTTCCAGACGCTCATCGACTCGACGAGGTCCTTCCGGGTCCCGCTCACCGTGATGCCGATCGGGCGGGTGTGCGGCACCGGCATCGGGATCGACTGCACCCACGTGGTGTCCGCCACCTGCAGGTCCTCGGCCAGGTCCACCACCGCCGTGACGAACCGGTTCCACTGGAAGTCGGGCTCGTACCCCGAGAGGAAGAGGAACGGCTGCCCGAACTCGTCCTGCATGAGCTGGAGGGTGAGCCTGGCTGGTGCGACGTCGCTGATGTGGTCCCGCTCGAAGGTGATGACCGGGCGGCGCGCCCGGTAGTCCAGGAGCACGTCAGGGTCGAACTCGGCGACGAGCCGAGCTCCCGGCGCCGCGCCCAAGGACTCGGTGATCTGCGCGACGGCGCCGCCGGCATCCGCGAACCCGGTCAGCCCGGCCACGAGGTGCAGCCCGGGCGGGACCTCGGAGCCGGACGCATCGAGCGTGTAGAGGTCGTCGGGATGGTTCATCGTGTCCATGCTAGAGGGGCCGACTGACGCCCCCGCGCGCACCGTGCACGCCGTCAGCGAACAGCGCCTGGATAGGCTTGCCGCATGGTCCGACCGACGCTCTCCACCTCCTCCGAACCACTCACCGAGATCACCGCCGACGTCCTCGTACTCGGCGTGCTGCCCGGTGCCGACGGCTCGCCCGCCGTCCTCGCGCCGGCCGCGGATGGCACCCCGATCGATGCTGCCGCGGTGTTCGGCCAGGATCTCGACCTGGTCTCGCTGGGCGTCAGGGGTGTCAAGGACCAGCTCGTCCGGATCCCGGCTCCCGGTGTCTCGGCGTCGAGCGTCGCACTCATCGGACTGGGCTCCGGAGGCGATGACGACGACACCACGACGCGGGTGGCCGCGCTCCGGTCGGCCGCAGGCAGCGCGGTCCGCCAGCTCTCGGACGCATCGTCGATCGTCCTCGCGCTGCCCGTCGAGAGCTCGGCGTCGGTCGATGCCGTGCTCGAGGGTGCCGCGCTCGGCAGCTACACGTTCACGCGGCACCGCGGTACCGGCACGACCGGTCCGACGCGCGGTGACCAGCACATCACCGTCCTGAGCGGCGCCGCGCGACCGGACGCCACCGAGCGACCCGGCGTGGTCGCGGATGCGGTGTCGCTCGTCCGGGACCTGGTGAACACCGCCGCCGCGGACATGGCACCGGAGGACGTCGCCGCTGCCGCCGTCGACGCAGCTGACGGTCTTCCCCTCACTGTCGAGGTGCTCGACGAGAACGCCCTGGAGGAGCAGGGCTTCGGCGGCATCCTCGGAGTCGGCCGCGGGTCGGTGAAGCCGCCGCGGCTGGTCGTCGTCCGGTACTCCCCGGCCGGCGCGTCCCGTCACCTCGCGCTCGTCGGGAAGGGGATCACCTTCGATTCCGGCGGACTCTCGCTGAAGCCGGCCGCGGCCATGAACGGGATGAAGGACGACATGACCGGTGCGGCCACGGTGCTCGCCGCGACGGTCGCCGCCGCGCGTCTCGGCCTCGCCGTCCGCATCACCGCCTGGCTGTGTCTCGCCGAGAACATGCCGTCCGGCTCGGCGATCCGCCCCGGCGACGTGCTCACCCTGAAGAACGGCAAGACCGTCGAGGTCACGAACACCGACGCCGAGGGGCGGCTCGTGCTCGGGGACGGTCTCGCCGCCGCGTCGCTCGAGCACCCGGACGCCATCGTCGACGTCGCCACGCTCACCGGCGCACAGGTCGTGGCGCTCGGGGACCGGACGACCGGGCTGATGGGTTCCGACGACCTCGTCGCGCAGGTCCGCGCGGTGGCCGCGTCTGTCGCGGAGACCGTCTGGCCGATGCCGCTGCCCGAGGAGCTCGACGCGCGGCTCGCGAGCGAGGTCGCGGACATGGTCAACGCGACCCCCGGGCAGCCCGCCGCCGGCATGCTGCTCGCCGGTCGGTTCCTGGCTCGGTTCGTCGGGACCGCCGAGGACGGCACGACGATCCCGTGGGCGCACCTCGACATCGCAGGGCCCTCGGAGAACAAGGGCGGCCCCTACGGTTGGCTCGGCAAGGGCCCCACCGGTGTCATGACGCGGACACTCATCGCACTCGCAGAAGAGCTCCAGTCCAAGTAGTAGGGTCGACCCGGCGGGGCAGATCGACGAGGTCGCCCGCCGGCAGACTGACGGGACGGGACCGGAACCAGGTGGTCCGACCGTCGGACGTCGACAGCGACGTCCACGAGGACCCGATCGGTCCTCTCGCGCACGAGGGAGTTGCACCAGGTGACGGAACAGACCTATGACGTCGTGGTGCTCGGGGGCGGCAGCGGCGGGTACGCCGCAGCGCTCCGGGCCGCCGAGCTCGGCATGAGCGTGGCGCTCGTCGAGGGCGACAAGCTCGGAGGGACCTGCCTGCACCGCGGGTGCATCCCGACCAAGGCGCTCCTGCACGCCGCCGAGATCGCGGACGGGGCGCGCGACGCGGAGCAGTACGGCGTCATCGCTGCGTTCACCGGCATCGACATGCCGAAGGTCATCGAGTACCGCGAAGGCATCGTCAGCTCGAAGTACAAGGGTCTGCAGGGGCTCATCAAGGCTCGCAAGATCGACGTGATCGAGGGCTGGGGTCGTCTGAGCTCCCCCACGACCGTCCAGGTCGGCGACCGCACCGTCACCGGCAAGAACATCGTGCTCGCGACCGGGTCGACGTCGAAGAGCCTCCCGGGGCTCGAGATCGGCGGACGCGTCATCACCTCCGAGACCGCACTCCAGATGGACTACGTGCCGAACAAGGTCGCGATCCTCGGTGGCGGCGTGATCGGCGTCGAGTTCGCGAGCGTGTGGAAGTCGTTCGGCGTCGACGTCACCATCATCGAGGCCCTGCCGCACCTCGTCCCGAACGAGGACGAGTCGATGTCGAAGCAGCTCGAGCGCGCCTTCCGCAAGCGCGGCATCGCGTTCTCGCTGGGTGTCCGGTTCCAGGGTGTCGAGCAGTCCGACAACGGCGTGCACGTCACGCTCGAAGACGGCAAGACGTTCGACGCGGACATCTTGCTCGTGGCCGTCGGGCGTGGACCCGTGACCCAGAACCTCGGGTACGAGGAACAGGGCATCACGATGGACCGCGACTTCGTGATCACGAACGAGCGACTCGCGACGAACGTCCCCGGCGTCTACGCCGTCGGCGACATCGTGCCCGGGCTGCAGCTCGCGCACCGTGGGTTCCAGCAGGGCATGTTCGTCGCCGAGGAGATCGCCGGCCTGGACCCGGTCATCGTCGAGGACAAGAACATCCCCAAGGTCACCTACAGCGACCCCGAGGTCGCGTCGGTCGGACTGTCGCAGGCCAAGGCGGAAGAACAGTACGGCGCCGACAAGGTCGACTCCTACGACTACAGCCTCGCCGGCAACGGCAAGAGCCACATCATCGGGACCACCGGGTCGATCAAGGTCGTCCGCGTGGTCGACGGCCCCGTCGTCGGCGTCCACATGATCGGTGCCCGCGTCGGCGAGCTCATCGGCGAGGCCCAGCTCGCCGTGAACTGGGAGGCCTACCCGGAGGACGTCGCCCCGCTCGTCCACGCGCACCCGACGCAGAACGAAGCGCTCGGCGAGGCGTTCCTGCACCTCGCCGGCAAGCCGCTGCACGCACTCTGACCCGGAGCGCTCCCGGCCTCCGGTCCGGGAGCGCTCACCGGACACCGCGCGGCCGTGCCCGCGCACCACAGACACCACCACAACGAACACAGCCTGCGAATAGGAGCCCACCTGATGAGCGAATCCGTCAACCTCCCGGCGCTCGGGGAGAGCGTCACCGAGGGCACGGTCACCCGATGGTTGAAGAACGTTGGTGACCGCGTCGAGGTCGACGAGCCCCTGCTCGAGGTCTCGACGGACAAGGTCGACACCGAGATCCCCTCGCCGATCGCGGGCGTGGTCGAGGAGATCCTGGTCGCCGAGGACGAGACCGTCGAGGTCGGCACCGCACTCGTGAAGATCGGCGACGGCAACGCGTCGTCGGGCGACCAGGGCGGCTCCGACTCGTCGTCCTCGGATGACCAGGGTGACGCGAACGCCGCGGCCGCGGACGCGGAGGCTCCCGAGGCAGCGCCGAGCACCGAGCAGGACGAGGAGACCCCGGCTCCCGAGCCCGAGGCGCCCGCTGCACCAGCCGAGGAGCCCATGCCCGCAGCGGCGCAGGCACCGGCCGCTCCCCCGGCAGCCGCTCCTGCACCGGCTGCGGCTCCCGTCCCGCCGCCGCCCGTCACCGCTCCGGCACCCGCGGCCACCCCCGCACCGGCGGCTGCGCCGGCACCTGCTGCCGCTCCCGCAGCGTCCGGCGCTCCCGCGTCCGCACCGTCGGCCACCGTGCCGAACCCCACGAACGCCGCAGTCTCGGGGTACGTCACCCCGCTGGTCCGCAAGCTCGCGAACGAGCAGGGCGTCGACCTCTCGACGGTCTCCGGCTCGGGTGTCGGCGGCCGGATCCGCAAGGAGGACGTGCTCGCCGCCGCCGAGAAGGCCTCGGCCACAGCAGCCACCGGGAACACGACCGGGTCGGCGGCGTCGTCCGGTCCGTTCGTCGCCGAGGTCTCGCCGCTCCGCGGGACGCGCGAGAAGATGACGCGTCTCCGCAAGGTCGTGGCGGAGCGCGCCGTGCAGTCGATGCAGTCGACCGCGCAGCTCACGAGCGTCGTCGAGGTGGACGTCACGAAGGTCGCCCAGTTCCGGGACGCGAACAAGGCCGAGTTCCAGGAGAAGACCGGCGCCAAGCTGAGCTTCATGCCGTTCTTCGCCCTGGCAGCGTCGGAAGCACTGAAGGCGCACCCGAAGCTCAACGCGACGGTCGACGGCGACGAGATCGTCTACCCCGCGAGCGAGAACCTGGCGATCGCCGTCGACACCGAGCGTGGCTTGCTGACCCCGGTCATCCGCGACGCCGCCGACCTCACCTTGGCCCAGTTCGCACAGGGCATCGCCGACCTCGCCGGTCGGACCCGCGACAACCAGCTGAAGCCGGACGAGCTGTCCGGTGGCACGTTCACGCTCACGAACACGGGCTCCCGCGGGGCGTTGTTCGACACCCCGGTGGTGTTCCTGCCCCAGTCTGCGATCCTCGGCACCGGCATCGTGTTCAAGAAGCCGGCGGTCGTGACGGTCGACGGAACGGACGCCATCGCGATCCGTTCGTCGGTGTACCTCGCACTGTCCTACGACCACCGGATCATCGACGGCGCGGACGCTGCCCGCTACCTCGTCGCGGTGAAGAACCGGCTCGAGGACGGCAACTTCGGTCCGAACCTCGGGTACTAGTCGCCGAGGTCCGTCCGACCGATCGGCCCCGCTCCTCGTCACGAGGTGCGGGGCCGATCCCGTGTGCGGTGCGGGAGTCGTCGCATCTGACGTGTCCGTCACCGTGTCCGAGATGCCGACCGTCGCTCGCTCACCGCCGCCACCACCGACTGCGCCGAGCAGCACGAGAGCACCCACCACTGCACTCACGACCACGATCGCGGCGGTCGACGCCTTGCGCACCGAGAGGCGCCCCGCTCGTCCGAGGGGAACACCGTGTCGGAGGACGGTCGCCACGACCGCCGCCGATCGTTCGATGAAGCCGTCGGGCTCGGAGAGGTCCGCAGGTTCTGACGTCGACGCGCCGACGCCCGCTCCGGGCAGCGGCGTCCACCGGACCGGTCTCGGTGCGCCGGCAGCGAGGATGCTCGCGTGCACAGCGGGGACGCCCGCAGCCGGCCGCGGAGCCATCCGGGCCGTCATCAAAGTGGCCTGGACATCGTCATGGGCGGGCTCACGAGGGTCGACCCGGTCCCACACGGTCCGACATGCCGTGAGGACGGCCCGCGTCGGTTCCTGGTCCCGCCCGGGCGGATCGGTGCTCCAGATCTCTGTCCCCGGTGGCCGGTCCGCCACGAGCACGGCCCCGTCCGGTGCGACGAGGACGGCATCCTCCGCAACGGTCCCGAGCGGAACGTCCTCCGCCTGGACCGCCACGAGCGACTCGAGCATGGGCAACGTGAGCGTCACGGCAACGCCCACGGACATTGAGCCGATCCGGTCGAGAGCGTCTCGGAGCGGGATCGCGTCTCGGGGGTCGAGTAGGACACACGGCAGATCGTCGTCGTCCCGCGCGATGGCCAGCACCGCGGCGAGATGTGGCATCGGCGAACGAGCACGTCGGATCGCCCAGGCGAGGAACGCGCCGACTTGAGCGGGGTCCGCGCACGCGGTCCAGCTCGGGTTCGCCCCCGCCGTGCACGGATCTGACCCCGTTGCGCTCGGGCCTGACCCCGGTGCGCCCGGGTTCGGGCCGACGCTGCTCGCGGTGTCCTTCTCGGTCATGGTGACGAGCGTGACTGTCCAGCCCAGCGCCTCCCGCCCGAGGTTCGTGTCCTGTGGACGGATGCCGCGTCGGCGGCTCTGTGGAGGGATCCCGGTCCTGCACCTCGGCCGGCGGGCGGGCGGTGGCCGTTCGTCCACAACGGGACGCTCGCGGCAGCGGTCCCCCCCAAGAAGCCGTATCCTTGACGGCATGGCACGCAGCACGACCACTGAGAGCGCGGCGAAGGAGCCCGGACGTCTGAAGCAGATGTTCCAGGTCTTCCAGATGACCCGGCGAGCGGATCCGACCTCGATCGGCTGGTTCGCGCTGGCGTTCGGCATCCCGGTCATCGCCGGCGTCATGCTCGCCCTGCTCCTGCCCGATCAGGGTGTGTTCGGCATCGTGCTGTGGATCGTCGCCGGTGTCATGCTCGGCATCCTCTTGTTCCTCATCGTCCTCGGACGGCTTGCAGAACGAGCCGCCTACTCCCAGATCGAAGGACAACCCGGCGCTGTCGGAGCGGTGCTCAAGAACTCGCTCCGCCGCACCTGGCGGTCGAGCGAGATGCCCGTCGCGGTCCACCCACGCTCGCAAGCTGCCATCTACCGTGCCGTCGGAGCGCCGGGCGTCGTGCTCATCACCGAAGGCCACACCGGGAACTTGACCCGACTGCTCGAGGACGAGAAGCGCAAGGTGCACCGGATCGTGCCCAATGTCGCCATCAACGTGCTCGGTGTGGGCGACGACAAGGGACAGCTCGTGTTGCACAAGCTGCCGCGGGCCATGAACAAGTTCAAGAAGACGCTCAACCGCAACGAGGTCCTGGCGGTGTCGAACCGCCTCGACTCGATGACGCAGAACCCCGCCGCATCGATCCCGAAGGGCATGGACCCGATGCGGGCTCGCGCTGGCCGCCCGCGCTGATCGGCCCCTTGCTGCGTGCCGAGTGAGCAGAAATCGTCGGGTGGGGACGCCGCAGCCGACGATTCCTACTCACTCGGCGGACGAGCCCCGGTCGGGCAACCTCAACCGGGCCCCGCTGCGCGACGAGTGAGCAGAAGTCGTCGGGTGGGGACGCCGCATCCGACGATTCCTACTCACTCGGCCAACGAGCCCCAGCCGGGCAGCCTCGGGAGTCCGCGCTGCGCGGCGAGTGAGCAGAAGTCGTCGGGTGGGGACGCCGCGGCCGACGATTCCTACTCACTCGGCCATCGAGCCTCGGCCGGGCAGCCCCGGCCGGCCCCCGCTGCACGATGAGTGAGCAGAAGTCGTCGGGTGGGGACGCTGCAGCCGACGATTCCTACTCACTCGGCCAACGAGCCCCAGCCGGGCAGCCTCGGGAGCCCCCGCTGCGCGACGAGTGAGCAGAAATCGTCGGGTGGAGATGCCGCAGCCGACGATTCCTCCTCACTCGGCAGATGAGCCTCGGCAGACGAGCCCCGCCCGGCCACCGCTGCACGACGAGTGAGCAGAAATCGTCGGGTGGGGACGCCGCAGCCGACGATTCCTACTCACTCGGCGAACGAGCCTCGGCCGGGCACACGCTACCGACGGACGAGCACCGTTCCGGCAGCCCGGTCGTGCAGCCCACGCTGGTCCCTGTCGAAGATGACCGCCGGGATCACGACGCACAGCAGGACCGTCCGGACGATCGGCCGCACGACACCGATGTAGCCTCCTCGGAGCGGGACGACCCGGAGCCCCACGCAGACATGCCCGAACGAGCCACTCAGCAACGCCTGGAAGACGATCTGCAGCACGGCGAAGACCGCCAGGGTCACGAAGCCGCCGAGCTTCGTCCCGTACTGGCCGATGAGCACGCAGATCAGTGTCGCCATCGCCCAGTCGATCGCGATCGCGCCGACACGCCGACCGATCCGCCCCACGCTCCGCGGGCCCGTCGCCGGCAGGCCGAGCTCCCGACCGGGCCATTCCGACGCCGGCGGGACCGAGGATGCCGGAGATCGTGGTGCCATGCTCCCAGGGTAGTTGACCCCACCCACGCGCCAGCCGCACCCCGCCCACACCGCACCCGCGCCACCCGCACCACCCCGCCCACCGCACCCCACCTGCACCGCCCCACGGCTGCACACCGGCCGCGTAACACGCCGGAAACACCGCAGTCACGTCCGGGAAACCGCGGGTCAATAGCCTCGTCGGAGGCAGCCTCCTGGTTCCCTCCCCACCACCCGCCATTGGAGAACGACCACATGTTCAGTGATTCCAGCGAGGTGCTCGCGTTCATCAAGGACACGGATGTCAAGTTCCTCGACATCCGGTTCACGGACCTCCCCGGGGTCCAGCAGCACTTCAACATCCCCGCCTCGACGGTCGATGAGGACTTCTTCGCCGTCGGCCAGCTGTTCGACGGTTCGTCGATCCGCGGGTTCGCGTCGATCCACGAGTCCGACATGCAGCTCATCCCGGACGTGACGACGGCCTACGTGGACCCGTTCCGCGCCGAACGCACTCTGATCATGGTCTTCGACATCTACAACCCGCGGAACGGCGAGATCTACGCCCGCGACCCGCGCCAGGTGGCGAAGAAGGCGGAGAAGTACCTCGCGTCCACCGGCATCGCGGACACGGCGTTCTTCGCGCCCGAGGCCGAGTTCTACATCTTCGACGACGTCCGCTACGAGGTGAAGCAGAACTCGAGCTTCTTCGAGGTCGACTCGGAGGAGGGCGCCTGGAACACCGGTCGTCGCGAAGAGGGCGGTAATCTCGCGAACAAGACCGCGTACAAGGGCGGCTACTTCCCGGTCTCGCCGGTCGACAAGACGGCGGACCTCCGCGACGACATCTCGCTCAAGCTCATCGACTCGGGCCTCGAGCTGGAGCGCGCGCACCACGAGGTCGGCACGGGTGGTCAGCAGGAGATCAACTACCGCTTCGACACCATGGTCCACGCGGCGGACGACATCCTCAAGTTCAAGTACATCGTGAAGAACACGGCCGAGCAGTGGGGCAAGGTCGCGACCTTCATGCCGAAGCCGTTGTTCGGCGACAACGGGTCGGGCATGCACACCCACCAGTCGCTCTGGAACGGCAGCGAGCCGCTCTTCTACGACGAGAACGGCTACGGCGGCCTGTCCGACCTGGCACGGTGGTACATCGGCGGGCTGCTGAAGCACGCGCCGGCCGTCCTCGCGTTCACGAACCCGACCATCAACTCGTACCACCGGCTGATCCCGGGCTTCGAGGCTCCGGTCAACCTCGTCTACTCGGCCGGCAACCGCTCGGCGTCGATCCGCATCCCGATCACCGGGACGAACCCGAAGGCCAAGCGCATCGAGTTCCGTGCACCGGACGCCTCGGGCAACCCGTACCTCGCATTCGCCGCCCAGATGATGGCGGGCCTCGACGGCATCCAGAACCGGATCGAGCCGCACGAGCCGGTCGACAAGGACCTCTACGAGCTCCCGCCGGAGGAGGCCAAGAACATCCCCCAGGTGCCGTCGTCCCTGCAGGAGGCCCTCGCGGCCCTCGAGGCGGACCACGAGTTCCTGCTCAAGGGCAACGTGTTCACCGAGGACCTCATCCGCACGTGGATCGACTACAAGTACGAGAAGGAGATCCTCCCGTACGCGCAGCGCCCGCACCCGTTCGAGTACGAGATGTACTTCGGCGTCTGAGCTGTCGCCAGAAGGGCCCCGCATCCGACAGGTTGCGGGGCCCTTCCTCGTTGGTGGCGGTCGGCCGCACGGCGAGCAGGAACCGGACGGGAGGCGCGGGTCGGCGCCGCCCCGTGCCTCCAGTTCGGTGGTGGCGCCCACCTGCACCCCGTGAGTGAGCAGCAATCGTCGGGTGGGGGGCCCGGAGGCGACGATTGCTGCTCACTCGCGGGAGCAGGGCCCGGCCGGGACCCGGCCGGGCCCGGTGCCCGACTAGCGGGACGTGGCGAGGAGGTCCGACGCTCCGGCGGCGACGCTCACGGGTGCACCCGTGACCGGGGTGGCCCGACCCAGGGACCGCACCGTCCAGCCCGCTGCGACCCAGTCCGCGACCGGGATGCAGTTCCGGGCGTCGATGACGACCGGACGGCCGACGATCGTCGCGAGCGCGACCGGGTCGGCCCCGATGATGTCGTCCCATTCGGTGAGCACCAGCACCATGTCGGCGCCCTCGATCGCACCCGCCATCGTGTCGGAGTACGTCAGGGTCGGAAAGCTCCGCCGTGCGGTCTCCACCGCCTCCGGGTCCCACAGCGAGACCTGCGCACCGCGGAGGTGCAGCGCCGCGGCGACGTTGAGCGCCGGCGAGTCCCGGACGTCGTCGGTCAGGGGCTTGAACGCCGCGCCGACGACCGCGATCCGACGGTTCAGGACGGAGCCCTGCGCGGCCTCGATCGCCATGTCGATGACCCGCTGCCGCTGCCCCATGTTGATCTCGTCGACCTGCTGCATGAGTCCGACGACACGCTGTGCGCCGAGCTCGGTCGAGCGGTGCATGAGGGCGCGGATGTCCTTCGGGAGGCAGCCACCACCGAACCCGAGACCGGCGTTCAGGAACTTCCGACCGATCCGTTCGTCGTGGCCGAGCGCGTCGGCCAGCGTGCTGACGTCCGCCCCGGCGATGTCACACAGCTCGGAGATGGCGTTGATGAACGAGATCTTCGTCGCGAGGAAGGCGTTCGCGCTCACCTTGACGAGCTCGGCGGTCGCCAGGTCCGTCGCGATGACCGGCGTGCCCGTGGCGAGCGGCTCGGCGTAGACCTCGCGGATGACGGCGTCGGCGGCCGGCGACGCCCCGCCCCAGACGAGGCGGTCCGGGCGGAGCGTGTCCTCGACCGCCTTGCCTTCGCGCAGGAACTCGGGGTTCCAGATCAGCTCAGCCTCGATGCCCTGCGGCGCGAACTCCGCGACGAGGGTCCGGAGCCGCGCCGCGGTCCCCACCGGCACCGTCGACTTGCCGACGATGAGGCCGGGGTGCGTCAGGTTCTCGGCGACGTTCCGCGTCGCGGTCTCGACGTACGTCAAGTTCGCGGCGTGCGATCCCGCGCGCTGGGGTGTGCCGACGCAGATGAAGTGCACGTCGCTCGCGGCGACCGCCTCGGCGATGTCCGCGGTGAACCGGAGCCTGCCGGTCGCCACGTGCTTCGTGATGAGCTCGGGGAGCCCGGGCTCGAAGAACGGGACCTTGCCGGCCGCGAGGGCGGCGAGCTTTGCGGGATCGACGTCGACGCCGATCGTGTCGAACCCCATCTCGGCCATCGCCGCCGCGTGCGTGGCGCCGAGGTAGCCGGTGCCGATGACGCTGATGCGGGGTGCCGGCCGCGTGTCCGCGGATGTCGAGTCGGTGTCGTTCGTCATTGCGTGACCTCCTGCAGGTCGAAGTTGGTGTCGGTTCGCCGCATCCCGGCCGCGAACGCCGCGAGGCTGTCCGGGCGGGAGTTGAGACGCCAGTCGTTGGTGCTCCGGACGCCGTCGACGTAAGTGGTCGCCACCTCGCTGAAGTACGCGAAGCCGATCACGTCGTCGTTCGCGGGGTCCGCCAGGGCGTCGAAGAGGGAGCTGAGCCACGCGGCCTTCTGCGTGGTCGTCCCGGACTCGGTGGCGCCGATCTCGGCGAGGAAGATCCCCTTGCCGGGCGCGATGCCGCGGACCTGGGCCAGGGTCGCGCCGAACGTGTTCGCGAACGTCGGCGTCTCGGTCGCGCTGCGGTAGTACCCGCTCATCCCGACCCAGTCGACGTACTCCGGGCCCGGGTAGTAGGCAGCGAGGTACGCGGGCGTCATCCGGTCCTTGTTGCCGAGCTTGTCGATGCGTGACGGGGACCAGTCCCAGATCACGTAGTCGTTCGCGCCCTGCTCCTGGAAGATCGTGTGGACGTACTGCCACATCGCGACGTAGCTGCCCTTGGCGTTCGGGTAGGTGACGGCTCCGGTGACGGGGTCCTTCCGCGGCGCACCCTCGGACCAGTTGTACCAGGTGCCGTTCATCTCGTGGTCGAACCGGATGACCATCGGCTGCCCGTTCGCGGCGACCGCCTTCGCGTACTGCGTGATGTAGTCCTTGAACGCCGGTCCCATGATGTCCGCGTTCGTGTAGCCGGCGACGTACGGCGCGTCGTTCCCGGACAGGGCCGGCGTGGTCTCCCACGTCATCACCGGCAGGCGGCCGTTCGCCCACGAGCGCTGTACGGCGCTCGCGTTGAACGCCTGGTCGAAGCCCTGGAAGTACCCGTCCATGTTCGTGGCGGTCCCGACCTGTCGGGACACCTGGTCGTACTCGGCCCAGTTGAAGGGCGACTGCGCCGTGTAGAGCCCGTACCAGCGGGACTGCTGCGCGAGGACCTCGGCCTTGGTCGGTGCCACGGGTGTGCTCGCCGTTGGGGTCCGGGACGGTCCGGCGGTCCCGGTCGCCGCGGGCTTGGTGCCGGCGGTCACGGTGTGCGACGCTCCTCCGGCCCTGCTCCCGGCGGCTGCTCCGGCGCCGCCCGTGCCGATGCTCGCGGCGGCCGCCTTCGCGCTCCCGAGTGCGGACTGCGCGGATCGGAGCTGCTGCTGGAGGGTCGCGATCTGCTCGGCGCGGGAGGCCCCGGAGGTGTTCGCGGTGTGCAGCTGACCCTCGAGCTTCCAGATCTGCTGCTGCGCGGCGTCGAGCTTGACCTGCAGTGCGTCCGCCGTCGCGGCCTTCCGGGCGGTCTTCTCCGCGGCGGTGTCGACGCCGAGTGCGTGGTGCACCGCAGTGCTCACCGGGCCGGACGGGGACGCCCAGACGGTCCAGGTGATGAGGGACAGGGCGACGACGATCGCGGCGGTCCCGACGGCGGTGCGCTTGGCGTGCTTGCTCGACGGGGCCCACCACGATGCGGTGTGGTGCATGGGACTAGACAATGGTGAGTGCCTCCAGGACGAGGATCGCCGCACCGATGAGGTACGGGATCACCGCGTAGGGGTTGACGCGCTTGGCCGGTGTCACGGCGGCCTTCCGCGCGATGCGGGCTTCGCGGGTGGTCTCGCGACGTGTGGCGAGCGCCGTGGCGGTGGATCGGGTGGTGACGTCCGCGTCCGCGGACACGGCCGGGCGCGGTGCCGCGAACCCGAACATCGCGTCGAACTCGTCGTCGACGGCGGGCTGACGCACCTCGTCGATCCGGTCGATCGGACTGACCGGTGTCTGGTCCATCCCGGGGACCGGCGAGGCCGGTCCGGACTCCATCGGGCCACCGGCGTAGGCGCCGGCCCGGGTCCCCCAGCCGCTCGCGTGGGCGAGCCGGAAGAAGCCCAGCAGCCGGATCGGCATCAGGAAGAAGGTGGAGACGATGATGAACATCGGGAGCCGGAAGAAGTCCGACGGCTTCTCGGCGAGGTGCCGCATCTGCCGGATCGCCATGCTCAGCACACTCGAGACCACCATCAGCGCGGCGACGTAGACGAACCCCGTCGAGAACCCGTACTGCTGGAGGATGCCCTGGTACAGGTTCTCGCCCTGCCCGGTGAACGCGCGGTAGATCCACCCCGCGATGACGCCGAAGAGCATGAACGGCAGGATGATGTCGGTGAGGAAGAACGCCGCGAGGACCGGGGCGTGCCCGAGCATCCACGGCAGCATCCGGAGCGTGTTGTACTGCGAACCGCGGGCCCACCGGAGCTGCTGCTTGAACAGCTTCTTCACCTGCAGGGGCGCGTCCGTGTAGACGAGCGACGTGTACTGGTAGACGGTCCGGTAGCCCTCCTTCAACGTCAGGTTGGTGAGCGTCCGGTCGTCGGAGACCTCGAGGAACACGCCCATGAACTTCTCCGTCATGAACTTGTCCATGACCCGGGCGAGGATGTTCCGCCGGAACGCGATCGTCCGGCCGGGCAGGCACCCGATCTGCCCGAGCACGCTCTGCGCCGGCATCGAGTAGAGGGCCCGGGAGTTCTCGAGCCAGTCCGCCCACCGGGTGATCCAGCTGCGCTCGGGCTCGAGGATCCGCTGGCGGGTGGTGACACCGCCGACGGACTCGTCCGCGAACGGCTTGACGAGCTCCTCGAGCGTGCCCGACGTCCAGACCGTGTCGGAGTCGACGAGGATCGTGATGTCGCCTGTCGACATCTCGGTCCCGATCGCCACGGCGTTGCGCTTGCCGGGGATCGGGGTGTGGGTCCAGGTGACGAGCGGCGCGAACTCCTCGCACACCTCGACGAGGCCCTCGTTCGGCTTCCCGTTGATGACCACGATGATCTCGCCGGGACGCTGCTCGACCATGCGGCCGATGACGTCGCGGAACAGGTCGAGGGGTTCGTCGACGACCGGCACGACGACGCTCGTCGTGCCGGTGTAGGTCCCGGTGAACGGGCGGTAGCGGGCGGAGAGGACGACCTTGGCGATCCAGAGCACCCAGATGATCGCCGAGTACACGGCGAACAGGTAGAACTCCGGGTGACCGTCGACCATCTGTCGGATCTGGAGGATGAAAGTGAACATCGATCCCTGCTTCAACGTTCGAGGGGGAGATTTCGCACCATCGGGAAATCGGGGTCGGTTCGGGTGCCTCCATTTGACCCGGCGGGTGCGACATCCCGCAACGCGGCCCGCACACGGGGGTGTTACCAACGCGTTACGGGGTACATGTCAGTCCACCGTTCTGTCCACATCGGTTGTCCACCGTGGTGCTGACGGCAGATCGGAGGACACGCCGGGAGCCGGTCCCGGACTCAGACCGACGCGACCGGAGGGTCCCCTCAGGCTCGAGCCATCCCGAAAACCCCTGGTCAGGCGGCGTTCCGGCGTTGCCATGCGCCCCGTTCGGGGGTGGAATCCTGCGCGGTGGCCGTCATCGAGGTCGGAACCTGCCCACAGTGCCGGACGCACGATGAGCAGGGGTACAGGTCCCGCCGGAACGGGGGACGGTTCCCGACACGAGGATTTAACCTCGGGAGCCTCGCCGCCCGCCACCCGAAATTGACATCCCGGGCGTGTCGGACGGGTCCTCAGGGTGTCGGCTGGTCGTCCGGCCGCCCGTAGAACTCCCGCTCGAACACCTGCCGCGCCCGTCGTGTGGTGGCGAGGTAGTCCTGCTCGAGCTCGGACGCCGACCCCGGCGGGTACTCGAGCAACCGTGCCACCCCGTCGAGCTGGGAACGATCCGACGGCAGGACGTCGGTCGTCCGGCCGGACCACAGGACGAGCGCGCTCCTCGCCCGCGACGCCAACAGCCACGCCGCCTCCAGCCGCTCGGCGTCCACCGGCAGCACCAGCCCGGCGGTCGCGGCCGCCCGGAGCGCCGAGAGCGTCGCCGTGGTGCGGAGACCCGGCACGTCCAGCGCGTGCCGGAGCTGGAGGAGCTGGACGAACCACTCGACGTCGCTCAGTGACCCGCGGCCGAGCTTGAGGTGCCGTGCCGGGTCGGCGCCGCGCGGCAGCCGCTCGGACTCCACCCGGGCCTTGATCCGCTTCACCTCGCGGACCTCCTGCGCGCCGATCCGTTCCGGGTACCGGGTGAGGTCGGCGAGGTGCTCGAAGTTCCGGAGCAGCCGCTCGTCACCGACGGCGCCACGAGCCCGGAGGAGCGCCTGCGCCTCCCACGTCAGCGACCACCGCGCGTAGTACGCCGCGTACGACTCGAGCGTGCGCACCGGCGTGCCGTTCTTCCCCTCCGGCCGCAGGTCGATGTCGAGGTCGAAGGGGAACAGCGCGTCCTCGGTGAAGCGGTTGATGCGCGTCACGATGCGCGCGGCGGCCTGTGCGGCGACCTGCCGGTCCCACCCGTCGGCCCGGTAGACGTAGAGGATGTCGGCGTCCGACCCGAACCCGAGCTCCCGTCCGCCGAACCGGCCCATCGCCACGATCCCGAACTCGAACGGGGCGGGCGAGGCGTCGACCACGGCCGGGACCGGGTCCGGAGTGCCCCGACGGGCCAGGGCGAGCGCGCCGGTGAGCATCGCCTCGGACACGTCGGTGAGCGCGGTGCCGAGGTCGGTCACCCGGATCCGGCCGATCACCGCCGTGATGCCGAGCCGGAGCGTCTCGCGTCGGCGGGCCGCGCGCAGGGTCGCCGCCGCCGCGTCGTCGTCGTCGCGGTGCCGCGCAAGCGTCGCGGCGACCTCGGCGAGGAGCGAGGCGGACGATCGCGGCCGGAGGGCCTCCGGGTCGTCGAGCCACCGCGCCGCCTCCGGGATGCGCTCGAGCAGCCCGGACAGGAACGCCGATTCCGACAGCACCGTCATGAGGCTGTGCGCGGCGCCGGAGGAGTCCCGGAGCATCCGCAGGAACCAGTTGGACTCGCCGAGGGAGTCGCTGAGTCGTCGGAACGCGAGCAGCGCCCGGTCGGGGGCCGGTCCCTCCGCCATCCACCGGAGGAGCACGGGCAGGAGGGTCCGCTGGATCGTGGCACGCCGGGACACGCCCTGGGTCAGCGCCCGGATGTGGTCGAGCGCGCCGTCCGGGTCGAGGAACCCGACGCCGGCGAGGCGATCGCGCACCTGGTCGCTCGTCAGCACGATGCCGTCCTCGGTCGTGGACGCCACGGCGGAGAGGAGCGGGCGGTAGAACAGCCGCTCGTGGAGCCCGCGCACCTCGAGCTTCACGGCGCGCCACCGTTCGACGAGGGAGGCGGCACCGACCGCGAGGCCGCTCGACCGTGCCAGGATCCGCAGGTCCTCCTCGTCGGAGGGCATCAGGTGCGTCCGCTGGAGCCGCCGCAGCTGGATGCGGTGTTCGAGCACGCGGAGCAGCGCGTAGTCCGGGCCGAACCGCGCGGCCTCGGGACGACCGACGTACCCGGCCTCGGTGAGCGCCGCCATCGCGTCGAGCGTCGCGCGCTGCCGCACGGTGTCGTCGGTCCGGCCGTGCACGAGCTGCAGGAGCTGGACGGTGAACTCGACGTCGCGGAGTCCGCCCGGACCGAGCTTCAGCTGCCGATCGACCTCGTCGTCCGGGATGTGGTGGGTGACCCGCTCCCGCATGTGCTGCACCGACTCGACGAACCCCGGGGATGCCGACGACCGCCAGACGAACGGTGCGACGGCCTCGACGTAGCGCTCCCCCAGCTCGACGGAGCCCGCGATCGCCCGCGCCTTGAGGAGCGCCTGGAACTCCCACTGCCGCGCCCACCGGCCGTAGTACGCCAGGTGCGAGTCGAGGGTGCGGACGAGCGCCCCGTCCTTGCCCTCCGGCCGGAGGTTCGCGTCGACCTCCCACAGGGCGGGTTCGACGGCGAGGTCGGTGATCGCGTGCGTCGCCGCGATGGCCAGTCGCGTCGCGATGAGGACCGCCCGGTCCGTGCCGATCGCGGGCGTGCCCGCGGCGTCGTCGGCCGCGACCGGCTCGGTCACGAAGATGACGTCGACGTCGCTGACGTAGTTGAGCTCCCGCGCGCCGGCCTTGCCCATCGCGATGACCGCGAGCGGGGTCGCCCGGACCTCCGCCGCGGGGAACGGGACCTCGCGTCGCGCGATGTCGACCGCGACGTCGAGCGCCGCCCCGGCGAGGTCGGCGAGCCCCCTGGCGACGGCCGGGAACGCCGCGGTCGCGGACAGGCTCAGGACGTCGAACAACGCGATCTGCGCCAGGTGGCGGCGGTACCGGACCCGCAACCGGAGTCGCGCCTCCTCTCCGGTCCCGCCGTCCACCGCGGCCGCCAGGGAGTCGCGGTACGCGTCCTGGGTCCACGGTGCGATGACCGGCTCGAGGAGGAGCGTCAGCTCGGCGGGGCGTCGGTGGAGGAAGTCCGCGAGACCGACCGACGCGCCCGTCAGCCGCACGAGCCGCTCGGTCGCCGCGTCGTCCGCGAGGATCGCGTGCATCGCGCCGGGCGCGACCTCGAGGAGCCGGTCGACCGCACGGAGCGCCCCGTCCGGGTCGGCGGTCTGGCCCCAGAGCTCCGGCCACTCGACGACCCGGAACGGAGCCGCGAGGTCGGTCCGCGCCTGGAGTGCCGCGATCCGGTCCCGGCTCTCCGACAGGTCGGCGAAACCGAGCCGGGCGAGCACGCTCCTCGACGCCGTCGTCGTGGTGTCGCTCATGTCATCCGTCCGATGGGGGCCCGGAGGCCTCAGAGCATCCCGAGGTTCGTGTCCAGCTCGAACGGCGTGACCTGGTCGCGGTACGCCTTCCACTCCTGCCGCTTGTTGAGCAGCACGAAGTTGTACACCTGCTCCCCGAGCGTCTCCGCGACGAGCTCGGAGTCCTCCATCAGGCTGAGCGCGTGGTCGAGGCTCGCGGGGAGCTGGCTGTACCCGAGGGCACGGCGCTCTGCGTCGGTGAGGCTCCAGACGTTGTCCTCGGCCTCGGCCGGGAGCTCGTAGCCCTCCTCGATGCCCTTGAGGCCGGCCGCGAGGAGCAACGAGAACGCCAGGTACGGGTTCGCAGCGGAGTCGATGGCGCGGTACTCGACGCGGCTCGACTGGCCCTTGTTCGGCTTGTACAACGGGACACGTACGAGCGCCGATCGGTTGTTGTGCCCCCACGTCACGAACGAGGGGGCTTCGTCGCCGCCCCAGAGCCGCTTGTAGGAGTTCACGAACTGGTTCGTGACGGCGGTGATCTCAGGCGCGTGCCTGAGGAGCCCCGCGATGAACTGGCGCCCCATCGTCGAGAGCTGGTACTCGGCACCGGGTTCGTAGAAGGCGTTCTGGTCGCCCTCGAACAGGGACAGGTGCGTGTGCATCCCGGAACCGGGCTGGCCGGAGATCGGCTTCGGCATGAACGTCGCGTAGACGCCCTGCTCGATGGCGACCTCCTTCACCACGGTGCGGAAGGTCATGATGTTGTCGGCCGTCGTCAGGGCGTCGGCGTAGCGCAGGTCGATCTCGTTCTGCCCGGGGCCGGCCTCGTGGTGGCTGAACTCCACGGAGATGCCGAGGTCCTCGAGCATCCGGACGGACCGACGACGGAAGTCGTGCGCGCTCCCGCCCGGGACGTTGTCGAAGTACCCCGCGCTGTCCACCGGGTCCGGCTTGCCGTGCTTGAGGTTCCGCGAGTTCAGCAGGTAGAACTCGACCTCGGGGTGGGTGTAGAACGTGAACCCGCGCTCCCCGGCCCGGGCGAGCGTCCGCTTGAGTACGTTGCGGGGGTCGGCGACGGCGGGCTGGCCGTCCGGCGTCGTGATGTCGCAGAACATCCGGGCGGTGGGGTCGACCTCGCCGCGCCAGGGCAGGATCTGGAACGTGGAGGGGTCCGGGTGCGCGAGCACGTCGGCCTCGTAGGAGCGGGTCAGGCCCTCGATCGCGGAGCCGTCGAACCCGATGCCCTCGGCGAAGGCGCCTTCGACCTCGGCGGGAGCGATCGCCACGGACTTGAGCGTGCCGATGACGTCCGTGAACCAGAGTCGGATGAACTTGATGCCGCGCTCCTCGATGGTGCGGAGCACGAAGTCCGTCTGCTTGTCCATCAACGCCCTCTCCCACAGCACGCGGGACGCTCCCCGCGGTCCTCACTAGGGTAGTGGTCATGCCCCGACTCCGCTTGGCGCTCGCCCAGACCAACCCCGTCGTCGGGGCCTTCGCACGCAACGCGGACGGCATCCTCGCCGCGACCAGGGACGCGGCGGCGCAGGGCGCCGACCTCGTCGCCGCCGGCGAGATGGCGATCTCCGGCTACCCCATCGAGGACCTCGCGTCCCGGCCGTCGTTCCTCCGTGCCGCACGGGAGGCCGTGGAGACCCTCGCACGTCGCCTCGAGGAAGCAGGCCTCGGCCACGTCCCCGTCGTGGTCGGCCACCCGGACGGACCCTTCGAGCCGCGTGCCGTCGACGTCTCGACGGCGCCGACCGCGATCGCGAAGAACTGCGCGAGCATCCTGCAGCACGGCCGCGTCGTCGCGACGACGGCCAAGTACCACCTGCCGAACTACTCCGTGTTCGACGAGTACCGGGTGTTCATCCCCGGCGACGACCTCCTGGTCGCACGCATCGCGGACGTCGACGTGGCGATCATCATCTGCGAGGACCTCTGGCGCGACGGTGGCCCGGTCGCCCGCGTGCTCGACGCCGACGCGGGGCTGCTCCTCGTCGTGAACGCGTCCCCGTGGGTGGCCGACAAGGACGAGGTCCGACTCCCCCTCGTCACCCGCCGGGCCACCGAGTCGGACACCGTCGTCGCGTACGTCAACATCGTCGGCGGCCAGGACGACCTGGTCTTCGACGGCGACAGTGTCGTCGTCGACGAGCACGGCACGATCCTCGCCAGGGCACCGCGGTTCGAGGAGCACCTGCTCGTCGTCGACGTCGAGCCCGCGGCCGCGACCGATCCGGTGGTGACGGAGGACGTCCAGCGCGTCAGCCTCGACGCCCCGGACACCACCGCGGGTGACCGGGGACCCGGCGACCGTCCGGCGCGTCCCGCCGACATCGCCGTGGAGACCGAGGACCTCCGGCAGATCTGGGACGCGCTCGTCCTCGGGACGCGCGACTACGTCCGGAAGAACGGGTTCCGCTCGGTCATCCTCGGGCTCTCCGGCGGCATCGACTCCGCGGTGTGTGCCGCGATCGCCGTCGACGCCATCGGCCCGGACAGCGTGTTCGGCGTCTCGATGCCGTCGCAGTGGTCCTCGGACCACTCGCGCTCCGACGCCGACGACGTCGCCGAGCGCCTCGGCGTCCAGTACCGGACCGAGGCGATCGTCGACCTCGTGCGGCCGTACGAGGACCAGCTGCACCTCACCGGGCTCGCGGCGGAGAACATCCAGGCCCGCGCCCGCGCACTCGTCCTGATGGGGCTGTCGAACCTCGACGGACACCTCGTGCTCACCACCGGCAACAAGACCGAGCTGAGCGTCGGCTACTCGACGATCTACGGCGACTCGGTCGGCGGGTTCGCCCCGATCAAGGACGTCCCGAAGACCATGGTGTGGGACCTCGCCCGCTGGCGGAACGCGCACGCGGCGAGCCTCGGGCAGACCGAGCCGATCCCGGAGAACTCGATCTCGAAGCCGCCGTCGGCGGAGCTCCGCCCCGACCAGAAGGACGAGGACTCGCTGCCGCCGTACCCGGTGCTCGACGCGATCCTCGACCGCTACATCACCAAGGCGCAGGGTGCGGCGGACATCGTCGCGGACGGGTTCGACGCCGACACCGTCGCCGAGATCACGAAGCTCGTCGACCGCTCGGAGTGGAAGCGCCGGCAGGGTGCGATCGGCCCGAAGATCTCCGGCATGGCCTTCGGCCGCGACCGCCGCCTGCCGATCACGTACCGGCCCGAGTCCTTCGAGTAGGCCACCGACGGACGGGAGGGACGGTGCATGCCCGCACCGTCCCTCCACTCCGTCATCTGGTCGCGTCAGCGATCGTCAGGATTCTGCGTCCCACTGCTCGTTGTTCTTCGCGATGCGGTCGAGGGCGTGCTCGGCCTCCTCGCGCGTCGCGAACGGACCGATCCGGTCGCGCTGCGGGGACTGCGGGCCCTGCTCGGCCTGGCCGGTCTTGTCGTTGAACCACCACTGGGACTCGATGCGCTCGTCACTCATGCGCCAGAGCGTACCCATAGCGGACGGACCGCGACCGAGCCGCCCCGTCGCGCTGGCTAGACTCGTCACCATGCCCCGGGACGAACACGGACACCTGACCGCCGGCCGGATCTCCCCCCTCCGCCAGGTCCCGCAGGGCATCGCGCGGCCGGAGTACGTCGGCCGGGTCGAACCACACGAGCACGGCCTCGGCGACACG
This sequence comes from Curtobacterium phyllosphaerae, assembly GCF_049341865.1. Classification (NCBI taxonomy): domain Bacteria; kingdom Bacillati; phylum Actinomycetota; class Actinomycetes; order Micrococcales; family Microbacteriaceae; genus Curtobacterium; species Curtobacterium phyllosphaerae. Next base: position 332,845 of record NZ_JBMPIU010000003.1, on the reverse strand, counting down.
TACACCCCCGACGAGGTCGAGCGGATCCGCACGGCGGGCCGGATCGCGTCCCAGGCGATCGACGCCGTCGCCGCCGCGATCGTCCCCGGGGTCACCACCGACGAGCTCGACCGGATCGGCCACGAGTTCATCGTCGGCCACGGTGCCTACCCGTCGACGCTCGGCTACCGCGGGTACCCGAAGTCGCTCTGCGCGAGCGTCAACGAGGTCATCTGTCATGGCATCCCCGACGACACCGTGCTCGAGGACGGCGACATCGTCAACATCGACGTCACCGCCTACAAGGACGGCATGCACGGCGACACGAACCGCACGTTCATCGTCGGGAGCGCGTCCCAGGAGGTCCAGGACCTCGTGACACGCACCGAGGAGGCCATGCACCGCGGCATCCGCGCCGTCGCCCCCGGTCGCCAGGTCAACGTCATCGGCCGGGCCATCGAGTCCTACGCGAAGCGCTTCGGCTACGGCGTCGTCCGCGACTACACCGGCCACGGCGTCGGTCGTGCCTTCCACTCGGGGCTCATCATCCCCCACCACGACGCCCCGCAGTACGACACCGTGATCGAGACCGGCATGGTGTTCACCATCGAACCGATGCTCACCCTCGGCGGCATCGCAGCGGACATCTGGGCGGACGACTGGACCGTCTCCACCCGCGACAAGTCCGTCACCGCGCAGTTCGAGCACACCATGCTCGTCACCGAGCGCGGTGTCGAGCTCCTCACCGTCTCCTGACCCCCTCCCCTCCCAGCTGGACCTCCCGGAAGGCAACACACCATGGCATCTCTCGCGGTCGGCGTCGACATCGGCGGCACGGGCATCAAGGGGGCGATCGTCGACACCGAGTCCGGCGAGCTGACCACCGATCGGATCAAGAAGGCGACCCCGGACGGCGGCAAGCCGCACGACATCGTCGCCGTCGTCGTCGAGATCGTCAACGAGCTCGGCGTCGACGCGGATGCCCCGGTGGGCGTCTGCTTCCCCGCGGTCGTGCAGCAGGGCCGGACGATGTCCGCGGCGAACGTGTCGAAGAAGTGGATCGGCTTCGAGGCCGAAGCACTGTTCGAGAAGGAGCTCGGCCGGCAGATCCACTTCGTCAACGACGCGGATGCCGCCGGGTTCGCCGAGCAGCAGTTCGGGGCGGCCAAGGGCGTCGACGGGCTCGTCATCATGACGACGCTCGGGACCGGCATCGGCACCGCGCTGATCAACGACGGCGTGCTCATCGTCAACGCCGAGCTCGGACACATCGAGATCGACGGCGTCGACTACGAGACGAAGGCCTCCTACGCCGCCAAGGAGCGCGACGACCTGTCCTGGAAGCACTGGGCGAAGCGCCTGCAGAAGTACTACTCGCACCTCGAGGCGTACCTCTCCCCCGAGCTCTTCGTGGTCGGCGGTGGCATCTCGAAGCACCACGAGGAATTCCTGCCGCTCCTCGACCTGCACGCGAAGATCATCCCCGCGACGCTCCGCAACAACGCCGGCATCATCGGCGCGGCGGCGCTCGCCTCGGGGTCCAAGGCCTGACGCCGAGGGAACCCGGCGGCGGCGCCCCGCGTGCGGACCCCGCGGATGCGGACCCCGCGGATGCGGGGTTCGTGCAGACGGGCCGGCCGTACGCCGGGTTCTGTCCCGCCGCTCTCGCGGCGGTGACGGCCATCTATCTCGGACCGACGTCGCCGTCGGCCTCCAGCGGTCCACCCGAGGACTCAGCGAGCAGCTTCGACGTCCTCTGTCTGACCTTGCTCCGGGCGAGGTTTACCGAGCGGATCCGGTCACCCGGACCCCTGGTGGTCTCTTACACCACCGTTTCACCCTTACCGCCGAGTTGCCCCGACGGCGGTCTGTTCTCTGTGGCACTGTCTCGCGGGTTGCCCCGGGTGGGTGTTGCCCACCGCCCTGCTCTGCGGAGCCCGGACGTTCCTCGGCACCTCCGGAGAGGTGACGCGACCGCCTCACCGACCCGTCTGCAGAGAGCAGCCTACCGGCTGGCGGGACCGCTACAGCCCGGACTCGTCCGTGCGGACCAGGATCGCCTCGCTGTCGGGGCACAGGAGGACGTCGTCCGGCGCGGACGCACGGACCGCGGCGAGGTCCGACGAGCCGAGCGCGACCCCGGACGCCAGGGACACCCCACCCTGGAGCAGGCTCGCCCCGAAGCCGTACCGGGCACGCTGCCGTTCGTACAGCGCCAACAGGTCGGCGGGGACGCGGTCGGCGATCGCCGCCCGGTTCGCCTCGATGTGCGCACGGTCCTCGGTCAGCGACGCGATGCCGCTGTCGCGGTTCCTGGCGAGGGTCGCCTGGCGCGCGTCGAGCTCGGCGAGCTGCGTGCCGAGGTCGCCGACGCGGGCACGGAGGGTGTCCATCCGCTCCATGAGTTCGAGCTCGCTGGTCTCGAGGTCCCCGAGGCGACGCTGCAGACTCGACATCTCGCTCTCGAGCCCGGCGACGTCCTTGCTGCTCGAGGCGTGCTGGAGCAGGGTGGTGTCCCGTTCCAGGCGCGCCTGCACGGTGGCGGAGTCCGACTCGAGGCGGGCGAGGTCGCGCTCGGCGTCCTCGACGTCGCCGGTCGCCGAGCCGTACTCGGAACGGACGGCGGCGGTCCGCTGTCCGAGCTCGGCGAGCTCCGCACCCTTCTGCAGCGCGGTGATGCGGTGGGCGATGCGCGTGACGTCGTTGTCGTGGCGCTGGAGGTCGAGGAGGAGGACCTGGTCCTCCGGGGCTGCCTTCATGCGGAGGCTCCTTCGGTGTGGGTGGAGGTCTGGACGGGCAGCACCGCGAAGTCCCACGGGTCGGTCCGGAGGTCGCTCACCGTGACGCGCACACCGGCCGCGGCCCGCAGTTCGGCTGCGGCGACGTCGAGCCACAGCCACTCGGTCGCCCAGTGGGACGTGTCGACGAGCGCCGGCCCGCCGGTGAGCATCGCCTGTTCGCGGAACTCGGACGCCGGGTGGTGCCGGAGGTCGCTCGTCACGTAGACGTCCGCTGCGAGCACCTCGGCGTTCCGGAGCAGCGAGTCGCCCGCGCCCGCGCAGAGTGCGACGGTGCGGATCGGTCGGTCGTGGTCGCCCGACACCCGGACGCCCGAGGCCGTGGCCGGGAGGACGTCGGCGAGGCGTCGTGCCAGGGCGCCGAGCGTGGTCGGTTCGGCGAGCACGCCGACCCGGCCGAGACCGTCCGCGTCGGCGCCGCGTTCGAGGGGGCGCTGCTCGGTGAGCCCGATCGCGTCCGCGAGCACCGCCGACGTGCCGGTGGCGACGACGTCCGCGTTCGTGTGGGCCGCGACGAGCGCACACCCGCCGCGGATCAGCGTCGCCACCACGGCGCCCTTGGCGGTGGACTCGGCGACGGTCGTCACGCCGCGCAACAGCAGCGGGTGGTGCGCGAGGAGCAGGTCGGCGCCGGACGCGACGGCCTCGCGCGCCGTGGCCGGGACGGCATCGACGGCGAGGTGCACGTGCTCCACGACCGCGTCCGGATCGCCCGAGACGAGCCCCACCGAGTCCCACGACTCCGCACCGCCGAGCGGCCAGAGCGTGTCGACGACATCGAGGACCTCACGGAGCGTTGGCACGGACCGAGTCTACCGACGAGCGCCCCGGGGCCGGACCGGCGCCCGACGACGACCGGTCCGCCAGCCGTCAGCGGCGCACCACGCGGAGCAGACGGGCGACGAACCGCGCCCACCAGGACGGCCGCGCGGTGGCGACCGTGGTGGCCGGGGTCTCGTCGACGACGGGACCGAGCGGGAAGACCGTCGGGACCTCGCCGGTGTTCCCGGAGTGCGTGCGGACCGCTTCCTCGAACGCGGCCCGGTGGATCGCGTTCGGGCCGGTCGCGGGCTGCACGAGCGGCGTCGGACGCTGCGGGCCGAGCACGGGCTGCAGGATGCCGTCGGCGTCCGGTGCCGTCCGGAGCGTGGCCGTGATGATCGAGGAGGGGCCCGTCGCGGACGACCCCACGATCGCGGACGTTCCCTCGGTCGCGGACGACCCCACGGTCGCGGACGACCCCACGGTCGCGGTCTGGAGGCGCGGCGCTGCGGCGCGGCGACGCGCCCGGCCCGCGAGTTCGGTGCGTTCCGCGAGCGCGTCGGCCAGGATGTCGGCGAACGCCTCGGCGGCGAACGCGCGCGCGGCGACGACCTCCGGGTCGTCGCTGTCGTCGACCTGCGCCTCCCACGCGGCGAGCCGAGCGAGGTCCGCGTCGCGTCGGTCGAGTTCCTGCGCCATGAAGTCGATGCGTTCGATGGTGGTGCGCCCGCTCGACGCGCCGACCTCGACCGCGAGGTCGCCGAAGGCCAGGGCCATCCGCGCCGGCGGCTCCGGGAACGAGGGGGCGCAGACGGACGCGTGCCGACCGCGGTCGCGTCGGAAGGCCGGGGCATCGTCCGCGGGATGGTCGTCGGTCGGGACGGACAGGTGCTGCTCGACCTCGTCCCCGTGCGGCTCGTCCGCGGGCATCTCGTCCGCGGGCATCTCGTCCCCGGGGACGTCGGGTCGCCGCACCGGCCCGGTGACCGGCGGGACGACCAGGTCCGGCATGTACGGCGAGGTGGTCGCGGGAGCGTCGCGGAGCCACTGCTCGAGCTCACGGCCGAACGGGTCGACGAGGGCCGTGCGCGTGCCTGGCTGCGTGTCCATAGGCGGATGATAAATATCGGGACGGACGATCTGTGGGAGATCCGCGGTGTGTCGCCGGAGTCCGTGTCATGTCGCACCTCGCCACGGCACCCGTCGGCCTGTCCGCTCGGACCGGTTCGTCAGCGCGCGGTGCCCGCCGTCACGACGAGGAGTCCGCCGCCTCGCCGAGGAGCCGGCCGAGCAGGTCGCGTCCCGCGGGCCAGGCGCCGAGGCCGCTGGCGACGTTGACGTGACCGAGGTCGCCGACGTCGACGAACGTCGCTCCGAGCGTCGCCGCGAACCCCCGTGCCCGATCGATCGCGCAGAACGGGTCGTCGGCGCTCGCGACGAGGAGCACCGGGGTCGAGACCGCCGCGTGCGGGGCACCGAACCCCGTCGCGTCGTCCGGGAACGCGGACGCGTCCGGGTCGGGCGGCGCGACGAGCAGTGCGCCCCGAACGGCGTCGTCATGCCCGCCGACGTCGTGCTGCTCGAGCCAGGCCCAGGCCGCGAGGCACCCGAGGCTGTGCGCCACGATGACCGTCGCGCTGCCCGGGGCCGCCGCCGCACTCGCCCGGACGGCGTCGTCGATCGCCGCGACCCAGTCGTCGCGGTCCGGGTGCTCCCACGACGACGGAGCGATCCGGGCCGCCCGGTCCCCCCAACTCCGTTCCCAGAGCGTCTGCCAGTGGGTGTCGCCGGAGTTCCAGATCCCGGGGACGACGACGTAGCGGACGGAGGCGGGTTCCCGGGTCACCGGTGCAGCGTATCGCGGGGGAACTCGCCGAAGCGGGCCGCGTACGACGCCGAGAACCGCCCGAGATGCCCGAAGCCCCACCGCCGTGCGATCGCTGCGACCGTCGTGTCGGACGGGCCGGAGCGTCGCAGGTCCTCCCTGGTGCGGTCGAGCCGGATGCCGCGGAGCACCGCGTTCGGGGCCTCCCCGAGCTGCCGCTGGAACGCCTGTTGGAGCCCGCGGACACTCAGGCCGACCGCGCGCGCGACGTCGGTCGTCGTGATCCCCCGGTCGGCGTTCGCGTGCATGTACTCGACCGCGGCACCGACGCGTCCGGTCCTGCCCCCGGCCGGCGTCGCGGGCGCGAGCACGCGGTGCGGGAAGGTGGCGAGCAGAGTCCGCGCGGTGGCCAGCGACACCTCGGTGAGCAGCACGGGCGTCGGCGCGTCCCGACCGGCGAGGGTCCGCGCGGCGACGGAGACCGCCTCACGCCACCGGACGAGCGCGTCGCCGTCCGGCGTGGCCTGGTGGTCGAACCACAGCGGTCCCGGTTCCGTGCCGGCACGTTCGGCCGCGAGCTCTTCGAGGAAGCGCCGCTCGAAGTGGACGAGGTTCTGCTCGACGTCCGCGAGCGCGAACCCGTAGGGACGCCCGGTGGGGAACATGTGCGGCCGTCCGACGCGCATGCGGACCTCGTCGCGACCGATGTCCAACACGCCGGAACCGCGCGTCAGCCAGTTGACGACGTAGTCGACGTCCGGTTCGATCTCCCCCTCGATCGCAGCGCCGAACCGGGACCCGCGGAGCTGCATCCCACCGCCGCCGATCATCGTGTGCCGGTACGAGAACGCCCCGGTCTCCCGGACCCGGAACCCGCTCCCGCGGTACTCGGCCGCGAACAGGGCGACCGCGTCGTCGGCATCCGACCCGGCCGCCTCGAACCGTTCTCGGGGGTCGTGCTCGCTGCTCATCGGCAGGATCATGACATGTCACGACATCGTGGCCGAAGCCGATCTTGGACGCAGTGCGGAAACCGGCTACCGGTGCACTGCCGGACGGGAGGATCGTGGCCGGACCGCCCCGCGCCTCCCGGCCGACCCGTGGTCCGGTCGGTCCGTCGGGCGGTTCAGTCGGCGGTGACGTCCCAGAGCCGCCGCGTCCCGAGCCCGACGACGTCGAGCGCCAGCTCGGCGTACATCGCGTTCGCCCAGGAGAACCACGGGCGGGTGTACTCCGTCGGGTCGTCCATGTGGAACGACTCGTGCATCGCACCCGTCCCCGCGTCCGTGTCGAGCAGCGTCCGGAGCCGCTCGAGGCGGACGTCGGGGTCGAGGCTCGTGAGCCCCTCCACCGCGATCGCGATCGGCCAGATGTGGTCCGGCGGCGTGTGCGGGCTGCCGACGCCGTGTGCGGCGGTGCCGGCGTACCAGGTCGGGTTCGCCGGGGACAGCACGAAGTCCCGGGTCGCGAGGTACCGGGCGTCATCGGCCGGGATGCCGGCCGTGAGCGGGAGGGACAGCAGGCTCGGCATGTTCGCGTCATCGGTGCGGAGGACGCCGCCGAGACCGTCGACCTCGTAGGCGAGCGTGCCGTCCACGACCCCGTGGCGCTCGACGCCCTCCCGGAGTTCCGCGGCGAGCTCGGACGCCGACTCGGCGAGCGCGTCGTCGCCCCGAACCTCGGTGGCGAGCCGCGCGACACCGTCGAGCACCGCGGCGGCCGTCAGGTTGGCCGGGACGTTGTAGCCGTACACGCAGGCGTCGTCGCTCGGACGGAACCCGCTCCACGTCATGCCGGTCACGCCGACCGGGGCTCCGGCACCGTCCCGGGCCAGCGTGTCCGTCACGGGGACGTCGCGGCGGACGAACCGGTACGCGGAGCGAGCCGCGTGGTCCTGCTCGGTGCGCCACAGGTCGATCACCGTGCGACACGTCGCCGCCCAGTCGTCGTCGAGGTGGTCCGTCCGTCCGGTCGCCCGGGTGAACCGCTCGGCGAGCTGCAGGGGGAACGCGAGGGAGTCGACCTCGTACTTCTCCTCCCAGACCCAGGGGTCGTCGCACAGGTCGGCGTGGTCGTGCGCGGCACCGGACGGCTCGGCGTTGAACGCGTTCGCGTACGGGTCGCTCCGGATCTGCGCGTACTGGCGCCGGAGGACGGCGACGACGAGGGCCTGGAGCGACTCGTCGCCGTCGACGAGCGCGAGGTAGGGAGCGAGCTGCACCGTCGAGTCCCGGAGCCACATCGCGGGGATGTCGCCAGTGAGGACGAAGGCGGTGCCGTCGGGCATCCGCGTGATCGTCGTCCGGAGGGTGTCGTCGAGCGCGCGGACGAGGGTCGCGCCGAACCGCCGGTCGCCGAGGGCGTCGAGGCGCCGGACGGCTTCGTGCACGACGGGGTGGTCGGCGACCGAGACGGGGAACGCGGGGGCGTCGGGGATCGCGTGGTCGTCGGCCATGGTGCTCCCCCGGTGTCGTCCGTCGTCGTGGACGGAGCCACGATACCGTGGTCCGACCGCACCGAGGAAGGCACGCCGTTGTTTACCGATCTCCCCGAGGACCAGCTCCGCTCCTACACCGGGAGTGTCGTCGAACCGCCGGACTTCGACGCCTTCTGGACCGCGACGCTGTCCGCCGCTCGCGCGTTCCCGATCGACGTCCGCCTCGTCCCCGTCGACGCCGGCTTGACGACGCTCAGCGTGTTCGACGTGACCTTCGCCGGTCACGACGGCCAGCCGGTGCGGGCGTGGCTCACCGTCCCCGCGGGTGCCGACGGCCCGTTGCCGGCGGTCGTCGAGTACATCGGCTACAACGGCGGCCGCGGACTCCCGACGGAGCGGCTGTTGTGGGCCTCCGCGGGCTACGCGCACCTGCTCATGGACACGAGGGGCCAGGGCGCCGGGTGGGCGGTCGGCGACACGGCGGACCCGGTCGGCTCGGGCCCCGCGGTCGGCGGGATGATGACCCGCGGCATCGAGTCCCCGGGCACCTACTACCACCGCCGCCTCACGACGGACGCGGTGCGGGCGGTCGACGCCGCACGGGCGATCGACCTCGTCGACGCCGAGCGCGTCGCGGTCCTCGGCGTGAGCCAGGGCGGCGGTCTCGCCATCGCCGTCGCCGGACTCGTCGAGGGGCTCGCGGGCGTGTTCCCGCGCGTGCCGTTCCTCTGCGACTTCCCGCGGGCGGTCGTCGTCACGGACAACGACCCGTACAAGGAGATCGGCCGGTACCTCGCGGTGCACCGTCCCCGGACCGAGCAGGTGCTCGCCACGCTCGCCTACTTCGACGGCGTCGTGCACGCCCGGCGGGCCACCGCGCCGGCGTGGTTCTCCACCGCCCTGATGGACCCGATCTGCCCGCCGTCGACGGTCTTCGCGGCGTACAACGCCTACGCGGGACCGAAGGAGATCACCGTGTACCCGTTCAACGGCCACGAGGGCGGCGGCCAGCACGAGGACGCGGCGACCCTGCCGGTGCTCGCGGAGCTGCTGCGCGGCGGACGCACGTCGTAGCGGGCCCCCGCGCCGCTCACCCGGCCCGGTGCCGGGCCCACAGCTGGGACGCGAGACCGAGTCCGATGAACCCGAGCATCACCACGCCCATCGCGACCGCCGTCCCGCCGAGCACCCCGGCGAGGGGCGTCCCGAGCCCGCCGAGCCCGAACGTCAGGCCGCCCTGCAGCGCCGCGGCCGTCCCCGGCACCGCCCGGCCGATGGCCTGCGTCCGCGTCGCCGCTGCGGGGAGCACGAAGCCCCACCCGGCCGTCACGAGCGACAGCGACGGCCACACCACCGCCGCCCCGAGCCCGGCCACCGCCCCGACGAACACCCCCGCCGCCCCGATGGTCCCGGCGAGCAGGCCGATGACGAGCAACCGGTCCTCGTCGACCCGCCCGACGATCCGCCGGAACACGAGGGTCGTGACGATCATCATCGTCGCGTTCGTCGCGAACACGATCGTGTACAGCCCCTCGCTGAAGCCGAACTGCTCCTGGAACACGAAGGAACTCGTCGCGATGTAGCCGAAGAACCCGATCGTCGAGAGGCACCCCGTCACGAGGTACCACCGGAACCGCGGGATGCGGAGCAGCGACTCCATCCGGCGGAGGTTGGCGCCGATGCCGACCCCGCCGCGTCGGTCGTGCGGGAGTGTCTCGGGGAACCGGAGGAGCACCGTGACGAAGAGCACCGCCCCGAACGCGGCCAGGACGACGAACATGAGCCGCCACGTGCCGACGGTGAGGAGCGCTCCGCCCGCGAGTGGCGCGACGACGGGCCCGACGGCGTTGATGGCGGCGAGCGTGCCGAAGACCCGTGCGAGCACGGTCGGTCCTGCCACGTCGGTCACCATCGCCCGTCCGGCGACCGTGCCCATCGCCCCGGCGAGCCCCTCGAGCACCCGCGCGACGAGGAACGTGCCGATGTCCGGCGACAGCGCACAGACCACCGAGGCGAGCGCGAACACGGCGGTGCCGACGAGGAGCATCCGCCGCCGTCCGATGCCGTCGCTGATCGGCCCGGCGAGGACCTGGCCGACCGCGAACGCGACGAGGAACGCCGTCAGGGAGAGCTGCACCGTGCCGGTGGTCGTGTGTAGTTCGCGAGCGATCGCCGGCAGGGCCGGGATGTACATGTCCGTGGCGAACGGCGACACCCCGACGATGAGCGCGAGGGGGAGGATCGGTGGGAGCCTCGCGACGATCCGCTCCCCCGTCGTCCTCGCCGTCATGCGCCCAGGCTATGCCCGACGAGGACGACCCGGTCTGGCGTCAGCCCGTGTTCTGCAGGCCGGCCGCGATCCCGTTCACCGTGAGGAGGAGGAGCCGGTGGTCGGCGTCGTCCGGGTCGCGCCCTGCCGCGGGGTCCCCGCCGCGGATCGCGCGGAGCGCCCGGAGCTGCAGGTGCGACAGGGCGTCGACGTAGGGGCTGCGGAGCCGGACGGCGCGGCTGAGCACCGGCCGGGCGGCGAGGACGTCCGCCGAGCCGCTCGTCGCGAGGACCCACTTGCGGGTGAGTGCCATCTCGTCGAGGACCTTCGCCGCGAGGTCGTCGCGGTCGGAGAGGGAGAGGTACTCGCGCGCGATCGCCTCGTCGGTCTTCGCGAGCGACATCTCGACGTTCTTGATCATCGCCGAGAACAGCGGCCAGGACCGGTAGGCGTCCTGCAGGACCTCGACGTCGCCGACCGCGGCGAGCGCCGAACCGAGGCCGTACCACCCAGCGAGGTTGATGCGCGCCTGCGTCCAGGAGAACACCCACGGGATCGCCCGGAGGTCCTCGAGCGACTCGACCGACAACCCCCGCCGGGCCGGACGGGAGCCGAGCGGCAGCAGCCCGATCTCCTCCATCGGGGTCACGGTCGCGAACCACGGCGCGAACCCGTCGGCCTCGACGAGGTCGAAGAACGCCGCCCGGGAGACGTCGTCCATGCGCTGCGCCAACGCCCCGAAGCGCTCCGCGGCGGCCGACGTCACCGCCTCGTTCGACGGGCTGGACGCGAACAGGGCGGCGGCGGCCATCTGCTCGATGTGCCGGGCGCCGATCGTCTTGTCGCCGTATTGCGCGAAGATCACCTCGCCCTGTTCGGTGATCTTGAACCGGCCGTCGACGGATCCCGGCGGCTGCGCGAGGACCGCTTCGTTGGCCGGACCGCCGCCACGGCCGAGGGACCCACCACGACCGTGGAACAGCGTCAGGTCGATGTCGTTCTCCTGCGCCCACGCAGCGATCCGCGCCTGGGCATCGTGGAGCGCGAACGTCGCGGACACCGGGCCGACGTCCTTCGACGAGTCCGAGTACCCGAGCATGACCTCGAGCTGTCGGCCGGTGGCCGCGAGCCTGGCCTGGACGGCCTCGGTGCGGACGACCTCGGCGAGGATCCCGGGTGCGGCGTGCAGGTCCGCGAAGGTCTCGAACAGCGGGACGACGTCGAGCACCGGCACGGCGATCCCGTGCCGCTCGGCGGCGGCCTCGGCGAGGGCGTGCACGTTCGCGAGGTCCTCGGCCGACCGGGTGAAGGACACGACGTACCGGCGGGCCGCGTGCACGCCGTAGCGGGTCTGCAGGTGCGCGATGGTCGCGAACACGGCGAGGACCTCGACGGTCATCGGGTCGAGTCGGTCCGACGTCGGACCTGCCGCGCGGACGTCCTCGAGTGCTGCGCGGTGCACCTGGGAGTGCTGACGGACCTCGAGCTCGGCGAGGTGGAACCCGAACGTCTCGACCTGCCAGACCAGGTTCTGCAGCTCGCCGTTCGCGGTGCGGTGCGCGCCTGCAGCCCGGAGGGAGTCCTGGACGGTGCGGAGGTCGGCGAGCAGTTCGTCGGGCGTGCCGTACGCGAGCGGGGTGTCGCCGCGCCGGGTGGCGTCGATGCGCGCCGCGGCGAACAGCAGGACGCGTCGATGGACCTCCTGCGGCGACCGGATCCCGATCTGGTCGTGGACGTCCGCGTCGAGCCCGTGCTGGGCCGCGGCGAGCTCCGCGAGCGCTGCCGACGCGGGGGTGTCCTGGTCGCTCAGCGTCAGCGTGGCACCGATGCGGCTCGTCGCACGGAAGAGCCCGAGGAGGACGTGCTCGGCGGCGATCTCGGCGGCCTGCCGGGTGACCGCCGCCGTGACGTGCGGGTTGCCGTCGCGGTCGCCGCCGATCCAGGTGCCGAGACGGAGGAACGCGGGCGCGCGCACCGGGCGCCGTCCGGCGTCGACGCCGAGCAACCGGTCGTCGAGCAGCCGGTAGACCTCCGGCACGATCTCGAAGAGCGTCTGGTCGAAGACGCTCATCGCGGTGCGGACCTCGTCGAGCGGCGTCGGCCGGGTGGTCCGGAGCGGTGAGGTGCGCCAGAGCGTCTCGATCTCCTCGAGCATCCGGCGCTCGGTCTCCGCGGCCGCGACCTCGTTGCCGGGTCGGTCGCGCGCGTCCAACAGGTCGGCGATCCGGCGGATGGTGGTCGCGACCGCCCGGCGTCGGGCCTCGGTCGGGTGGGCGGTGAGCACCGGGTGGAACCGCAGGTTCGCGAGTCGTTCCGCCGCGGCGTCGGCACCGACCTCGTCGACGAGCCGGGCGAGGGTCGCGGAGAAGGAGTCGGCCGCTGCGCCGGAGGAGTCCGAGCGGGTCCGGAGCACGCGGACGCGGTGGTGCTCCTCGGCCAGGTTCGACAGGTGGAAGTAGCACGTGAACGCCCGGGCGACCTCCTCGGCGCGCTCCTGGTCGAGGCCCGCCACGAACGCCTGAGCGCGGTCCACGGCGTCGTCCGCACGGCCCTCGTACGCGTCGATGACGGCGGCGCGCAATGTCTCGACGTCGTCGTACAGGGCGTCGCCGCCGGACTCGCGGAGCACCCGGCCGAGCAGGTTGCCGAGGACCCCGACGTCGCGACGGAGGTCGGCGTCCACCGCGCCGCTGACGTCGTCTCGGGCACGGTCGAAGCGTGCGCGGGACCGGGCGGCGTCGTCGATCGTGCTCATGTCGTCCTCTCGGGCGGGGGTCGGCGTCGGGTTCGAGTGTAGGGAACCGATCCGTTCCGTGACGACCGCGCGGCGCGCGGCAGACACACAGCCACTGCACCTACGGTTGGGCAACCGCACACGCGGGAACTCGACGTCGGCCGAAGGGCCGTTCCCGACGGAAGCAGTCGCCATGACGACCAATCCGCTCATCTCCGGACGCGGCACAGCCGAGTCCGCCGGACGCCGCCCCGCGGCGCTCATCTCGGTCCCCACCGACCTCGCAGCCCAGACGACCGCTGCGGTCCGCATCACCCGAGCATCCGGCTTCATCAAGACCCGCCCGCGCGACGGCGCCCCGAACGGCACGTCGTCGTACTCGGCGATCCTCGCGCTCGTCAAGGACGCGGGCCTCCTGCAGCGCCGGACGGGTTTCTACTGGAGCGTCTTCGGCGTGCTCGTCGCGACGCTCGCCGCCGCGTTCGTGCTCTTCGCGGTGCTCGGCGACTCCTGGTACCAGCTCATCGTCGCCGGGGCGCTCGGCATCCTCTTCACGCAGTTCGCGTTCCTCTCCCACGAAGCCGCGCACCGCCAGATCTTCGCCTCGCAGAAGTGGAACGACCACACCGGCCGGTACCTCGGGGTGTTCGTCGCCGGGCTGAGCTACTCCTGGTGGATGAACAAGCACACCCGCCACCACGGGAACCCGAACACGGTCGGCAAGGACCCGGACATCGCGCCGGACACCATCTCGTTCCTCGAGGAGGACGCCGCGAAGACCTCCGGGCTCGTCCGCTGGCTGACTCAGCGCCAGGGGTACGCGTTCTTCCCGCTGCTCATGGGCGAAGGACTCAACCTGCACATCGTGGCCGTCCGGTCGCTCATCACGGGGCAGAACACCAAGGGCAAGGCGAAGGACCGGATCATCGAGTCGTCGCTGCTCGTGGCGCGGTTCGGCATCTACCTCGGCGCGGTCTTCACGTTCCTGCCGTTCGGCATGGCGTGGGCGTTCCTCGGGGTGCAGCTGGCGGTGTTCGGCATCTACATGGGAGCGTCCTTCGCTCCGAACCACAAGGGCATGCCGATCATCGCGCACGACGCCAAGGTCGACTTCTTCTCCCGCCAGGTCCGCACCTCGCGCAACATCCGCGGGGGTGCGTGGGTGTCGCACCTGATGGGCGGGCTGAACTTCCAGGTCGAGCACCACCTGTTCCCGAGCATGGCCCGGCCGAACCTCCGTGCTGCACGACTCCTGGTCCGCGAGCACTGCGCCACGCTCGACGTGCCGTACACCGAGACGACGCTCGTCAAGTCCTACGGCATCGTCGTCCGCTACCTGAACCGGGTGGGCCTCGCGGCCCGCGACCCGTTCGACTGCCCGCTCGCCGCGGAACTCCGCGTCGGCTAGCTCCGGCGGCACTCTGCGTCGCGCGCGACGGGGACAGACGGGAGGCCCGGTGCAGGTGACCTGATCAGGTCGCGTGCACCGGGCCTCCCGTCCGTGTCGGGCGATGTGGGGAGGTCAGGCCTCCACGTCGCCGCGCCAGCCGGCGCCGGTCGGTGCGGCCGACTCGACCCGCTCCTTGAAGTTCTGCAGGTCCTTCTTGATGGCGGGACCGCCGACGCCCGCCGCGGACCCGACCTTCTCGAGGAACCCGGTCGGCTCCCAGTCGATCTGCGCAGTGACGCGGGTCTGTGCGTCGCCGAGCTTGTGGAACGTGACGACGCCGGCGTGCTCCGCGTCGCCGTCCTTCGTGGTCCACGCGACGCGCTCGTCGGGGTGCTGCTCGGTGATGATCGCCCGGAACGAGCGGGTGACCGGCCCGATCTTGACGGTCCAGTCGGTCGTCGTGTCGTCGACCTGCGTGATCGACTCCACCTCGTCGAGGAACGTCGGGAACTCCTCGAACCGGGTCCACTGGTCGTAGGCCTGGCGCACGGGGACGTCGACGTCCACGGTCTCGATGATCTGGGTCATGGGTGCTCCTCTGGTCGGGTCGCGACCCGGTCCGGGTCGCGGTCGCGTCGTCCCGACGGTAGGCGCGCCACCGCGTGCCGTTCCCAGGACGCTGTCCCCCGGCACCGCGTCCGGTACCGGCCGTGGGTGGCGTCGGCGTCGGCGTCGGCGGTCGGCGGTACCGTCCGGGCGTGACCACCACAGCGTGCGCGGCGGAGCGGTGCCGAGGACGAGTGCCGGGCGACGCCCCCGTCCCGCTCTGCGCCCAGCACCTCGACGTGGCACGGGACTTCGCGGACCGGTCCCTCGGCACCCCGGACGTCCTGCCCACCCCCTGTCCGCTCTGCCGCTCCCGGGTCGGCGTGCGCTACCCGTCGGCCTGGATCTGCGCCGTGTGCGAGTGGCGGTACGGGGAGGTCCCGGATGCGGAGCTCCCACCGCCGCGCGTCGACGTCGTCTACTACATCCGGTTCGACGACCGCATCAAGATCGGCACCACCGCGAACCCCCGGCAGCGGCTCGCACGGCTCTGGCACCAGGAGCTTCTCGCGTTCGAGCGCGGCGACCGGACCGTCGAACGCGTGCGGCACGAGCAGTTCGCGGCGTTCCGGCACCCGGGGTCGGAGTGGTTCGCGGTCCACGCCGAGCTCGATGCGCACGTCGAGCTGCTCCGCGCCGGACAGCCGGACCCGTGGGCACGCCACGCACGCTGGACGAGCGAGGCGCTCGCGCTCCGGACCTGACCCCGGCGCGCGGCACCGGCGCGCGGCTCCGGCTCCGGCTCCGGCTCAGCGGAGGTACGCGTCGACGAACAACGGACCGCGGATCTCCCGGAGGACGTCGAGCAGCCGCGGGATCGTCTGCCTGGTGAGCCCGGACGTCTGCAGGTCCCACGGTCCGAGCGGCTCGAGCTTGCCGGTGCGGATGCGGACCACCTCCCAGCCGACGGCGCGGAGCGCCCGGTCCTTCCGACGGTCCGAGTCCTCGCGTCGCCCGACGTGCTCGAGGCCGTGCCGCCCCGTGGAGTCGTACTCGATCGCGACCTGGAGCTCCGGCAGGACGATGTCCGGCCAGGCCTCGACGTGGTCGTGGAACGGCCGCGCGAGTCGGACGGCGTTCATGCCCTCGGTGTGCTCCAGGCGGGCCGCGAGGTCCGACCGGAGCTGCGCCTCGACCGCGGACGCCGGGGCCGGTGCACACTCGCTCCGGAACGGGACGCCGTCCGCCAGGCGCGGGGTGCGGTCACAGACCGGCCGGGAGGCTCGCGGTCGCGTCCGCCCCGGCCGTCGCGGAGGTCCCGGGGTCGCCACGAGCGGGCCCGGTGCCCCGCCCGGTCCTGCGGGCGGTGCGGGGAACGCCGGCGCCGGTCTCGGCGAGGCCGACTCCGGGAGCGGCGGTGCGCCCGCCGGGACGGTCGCACCGAGGCGCGCCCAGGCCTCCGCCGCCGCACGCACCACGCGGGTGGAGCCAGGGCGGGCGAGCGCGGTGCACTCCGGACACCACGAGCTCCGCCGGCGTTCGCGACCGGGCCGGGCGCGCTGCTCGGCCGGTGTGGCGACGAACCGGTGTCCGGCATCGCACTCCCACGTGAGCCAGACGTCGGCCGCGGGCGGGATCTGGGTCAGGACGATCCAGTGGTTGAGGTCGGGGTGGTACTGCCGGACGAGCACCGGGTAGGGCGCCCACGCGTCGCGGAACTCGCCGACCGCGTAGGGCTCGGCTCGGTCGCGCGACCACTGTCGTCGCGCCCACCACATCGCGATCGGCTCCGGCACGGCGGCAGCGTACGTCGCGCCACCGTCACTCCCGGGGGCAGCCCACGGCTCCCCGGGCCGCAGGCCGGTCCGGGCATACTGCTGTGATGGCGTCCCGCAGTGTCCTCGACCGTCTCCTCGCCGCCGTCCCGGAGGACCTCGCCGGGGCTCGTCGGGTCGCGCGGTCGGTGGCGGACGCCGGGGGCCTCGGCGACGCCGACCTCGACGAACTGCTGGGGAGCGAGGCGCACGGACTCCGTCTCGTCGCGGTCCTCGCCCTCGTCCAGCGGTACGCCGACGCCGACGGCGACGAACGTGCGCAGCGGGCCGTCGTGGAGCGGTTCCTGGACGCCGCCCGGGCCGAGCGCCTCGACAGCCGGGAGCTCGTCGACCTCGGTGCCGAACGGATCGTCGGCGACTGGTACGTCGATCGTCCCCGGAACGGGATGTTCGCCCTCGCGAAGAGCGACGTCGTCTGGGTCCGCCGCGCGGCGCTCGTGGCGACGCTCGCGTTCGTCAAGCGCGGGGACGCGTCGACGAGCCTCGACATAGCCGGGCGGCTCGTCCGCGAGACCGGAGCCGACGTCCAGACCGCCCTGGGACTCGTCCTCCGGGAGGTGGGCAAGCGGGCCGACCATGAAGCCCTCCGCGCGTTCCTCGACCGGAACGCCGGTCGGATGCGGCCGCTCGCCCTCGCCGGTGCGACCGAGCACCTGCCCGACGTCGACCGGGAGCGCTACGGGGTGTCGTGACCCGGCGTGCCGACTTGCACTCCGTATCCATCTGGTGAAGTATCAGCAGACCACCCGGTCGACGGTGACCGGGACCACGGAACGGGGCACACCATGACCAGGACGACCACGTCGGCGCAGCCGGAGCCGTACACGATCACCATCTCGACCGCCACGGCGGATCCGCTGAGCGTCCTCCTCGCGGGCGGGTGCCGCGAGGACGACTGACCGGTCATCGAAACCACTCAGTGAGTGGTTTCGGGTAGGCTCGTCGGAGTCGTGCCGCGGCATCGAGGCCTCGGCGCACCCCGAGAAGGAGTTCCCATGTCAGGACCATCAGTGCAGATGTACTCACTCCGCGACGCCGCCGCGGTCGACCTCCCCGGCACCGTCGCCCGCGTGCGCGAGATCGGCTACGAGCACGTCGAGCCGTACGCGTTCCAGGACAACGTCGACGCGTACACCACTGCGTTCGCGGACACCGGCATCACGGCACCGAGCGGCCACGCGGCCGTGATCGACGCCGACGCCCCCGAGTCGATCTTCGACGCTGCGGCCGCACTCGGGATCGGCACGGTCATCGACCCGTTCATCCCGACGGAACGCTGGCAGAGCGCCGACGCCGTGCGGTGGATCGCCGACCGCGTCAACACCCTCACCGAGCAGGCGACCGCGCGCGGCCTCAAGTTCGGGTACCACAACCACCAGTGGGAGTTCACGAACCGGGTCGACGGCCGAACCGTCTACGACCTGTTCGTCGAGCAGCTCTCCCCGGACGTCGTGCTCGAGCTCGACACGTTCTGGGCCACCGTCGGCGGCGCCGACACGCCTGCGGTCCTCCGCTCCCTCGGCGACCGCGTCGTCGCCATCCACGTCAAGGACGGCAAGGTCACGGGCGACATCGCGACCGCGCTCCCGTCGAGCGAGAGCGCGCTCGTCGTGCCGGATGCGCTGAAGGCCGCGTTCGAGAACCAGACGCCCGCCGGCCAGGGGGACGTCGACGTGGCATCGATCCTCGCCGCCGCGCCGCATGCCCTCCGCGTCGTCGAGTTCGACGCCTACAAGGGCGACGTCTTCGAGGGCATCGCCGAGTCGCTCGCGTGGCTCCGGGACAACGACGCCGCGGGCGCCACCGCATGAGCGGCTCCGGCATCGCCGGCGTCGGCATCATCGGCGCGGGCGTCATCTCCGACCAGTACCTCGCGAACCTCACGCAGTTCCAGGACGTCGAGGTCCGGTTCGTCGCGGACGTCCTGCTCGACCGTGCCGCGTCGCAGGCCGCCGAGTACGGCGTCGCTGACCACGGCACGGTCGAACAGCTGCTCGCCCGTGACGACATCGAGGTCGTCGTCAACCTGACACTCCCCGCCGGCCACGCCGACGTCGACCTGCAGATCATCGCCGCCGGCAAGCACGTGTGGAGCGAGAAGCCGGTCGCCACCGACCACGCGTCGGCGGCCGCGGTGCTCGACGCGGCGGCGGCCGCGGGCGTCCGCGTCGCCTGTGCACCCGACACGGTGCTCGGCGCCGGCATCCAGAGCGCGCTCCGGGCGATCGCGCGGGGTGACATCGGGACGCCGCTCACCGCGACGACGATGTTCCAGGTCCCCGGCCCGGACCTCTGGCACCCGAACCCGGACTTCCTCTACGCCGAGGGTGCCGGCCCGCTGTTCGACATCGGTCCGTACTACATCACGACCCTCGTGCACGCCTTCGGCAGCGCGAGCCGGGTGCACGCGGTCTCGTCGAAGTCCCGCGAGACCCGGACGGTCGGTTCCGGCCCCCGTGCCGGCGAGGAGTTCCCGGTCGAGGTGCCGACGCACCACGCGGCGCTCATCCAGTTCGCCGGCGGGGAGTCCGCGCAGACGACGCTGTCGTTCCAGCACGCGCTCCCCCGCTTCGGGTTCGTTGAGATCAACGGCACGGACGGCACCATCTCGCTCCCCGACCCGAACGTGTTCGAGGGCGAGTCGACCCTCTGGACCCTCGGTCGGGACGAGCCGACGACGCTGCCCGCGGTCGGCTCGACGTGGGGTCGGGGTACCGGTGTCGTCGACCTCGTCCGCTCGGTCCGTGCCGGTGTCGACGAGCATGCGTCCGGCGCGACCGCGATGCACGTCCTCGACGTGATGCTCGCGATCCGTGACGCGGCCGCGTCCGGCGACCCCGTCGACGTCGCGTCCTCGGTCGGTCCGATCGGCACCCTGCCGGAGGACTTCGACCCGGCCGCACGCACCCTGTGACGGAGCCGACGCTCGCCTGACCGGGACGCTCCGGACGGACGGACGGGAGGCGGGGTGCCAGCTGGCACCGCGCCTCCCGTCCGTCCGCTGGTGCGGCCTCGCGCTACTGGTCCGTCCGCGGGCCGGAGGCCGGCATGATCGTGCCGAGCACCCGGAGCACCCGCTCCGCGTCGACCTGGTCCGGGTCGAGCAGCCACTGCACCTGCAGCCCGTCGGAGGCGGCCATCACGAGCGACGCGAGGTCCTCGGCATCGAGGTCGTCACGGAGTCGAGCCTGCCGCTGGTCCCGCCGGATGACGTCGGCGAGCTCGGCGCGGAGGGCGCGGAAGCGGGCCCGGATGAAGTCGCGCGCCACGGGATGGCCGTCCTGCACCGCGGCGGCAGCGAGCGCGGTGTAGAGCTGCACGAGCCCCGGGACCGTCCGGTTGCGGTCGGCGCTCGCCCGCATGTCGTCGACCGCCGAGAGGAGCGGGTCGTTCGACTCGACGACGTGCTCCTCGTACTCGCGGTACACGGCGACGAGCAGGTCGTCGCGGGTCGGGAAGTAGTGCCGGAGGGCTGCCTGGGAGAGCCCGAGCCCGCTGGCGACGGTCCGGAGCGACGACGCGTCGACGCCGTGCTCCCCGATGAGGCGGATCATCTCGGCCAGGATCTGTGCGCGCCGGACCGTGCCCTTCGGCGATGACGGCGACGGGGCGGTCGAGGGGGTCGACGGACGGTCCTCGTCGGGATCCGGTGCGCTCGCCATCCCCCCAACGTACCGGGCGGCGAACTTGGACATGTCCGAGAGTTCCGTTCCGGCGCGGGAGTGCGTAGCCTGTCTGGCATCGGCCATTCCCCCCAGTGGCCGGTCACGCCCCCGGGTTCCAGACGCTGTCCCCCCACAGCCGTCGGAGCCGCGGGGGCTCCTCGCGCCCGGCCCGGCCCCGGGCGGGCTCGGTGTCGGTGTCGTCCGGGTCGGAGTCGTCAGGGTCGGTGTCGTCCGGGTCGGTGTCGTCCGGCTCAGAGCAGCTCGTACCGGCCGACGAGCGTCTCACCGCGGACGAGCAGCCGCTCCTCGGCCGACGTGGGCGTGAACTGCGGGTCGAGGAACATCTCGTCCCGCACCTCGACGACGAGCCGGTGCACCTCGTCGAGCCGGGTCGCCGTCGCGCCCGGCGCGCGGACACCACTCGGCAGCCGCAGGCGTCGATCGGCGCGGGACACCCGGTCCCGGAGCGCCTCGAGCCCCACGATCAGCTCCGGGAGCTCCAGGGCGACGCGACGTCGGACGACACCGCCGGCAAGGGCCGGGATCGCGAGGCCCGCCGCCACCAGCACCACCGAGACCAGCAACAGCGGCGCGTACGCGCGGTTGACGGTGTCGGCCGTGTCCGTCCGGCCGGTCACGGCGATCACGTCCCGGACGACGAGCAGCACCGCGGTGACCACGGACGACGCGCAGCCCGCGATCAGGATTCTGATCCCGAGCCGGACCGCCCGCGGCGCGGACGCGTACCCGGAACCGAGGCACGCGATCCCGGCCGCACCGAGCGTGACTCCGAAGTAGACGAAGTGCGACATCGAGTAGACCATCGCGGCGAACTGGTCGCCGTAGTGCGACATGAACGCCGTCTGCGTGCCGTCGACCATGTCCACGTGCGCGAACGCCACCGTCTGGACCGCGACGACGCCGAGCGGGACGACCCAGGCCGTCCCCGGGCGCGGGACGCGGCCGCCGACGGCCGTGGTGATGCCCCGGGACAGGAACGCCACCGCACCGACGAAGAGGGTCTGCTTCAGCAGCTCCGCGCCGTTGCCGCCGCCGAGTGCATCGTCGATCGCGATCGCGAGGCCGTGCACGGCGACGGTGAAGGCCAACGCCATCAGGGTGGCAGCGGTCAGCACGGACGTGTCCCGCCCACGGCGGACCGGGAAGACACACGCGCCGACGACGATCCACATCACGGCCGGCAGAGCGAGCTCGATCACGGGGTCGTCACGAGAACACGCTGAGGAACTGCGACAGCCGAGGGGGCCCACGACGGATCAGACGGGCGAACGCGTCGGCGAGGAGCTCCGCGGCGATCTCGGTCGCGTCGTCGAAGTGCGATCGACGGGCTCGGAGGACACCGCCTCGGTCGTCGGTCACCGTGCCGGGGAGCACCGTGGTGTCCGCGGCGACCACCACCCCGGTCAGGTCGAGGACGAGGTGGCCGATCTCGTGCAGGACGAGCGCGTCGCGGTGGCGGGCGGACCGGGTCGGTGCGATCAGGATCTCGTCGTCGTGCTCGCGTGCGTTCCACCAGCCGCAGGTCGTGGTGCCGGCGAGCGTCGGCAGTTCGACGACGCTGATCGGCCGCCGACGCAACGTCGCGACGTGTGCGACGATCCCGTCGACCGTCAGCGTCTCCGGCGACGGCAGGCGGGCGAACGCGGTCGACGCCATCTGCTCACCGTCGTGGTGCGCCTGGAGCCGAGGGTTCCTCGCGGACATGACGCAATCCTACGTGCTCAGTCGCGCCCGGCGGCCTGCTGGTCGAGGTACTGCGCGATCGCCTCGTACGCAGCCGGATCGGTGTCGCCGAGGTTCCGGGCCGCGAAGTGCTGCACCCGGGCTCGTCGGAGTGACCGGACGAGGTGCATCTCCGCCGCGATCGACGCCGGGAGGTCGTCGTCCCCGCGCAGGTACGCGACGTCCACACGGAAGAGCTCTGCCAGCCCGTCGAGGACGTCGACGTCGCGGATGCGCCACGAATCGCCGCTCAGCATGTACCCCCAGCGGGCACGGGAGAGGGGGATGCCGCGTTCCTCGAGGAACGTGTTCACCTCGGCGAACGTGTACGGGGTGCCGCGGACGGCCTCGACGTGGTCGAGCAACAGTGCCAACCGCTGCGCGAGCCGGCGGGGCTCGGGACCTTCCGCACTCTGCGGGTCGTTCATGACGGACGGCGCCTCCCCGTTGTCGGTACGGATCCGGATGCCGGCATCGAACGGACTCGCACAGCACTCTGTCTACCATGGTGCGATGGCCGACCGCTCCACACCCGCCGTGATCGGATCATCGCTCTCCCCCGCCGACGAGGCGCTGTTCGGGCCCTACCGTCGCGCCGTCCTCACCGAGCTCGGCCCCGACTTCCGGCTCGGGTTCAAGCTCGCCTACTTCGCGAACTTCGCGTCCCCCGCGATCGCCGGTCCGCTCGACGCGTCGGCCGAGATCATGCGGGAACCGATGCGACGCGCGAAGGACACGTCGATCGTCGTGTACGAGATCATCGCGAACGGGTTCGAATCCGCACGAGGGAGCCGGATGACCGAGCTGCTGCGGCGTGTGCACCGCGACGTCCCGGGGTCCGCGGACGACTTCCGGTACGTGCTGCTGGCGCTCCTCGTGATCCCGATCAGGACCGTCGACCGGAGTGGCGCCCGGCGGACCACGGCGGCCGAACGAGCGGCGGCCACCCGGTTCTACGACCGGCTCGGCACCGCGATGGGCCTCGACGACATCCCGGGCACCTACGCCGAGGCCGCCGCGTTCTGCCGCCGCTACGAGCGAGCGAACGCGCGGCGGAGCGAGGCCGGCGACCGGCTCATGGCGAGCACGCTTGCCGCACTGCTCGGTTCCGTCCCGCAGTCCCTCCGGCCGGTGGCGGGCGGGGTCGCCCGGTTCGTCGTGAGCGCGCTGTTCGGCGACCGGACGCTCGCGCTCGCGCTCGGGCTGCCGGTCGTTCCGACACCGGTGGCGCGGCTCGTCGCCGCCGTGCGGCGCGCCGGCCGACGTCGCGGAGCCGGACGGGAGGCGCGGGTCGAGTTCACCAGCGGGGAACGTTCCCGGGTGTACCCGGCCGGGTACGTCCTCGACGACATCGGCCCGGCCGCCGGCAGGCACCGCTCCGTTCCCGGAGCGATGCCTCCCCCCAGTGGCGACCCGACGACCTGGACATGTCCAGGTCCGGTCGAAGACTAGCCCAGATCGGGTGTCCGCACCCGCATCGATGATGCTGAGCGTCCGTACAGTTCCGTCCGTCATGGTCGACGCCATGTCTCGGACCCTCGCCATCGCGGGCGCGCTCACGGCGCTCATGCTCCTCGCCGGCTGCACCGCGGGCGGTGGGCCGGACCGCCCTCGTCGGACGAGCGTCCCGGAGCCGACCGGCCTCACACGCGGGGAGTCCGCCCCGACCGGCACGCCGCGCGACGTCCTGACCGGACTCGACGCTCCGTGGTCGGTCGTGCTGCACGACGACGTCGTGCTGCTCAGCGAGCGCGACTCCGGCGCGGTGCTCGAGATGACGGCGGACGGAACCCGGACCGTCGGGACCGTGCCGGGTGTCCGCCACGGCGGCGAAGGCGGCCTCCTCGGACTGGCCGTGCGCGACGACGACCTCTTCGTGTACTCCACCGCGACCGACGGCAACCGGATCGAACGGTTCCCGCTCCGGGGCGGACCGGGCGCACTGGCACTCGGCACGCCGACGACGATCCTCGACGGGCTGCCCGCGAACACCTTCCACGACGGCGGCCGCATCGCCTTCGGACCCGACGGCATGCTCTTCGCGTCCGTCGGGGACGCAGGCGTGCCGACCGACGCCCAGGACCGGTCGTCGCTCGCGGGCAAGATCCTCCGGATGACGCCGGACGGCGACGTGCCGATGGACAACCCGTTCGACGGCTCGCTCGTCTGGAGCCTCGGACACCGGAACGTCCAGGGTCTCGGGTGGCTCGCGGACGGTCGGATGGTCGCCGCCGAGTTCGGGCAGGACGACCGGGACGAGCTGAACGTGATCGAGCCGGGGTCGAACCACGGCTGGCCCGAGGTCGAGGGCACCGGGGGGACGTCGCGGGGGTTCGTCGACCCCGTGCAGGAGTGGGCCACGGACGACGCGAGTCCGAGCGGACTGGCGGTGATCGGCGACACCGTGTTCGTCGCGAACCTCCGCGGGGCGATGGTCCGCGGGATCCCGGCGTCGGACCTCGGGTCCTCGCACGAGTACTTCGCCGGCGAGTACGGGCGGATCCGCACCGTCCTCGCCGCGCCCACCGGCGATGCACTGTGGTTCGTCACGAACAACACCGACGGGCGCGGCGATCCGCGTGCGGGCGACGACCGGATCGTGTCGGTCGACCTCAGCCGCTGACCGGCACCCGCGCCGGGGATCCCGGCTCGGATGCCGTCGCACCGGTGCCCGGGGTCGGGACGACGGCCGGCACTGCGAGCTCGAACACCGTGCGCGCACCCGGCAGGCAGACCAGGTCGCCGCCGTGCGCCCGCGCGATCCCCCGGGCGATCGGCAGCCCGAGGCCCGCTCCGCCGCTCCGGTCGTCGCGACCGGCGTCGAGCCGGACGAGTCGGTCGAACACCCGTTCGCGGTCGCCCTCCGGGATGCCGGGTCCGTCGTCCGTCACACGCACCACGCCGACCGCGCCGTCCTCCCGGTCGCCGGTCGTCACCTCGATCCGCACCGTGCCGGCTCCGCCGGTCGCGCGAGAGGCGTTCTCCACCAGGTTGCCGATGACCTGTCCGAGTCGGTCCCCGTCGGCGCGCACCGACACCGGCCCCTCCGGTTCACGCACGTCGACGACGAGGCGTGGCGACCGGAGCCGCGCCCGCTCGGCCTCGACACGCGCGACGGACCCGAGCGACACCGGCGCGATGTCGAGCCGGAGTCCTCGGTCGACGCGCGCCATGAGCAGCATGTCGTCGACGAGGCGCGACGCCCGACCCGCCTGGCGGACGACGTGCACCGCCAGGTCTTCACGCTCCGCCCGGTCGAGCGGCGCCCGCACCAGCGTGTCCGCCGCCGCGCGGATGCCGGCGACCGGGGTGCGGAGCTCGTGCGCCGCATCGGACAGGAACGACCGCATCCGCGCCTGCGCGTCGAGTGCGTGTCGTTCGGCGCCCTCGACGGCGTCGAGCATCTCGTCGAACGCGACCGCGACCCGCCCGATCTCGGTGGTGCGCCGCGCCGGCTGGAGACGCCGTCCGCGGTCACCGCTCGCGATCGACCTGGCCGCGAGCGTCATCTCGTCGAGCGGCCGCATGGTCCGACGGACGACCAGCACGAGTCCCGCGGCGGCGACGAGCATGAACGCGGTCGAGGCGCCGAGCATCACCCAGCGGAGCTCGCCGAGCACCTCGTCCACGGACCCGGTCCCCGCCGTGAGCCGGATCGTCGACCCGTCGCTCAGGTGCGAGACGAGCGTCACGATCCGCCCCTCCTCGGTGACCGTCGACGAGGTGACGCTGACGCGGGACGACGCACGACCGGCCGCGGCGGCGGCACCGGAGCCGGCCGTGCCGGAACCGCCGGCCGACGTCGATCCGGCGGCCGATCCTCCAGGCCGCCCGTTCGTCGGAAGCGGGACGGCCGCCGGGTCCGGCGGCCCCTTCTTGAGCTGTGCGGGCGTGGGGCCGGCGTTCACCGACCCGCCGTCGGCAGCGGTGATCGTCACCGACAGGCCCTGCATCGACAGGCGGTCCGCGAGGTCGTTCGAGTCGACGGTCCCGACGAGCGCTGCCGCGGCGGCCGCGCGGTCGTGCAGGCGGTCCTCGATCTGGCCGCGGAGACGGTCGCCGAGCACCGTCTCGACGGTGACGCACAGCGCGCCGAGGAGGACGGCGAGCAGCACCAGGACGGCCACCACCGTGCGGGCGCGGAGCGACCCCGTGCGGAGCGACGCGCTGCGGAGCGACGCGCTGCGGGGCGACGCGCTGCGGGGGGTGCGGGGGCTCATACGGCGTCCGCACTGAGCCGGTAGCCGAGCCCGCGCACGGTGTGGATCAGCCGCGGACCACGCACCTCCATCTTGCGACGCACCGCGCTCAGGTGCACCTCGACGAGGTTCGGGTCGACGCTGTCGTACCCCCACACCTGGGTGAGGATCTGACCCTTCGAGACGGTGCGCCCCCGGCTCTCCGCCAGGAAGGACAGCAGCCGGAACTCCGTCGCTGTGAGGTCGAGCGCCACCCCGGCGCGCCGGGCCACGGCGGCCTCCGGGTCGAGGACCAGGTCCCCGATCTCCAGCACGGACGGGATCCGTCCGCGTCGGCGGAGCACGGCCGTGACGCGGGCGACGAGTTCCGCCATCGAGAACGGTTTGACCACGTAGTCGTCGGCGCCCTCGGCGAAGCCACGGAGCCGATCGTCGACGTCGTCGCGGGCGGTGAGCATGACGATGGCCGCGTCGGACGAGGTGCGGACCCGTCCGGCGAGCTGGATCCCGCTCGCACCGGGCAGCATCCAGTCGAGCAGGACCAGGTCCGGCACGAAGCGGACGATGTCCTGCAGGAGGGCCGAGCCGTCCGCCGCGTCGAGCACGACGAGCCCCGCGTCACGGAGGGATCGGGACACGGACACGCGGATCGTCTCGTCGTCGTCGACGACCAGGACGCGGGCAGGAGTGGTCACGGCGGACACCGTACGTCGACGCGGCAATCACGAAGCATGGAACGAGCTGGGACGACCCTGTGCTTCAGTCATGCTTCAGATTCGGTCTCGACCGTGGAGTTCGTCGGCAGGAACGCCGACCCGGCCGCACGCCGGACGACGAACGGGAGACATCATGACGAACAAGGACGAGCACGGTGAGGACCAGCCAACCCGCGAGTACCCGCGGTCGGCGCAGCCGACCGAGCAGTTCCCGGCATCCCTCGGATTCGAGGACACCGCCCACGACGAGCGTCGGACGGGAGGCGCAGGATGGTCCGCGTCGTCGGCCGCCGGCGAGCAGGGCGGTCGCCGGGTGCACCTCGGGCGGCGGATCGGGATCACGGCGGCGGTCGCCGCGGTGATCATCGGCGGCGGTGTCGGGGTGACCGCTGCGGTGGCGGCGGGCAACGCGGGCGGCGGGTCGCCGGTGGCGATCGCCTCGGGCGCACCGTCGGGTGCCCCGTCCGGTGCGCCGAAGGGCGCGCCCTCCGGTGCCCCGTCGGGTGCGCCGAAGGGTGCACCCTCGGGCGCTCCCTCCGGTGCGCCGAAGGGCGGCAAGGCCGGCGACCCGGCGGTCGGGCCGGCCGGTGGACCGGCGGCCGGCGGCGGGGCGTGCGCCCCGGGCGCCCCGGCAGCCGGTGGCGCTCCGGCCGGCGGTCCCGGTGCGGGTGGACCGGCGGCGGGCGGACCGGCGGCGGGCGCGGACGGTGCCACGGCACCGTCGACTGATGCTCCGACGCCGCCGAAGGGTGCTCCGAAGGACGCGCCGAAGCCGGGCGCGGACGCATCCGGCGCACCGTCGGCTCCGGCGGATGCGCCGAGCGGGCAGCCGACGTCGGGGTCCTGACCCGAGTCCTTGCATCGACGCCGGCGCGGGCCGTGCTGCTCTCGGGCGGTGCGGCCCGCGCCGGCGTGCATGCCTGCTTCGTCAGGCCGTCGGGACCAGCACCCGGGAGGGCCGCGTCGCCGCGCCGAGTCCACCGGCGTGGTGGGCCCGGCCGGGCTCGAACCGACGACATCCACGGTGTAAACGTGGCGCTCTACCAACTGAGCTACAGGCCCCCGCACGCACCGGGCGCACCCACCGGGCAGACGCACCGGGCGGACGCGTCGAGTCTAGCCGCGCACCGCCGCTCCCCCGGCTCGCCTTGTAGCGTCGACCGCAGCGCTCGGCAGCGCTCGGCGACACACGACGACGACGACGAAGGTGGATGCATGACGATCGCACACGACCCCGACCAGCACGGCGACGCGGCGGGAGACCCGGTCAGCCGACCACGCCGGGCGCTCGTCGTCCGTGGCGGGTGGGACGGACATGTCCCGGTCGAGGCCACCGACTCGTTCCTCCCGTTCCTGCGGGAGCACGGGTTCACGATCCAGGTCGAGGACTCCCCGGCTGCGTACGCTGACGAGGCCGTGATGGCCGACGTCGACCTCGTCGTGCAGAGCGTCACGATGTCGACGGCGACCGACGCCGAGGTCTCCGGTCTCCGGGCGGCGGTGGCGCGCGGCGCGGGACTGGTCGGCTGGCACGGCGGCATCGCGGACTCGTACCGGGCGAGCGCCGAGTACCTGCAGCTCATCGGCGGCCAGTTCGTCGCGCACCCCGGTGGCGCGGTCGAGCACACGATCGCGTTCACCGACCTCGGACGCGCCCACCCGGTCACGGCCGGCCTCGCCGACTTCACGCTGGTCACCGAGCAGTACTGGGTCCTCAGCGACGACCTCGACGACGTCCTCGCGACCACCACGCACGCGGCACGCGACCAGTGGGCCCGGGCGGTGACGGTCCCCGCGGTGTGGACACGGGCCTGGGGTGACGGCCGGGTCGTCGTGGTCAGTCCCGGGCACGACCTGGCGGTCCTCGACCACCCGAGCGTCCGGACCATGATCGAGCGCGGTGTCCTCTGGGCCGCCGCCGAGCACGCGGAGTCCGGCCGATGAGCGCCCGGCACGGCATCGGCATCGTCGGGCTCGGCGTCATCGCCCAGGCCTACCTCGAGACGCTGCGGGACCATCCCCGGATCCGCATCGCCGCCGTCGCCGACCTCGACGCCGCGCGCGCCGAGGCAGTCGCCGCGACGCTCCCCGGCACCGACGCCGTCCCGGTCGACGACCTCCACCGCCACCCCGGCGTGCAGACCGTCCTCAACCTCACCATCCCCGCCGCGCACACGGAGGTCGCCCTCGCCGCGATCGCCGCCGGCCGGTCGGTCTACGGCGAGAAGCCCCTCGCGGTGACGATGGCGGACGCCGACCGGGTCATCGAGGCGGCCGACGGTGCCGTCGCTGCCGATCCGGGCCGGAGGGTGCGCGTCGGCTCGGCGCCGGACACCGTCCTCGGGACCGGGACGCAGACGGCCCGAGCGGCGATCGACGACGGCATGATCGGCCGCCCCACGGCCGCCGTCGCGACGATGGTCACCCCGGGGCACGAGGCCTGGCACCCGAACCCGGACTTCTACTACCGGGAGGGCGGCGGTCCGCTCCTCGACATGGGTCCCTACTACGTCACGGCGCTGGTGCACCTCCTCGGGCCGGTCCGCGCCGTGGTCGGCTCGGCGAGCGCGCTCCGCGACGTCCGGACGATCGGCAGCGGTCCGCGCGCGGGAGAGGAGATCCCGGTCTCGACGCCG
Source organism: Curtobacterium phyllosphaerae (assembly GCF_049341865.1). NCBI lineage: Bacteria > Bacillati > Actinomycetota > Actinomycetes > Micrococcales > Microbacteriaceae > Curtobacterium > Curtobacterium phyllosphaerae. The sequence continues at coordinate 303,311 of NZ_JBMPIU010000003.1, read as the reverse complement.
ACCCACGTCACGGGCATCCTCGAGCACACGAACGGCGCACTCTCGACGATCGTCACGAGCTTCGACGCGGTCGCGACGACGGCGGCGCCGATCGAGGTGCACGGCGAGCGCGCCACGCTGCAGGTCCCGGATCCGAACGGCTTCGCGGGCGAGGTCCGGCTCCGCGAACTCGGGGCGGACGACTGGCTGGTGCTCGAGCCGTCGGCGGGCTACGTGGACGGCGCTCGGGGCGTCGGGCTCCTCGACTTCCTCGACGCGGGCACGTCGGGACCGACGAGCACGGACGGCAGGGAGGGCACGGACAGCACGGCGGGCCGCGCGAACGGTGCGCTCGCCCGCCACGTCCTCGAGGTCATGACGGGCGTCCTCCGCTCCGCCGAGACCGGCACCCGTGTCGCGATGGTCACCACCACCGAGCGGCCCGCGCCGGTGCCCCTGACGCCTGCGGCCGCGTGGCGCGCATGACACCCCGCTGCCGTGGCCGGCGGGGTCGCACCGTCCGGGCCGCCGAGCCGGACGGGAGGCGCGATCTGCGTCCGACACGTCGCCGCGCGGTGACGGGGCTGGTCGCGGTGACGCTCGTGGCCATGACCCTGTCCGGGTGCGCGGTCCCCGGCGGCGGCGCGGACGGGACCGCCGGCGTCGCAGCGGGCCCGGCGAGCGCCATCGGCGCGTCCGGCACGGTCCCGGTCTGGCCCGCGCCGACCGGGCTCGCCGCGCTGCAGGGCCACGCCGACGCGGCGGGCCTCCACGACGTCTGGGGCCGGAAGCTCGCGGAGCACGTCCACGCGCACCTCGCGATCACCGACGACGGCGTCCCGATCACGGTCCCGGGCGACATCGGTCACAGCGCCGCACGGAAGTTCGCCGCGGAGATCCACACCCATGACACCTCGGGAATCATCCACGTCGAGAGCCCGACCCGGCAGGACTTCACCCTCGGACAGTTCTTCACCGAGTGGGGCGTCGACCTCGGGCGCGGCCGGATCGGGGACCTCGTCGGCCCCGGCCACGGCGGCGCACTGACCGTCTGGGTCGACGGCCGTCGCGTGTTCGGCGACCCGGCGGACATCCGGCTCGACGACCTCGAGCAGATCGACCTCGCGATCACCCACGTGGGTCACGTCGCGCGACAGGCCCCGGCCTTCGACTGGCCGCCGCAGTACCACTGAGTGCGCGCGGCCCTGCCGTCGATCCCCTAGGCCAGGTGCCGTTCCGGCGGTCCGTCGTACTCGGACAGCGGCCGGATCAGCGCGTTCGACGCCCGCTGCTCCATCACGTGCGCCGTCCACCCGACGACGCGCGCCGCGACGAACACCGGGGTGAACGACTCGGTGTCGAAGCCCATCAGGTGGTAGGCCGGCCCGGACGGGTAGTCGAGGTTCGGCTCGATGCCGGTGCGGTCGCGCATCGCCGTCGCGAGGGCGTCGTACAGGGCGAGGACGTCCGGCCGGTCCATCGACTCCGCGACCCGGACGAGCGCGTCGTGCATCGTCGGGACACGGGAGTCGCCGTGCTTGTACACACGGTGCCCGAACCCCATCACCTTGCGCTTCGCGGCGAGTGCCTCGGACAGCCAGGCGTCGGTCCGCGCGGCGACCTCCGCGGCCGTGCCGTCGGTGCCGATCTCCTCGAACACACCGAGCACCGCCTCGTTCGCGCCACCGTGCAGCGGCCCCTTCAGCGCACCGATCGCCGCCGTGACGGCCGAGTGCATGTCGGACAGCGTCGACGTCACGACGCGCGCGGTGAACGTCGAGGCGTTGAACGAGTGCTCGGCGTAGAGCACGAGCGACTGCCGGAACGCGTCGACCACCGTGTCCGACGGCAATGACCCGAACGTCATCCAGAGGAAGTTCTCCGCGTACCCGAGGTCCGCGCGCGGCGGCACCGGTCCCTGCCCGTGCGCGCGTCGCTGCGCCGCGGCGACGATCGCGGGGAGGACGGCGAACAGCGACTCCGCCTTCGCCAGTTCCGCGTCCGACGAGGAGTCGCCCGCGGACGGGTCGGCGGCCCCGAGCGCCGACACGGCGGTGCGCACGACGTCCATCGGGTGCGCGGTCGGCGGGAGCGCGTCGAGCACCGCGAGGACGGCGGGCGGGAGCGCCCGGGCCCCGGCGGACCGCGCCGTGAACGCCGACAGCTCGTCCGGGTCCGGCAGCGACCCGTGCCAGAGCAACCACGCGACCTCCTCGAAGGAGCACGATGCGGCGAGCTCCTGGACCGGGTACCCCCGGTACAGGAGCGAGTTCGTCTCCGGGTTCACCTTCGAGATCGCCGTCGTGTCGACGACGACCCCGGCGAGGCCCTTGTGGATGTCCGTCATGATCGCTCCTTCGCGCGTGCGGATGGTGCTGGAAGCCGGACGGGAGGCGCGGGGCGGGACCGGCCCGCGCCTCCCGTCCGTCACGGGGTCGCGTCCGCCGGACGCTGGCCGACGTCGAAGACGTCCGCGTCGAACGCCGCGTAGCCGGCGTAGTCGACGAGGTCGTAGAGCTCGGCACGGGTTTGCATCTCCGGGACGACCCGGTCGAGCGTCCCGTCGGCGGCGAGCGCGTCGAGGGCGCGGTCGACGGCACCCATCGCGATCCGGAGGAGCGACACGGGGTGGATCACCATCGCGACCCCGACGCCCTCGAGCTGCCGGTGCGTGAAGAGCGCGCTCTTGCCGAACTCGGTCATGTTCGCGAGCACCGGGACGTCGATCGCGCTGCAGACGGCCTCGAACTCGGCGAGGTCAGCCAACGCCTCTGCGAAGACGGCGTCCGCCCCGGCGTCCACGAGCCGCTTCGCCCGGTCAGTCATCGCCGTGACCCCCGCGATGGCGCGGACGTCGGTGCGTGCCATGACGACGAGCGACGGGTCCCTACGGGCGTCCACGGCGGCGCGGATCCGGCCGACCGCGGTGGCGTCGTCGACGACCTGCTTGCCGTCGAGGTGCCCGCAGCGCTTCGGGTTCACCTGGTCCTCGATGTGCAGTCCCGCGACGCCGGCGTCCTCGAGCGTCTGGACGGTGCGCGCGACGTTCATCGGTTCGCCGAACCCGGTGTCGGCGTCCACGAGCACCGGCAGGTCGGTGTTCCGGACCACCTGGGCGGACCGGGTCGCGACCTCGGAGAGCGTCGTGAGGCCGATGTCGGGCATCCCGAGCTCGTTCGCCATCACGGCGCCCGACAGGTACACGCCGTCGAACCCCTTGCGCTCGACGAGCCGGGCGGTCAGCGGGGTGAAGGCGCCCGGGAACACCGCGATCCCCGGCGCGGCGAGGAGCTCGCGGAACCGTGTGCGCTTGGCGGACGGCGTGACCGTGGACGACAGCATCAGAACAGTCCCTGCGTCGACGCGGCCTGGTCCACGTCGTCGAGGTACCCGTCGGGCGCGACGACCTGCAACTGACGGACACCCGCGGCGTCGAGTGTCGGCAGGGAGTCGGCGAGGGTGAGGAACCGGTCGAGCTCGGCGCCCGGCAGGATCCCGTCGGCGAGGGTGCGGAGCTTCCGCTCGTACTCCCCGCGACCGAACGGCCGTGCGCCGAGTGGATGGGCGTCCGCGACCGCGATCGACTCGTCGATCACCGTGCCGTCGGTGAACGTCACCACGATCCGGCCGCCGAACGCCTGCTCCGCGGGGTCGAGCGAGTGGTAGCGCCGGGTCCAGTCCGGGTCCTCGACGGTGGTGATCCGGTTCCAGAGCGCGACGGTGTCCGGTCGGCCGGCCCGCTCGGGCGTGTAGGAGGCCTCGTGGTGCCAGGTGCCGTCCTGCAGGGCGACGGCGACGATGTACGGCACCGAGTGGTCGAGTGTCTCCCGGCTCGCGGTGGGGTCGTACTTCTGCGGGTCGGCCGCGCCGGAGCCGATCACGGTGTGGGTGTGGTGGCTGGTGTGGATGACGATCGACGCGACCCGGTCGGCATCGGCGGCCTCGGGACGCTCGCGGTGCAGCCGTCGGGCGAGGTCGATGAGTGCCTGCGCCTGGTACTCGGCGGAGTGCTCCTTGGTGTACGTGTCGAGGATTGCCCGCTTCGGCGTGCCCGGCGTCGGGAGGGCCACGTCGTACGATCCCGACGGCCCGTCGAGGAGCCACGCGATGACGCCGTCCTCCCCCTCGTAGATCGGGTTCGGACTCGTCTCGCCACGCATCGCGCGGTCGACGGCCTCGATCGCGACCTTGCCGGCGAACGCGGGTGCCGACGCCTTCCAGCTCGAGATGAGGCCCTTCCGGGACTGCCGCGTGGCCGTCGTCGTGTGGAGCGCCTGGCCGACGGCGTGGTAGACGGTCTCGGTGTCCAGGCCGAGCATCGTGCCGATCCCCGCCGCGACGCTCGGACCGAGGTGCGCGACGTGGTCGATCTTGTGCGCGTGCAGGCTGATCGCGCGGGCGAGGTCGACCTGCACCTCGTAGCCGGTGAGGATCCCCCGGAGGAGCGCCGCACCGTCGAGCCCGCGGTGCTGGGCGACGGCGAGCATCGGTGGGATGTTGTCACCCGGGTGCGAGTACTCCGCGGCGAGGAACGTGTCGTGGAAGTCGAGCTCCCGGACGGCGACGCCGTTCGCGTACGCGGCCCACTCCGGGGAGACGGTGCGGTCCGCCGGGAGCCCGGTCACGGCGGCGCCCGCCCCGCCCATCGACGGGGGGTGCGACACCGCCTGGGCGCGGGCGGTGACGACGGGGCCGCGGCGAAGCGAGGCGGTGCTGACGGCGGCGTTGTCGACGATCCGGTTCGACACCATGAGCGCCGCGTCGATGTCCGCCGGCGCGCGGTCGGTGGCGATCTCGGCGATCCGCCAGGCGAGCTCCGCCGTCCGGGGGAAGCCCTCGTCGCTCGGGTGGGTGCGGACCGTGCTGGTCGTCATCGACATGCCTCCTGTCTACACGACCGGCGCTGTCCCGCCGTCGAGGGCCAGCACCGTCGCGACGGGCCGCTCGACGTGCGCGAAGTGCCCGCAGTCCCGGAGCAGCACCGTCCGCGCGCCGGGGAGCATCGCAGCGAGTCGCCCGAGATCGGCCACGTCGGCGAAGATGTCGTCGGCGCCCGCCACCGCGACGACCGGGCACGCGATGGCGGCCCACCGACGCGGGTCGTACGCGGCACCGGCGCGAGCCGCCGACGCGAACCCCACCGGCCGGACCTCGTCGAGGAAGGTCCGGGTGATCGACGGGTCGAGCCGCCGCACGTGGCTGAACACCGGTGCGGCGAGGAGCGGCAGCAGCCCGATGCGGGCGAGCGCGCGGAGCAGCCGAACCGAGATCGACGGCAGGACCGCGAACCCGGCGCGGAGCAGGACGAAGGCGGGCAGTCGGACGAGTCCGTGCAGGGGGCGGCGTGCGGCGTCGATCGCGGCGAAGGTCGTGCCGGACACGATCGCGATGCGCGCCACCCGCTGCGGCAGGGCCACACCGAGGTGCAGGGCGATGAACGCACCCATCGAGTGCCCGACGACCCCGAAGCGGTCGACGCCGAGCGCATCGGTGACCTGCTCGACGACCGACACCGCCTGGTCGAGGGAAAGCGGTCCCGCGGCGGGCAGCGCAGAGCTCCCCCATCCCGGCAGGTCGACGAGCACGAGCGGGCCGCGCGGACGGCCGAGCAGGTCCGCCGCGGCGAGCATCGGCGTCCACGTCGTCCACGACCCGGCCACTCCGTGCACCATGAGCTCCGGGAGGCCCGGGAGGCCCGGTCGCGGGAGCCGGTGGTGCACGACGACGTCGCCGGAGGTCGTCGGGACCACGGTGCGCGTCAGGCCGAGCGACGCGGGGTCGTGCGTGATCGGGAGCGGGGCGTACCGCTCGGGATCGAGGAGTGCAGGCCTCAGGGCGACGGGTCAGACGTGCGCGGGGACGAGACGGTCGAGGGCACCGCGGTACTCGGCGACGTCGCGCGCCCGGCCCGGCTCGGTGATGATCGAGGCCCGGATGCGGCCGTCGACGTCGATCACGAAGGTCGCGCGGGTCGCGAAGCCCTTCTGCTCGAGGAACACGCCGTACTCCTTGGAGACGGCGCCGTGGGGCCAGAAGTCGGCGAGCAGCGTGAAGTCGTACCCGTTGGTCTCGGCGAAGCTCCGCAGGGTCGCCTTCGAGTCCACCGAGATGCCGATGAGCTCCACGCGGTGGTCGGCGAACATCGCGATGTTGTCCCGGAGGTCGCAGAGCTCGGTCGTGCACGTGGACGAGAACGCGAGCGGGAAGAACACGAGCGCGACGGGGCGCAGCCCGAGGTGATCGCTCAGCCGGACGTGCTCCCCGAACTGGTTCGGGAGTTCGAAGTCCGGAGCGAGCGAGCCGATCTCCAGCGCCATTGCGGTTCTTCTTCCTGGGGCGTGGTCCCCTGTCGGAACCGCGGCCCGTAGCACGTCGGGCACGCCGGTGGGCGTGCGCACGAGGAGCGATCCTACGCCTGCCGCGGACGAATGCAAGGGCGTCTTCGTCGCCGTCAGTCGGCAGTCGGTGTCGGCAACTAGAGTGGGGGCGCCCGTGCACCCGGTCGCGACCCGACCGACAGCCGGGCCGACATGTCCACCACGAAACGAACGAGGTCAAGGGTGACGGTGAACGACCAGGACCCATACAGCGCCGACCACAGGGACCAGGACCCGGAGGAGACCGCCGAGTGGCGCGAGTCCCTCGACGGCCTGGTCGCGGCGAACGGGCACGAGCGTGGGCGTGATGTCATGCTCAGCCTGCTGAAGCGGTCCAAGGAACTCCACCTGAACGTGCCGATGGTCCCGACCACGGACTACGTCAACACGATCGCTCCGGAGAACGAGCCCGACTTCCCGGGCGACGAAGAACTCGAGCGCCGCTACCGCCGGTGGATCCGCTGGAACGCCGCCATCACCGTGCACCGCGCGCAGCGCCCGGGCATCGCGGTCGGCGGACACATCTCCACCTACGCCTCGAGTGCCGCCCTGTACGAGGTCGGGTACAACCACTTCTTCCGCGCGCAGGACCACGCGTCCGGCGGCGACCAGGTCTTCTTCCAGGGCCACGCCTCCCCCGGCATGTACGCCCGCGCGTTCCTCGAGGGCCGTCTCGGCGAAGACCAGCTCGACGGCTTCCGCCAGGAGCACTCGCACGCCGGCGGCGGCCTGTCGTCGTACCCCCACCCGCGCCTCATGCCGCACTTCTGGCAGTTCCCGACCGTGTCGATGGGCATCGGCCCGATCAACGCGATCTACCAGGCGCAGCAGGCCAAGTACCTCACGAACCGCGGCATCAAGGACGCCTCCGACCAGCAGGTCTGGGCGTTCCTCGGCGATGGCGAGATGGACGAGGTCGAGTCCCGCGGACAGCTGCAGGTCGCCGCGAACGACGGCCTCGACAACCTCAACTTCGTCATCAACTGCAACCTGCAGCGCCTCGACGGACCGGTCCGCGGCAACGGCAAGATCATCCAGGAGCTCGAGGCGTTCTTCCGCGGCGCCGGCTGGAACGTCATCAAGGTCGTCTGGGGTCGCGAGTGGGACGACCTCCTCGCCAAGGACACCGAGGGCGCGCTCCTCAACCTGATGAACCGCACGCCGGACGGCGACTACCAGACGTACAAGGCCGAGAACGGCGCCTACGTCCGCGAGAACTTCTTCGGGCGCGACCCGAAGACCCTCGCGATGGTCGAGGACTACACCGACGACCAGATCTGGAACCTCAAGCGCGGTGGCCACGACTACCGCAAGGTCTACGCGGCGTTCAAGGCGGCGGCGGAGCACAAGGGCCAGCCGACCGTCATCCTCGCCAAGACGGTCAAGGGCTACGGCCTCGGCCCGAGCTTCGAGGGCCGCAACGCGACCCACCAGATGAAGAAGCTGACCCTCGACAACCTCAAGCAGTTCCGCGACGAGATGCGCATCCCGGTCTCCGACGCGCAGCTCGAGGAGAACCCGTACACCCCGCCGTACTACCACCCGGGGAACGACGACGAGGCGATCCAGTACATGCACGAGCGTCGTCGCGAGCTCGGCGGGTACGTGCCGGAGCGACGGACGAAGTACACGCAGGTGTCCCTGCCGGACGACGCGCGCTACGCGATCGCCAAGAAGGGCTCCGGCAAGCAGGAGATCGCCACGACCATGGCGTTCGCCCGGCTGCTCAAGGACCTGCTCCGCGCGCCGGACTTCGGCAACCGCATCGTCCCGATCATCCCGGACGAGGCGCGCACCTTCGGCATGGACGCCTACTTCCCGACGGCGAAGATCTACAACCCGAACGGCCAGCACTACACGTCGGTCGACCGCGAGCTCCTCCTGGCGTACAAGGAGAGCCCCGAGGGCCAGCTCATCCACGTCGGCATCAACGAGGCGGGTGCCGTCGCGGCGTACACCGCCGTCGGCACCTCCTACTCGACGCAGGGCGAGCCGCTCATCCCGGTCTACGTCTTCTACTCGATGTTCGGGTTCCAGCGCACCGGCGACGCCCTGTGGGCCGCCGGCGACCAGATGGCCCGCGGGTTCATCATCGGCGCCACGGCCGGTCGCACCACGCTGACCGGCGAGGGCCTGCAGCACGCCGACGGGCACTCGCTGCTCCTCGCGGCGACGAACCCCGCGGTGGTGTCCTACGACCCGGCCTACGGGTACGAGATCGGCCGCATCGTGCAGGCCGGACTCGACCGCATGTACGGGGTCGACGACGACGGCGAGCCGACGCACAGCGACCCGAACGTCTCGTACTACCTCACGGTGTACAACGAGCCGATCGTCCAGCCGGCCGAGCCCGAGGACGTCGACGTCACCGGCATCGTCAAGGGCATGTACCTGCTCAAGCCGAGCGAGCACGACGGCCCGAAGGCCCAACTGCTCGCGTCCGGCGTCGCCGTGCCGTGGATCCTCGAGGCGCAGCAGCTCCTCGCCGAGGACTGGGGCGTCTCGGCCGACGTCTGGAGCGTCACGAGCTGGGGCGAGCTCCGCCGCGACGGCCTCGCCGCGGACGAGCACGCGTTCCTCAACCCGGGCGAGCAGCCCCGGACGCCGTACGTCACCGAGCGGTTGCAGCAGACCGACGGCCCCGTCGTCGCGGTCTCGGACTTCATGCACGCCGTCCCGGACCAGATCCGGCAGTTCGTCCCGCGCGACTTCGCGACGCTCGGTGCGGACGGCTTCGGGTTCTCGGACACCCGTGCCGCCGCGCGCCGCTTCTTCAAGATCGACGGACCGTCGGTCGTGGTGCGCACGCTCCAGCAGCTCGCCCGCCAGCAGAAGGTCGACCCGTCGGTCGTCCAGGCCGCCATCGACAAGTACCGGCTGCACGACGTCACGGCCGGCACGACCGGGTCCGCGGGCGGCGAGAGCTGACCGGGTGGTGACACTGCGCGCGGACGCCGCGGGCCGGGAGGGCGACCGGGAACGGACCCTCGCCTGGCTCCGCGGCGTCTCCGGCGAACTCGCGAGCGCAACGATCCAGCGTCTCGAGGACACCCTCCCGTGGTACCGCGAGATGCCGCCTGGCCGACGCTCGGCCGTCGGGCTCGTCGCCCAGGCCGGCATCACGTCGTTCATCTCGTGGTTCGAGGACCCGCAGGCGTCGCCGTGGGTCGCCGCGGACGTCTTCGGCGCCGCACCCCGTGAGCTCCTCCGCTCGGTGAGCCTGCAGCAGACGCTGCAGCTCATCCGCGTCGTGGTCGAGGTCGTCGAGGATCGCGCCAAGGACGGCGACGACGTCTTGCAGGAGGCGATCCTGATGTACTCGCGGGAGATCGCGTTCGCGTCGGCCGACGTCTACGCCCGCGCCGCCGAGGCCCGCGGGCTCTGGGACGCCCGTCTCGAAGCACTCGTGGTCGACTCGATCCTCTCCGGTGAGTACGACGACGAACTGCCCTCGCGGATCGCCGCCCTCGGGTGGCACGGGCACGGCGAGGTCGCAGTGCTCGTCGGGACGGCGCCGCGGCAGCTCGAGGTCGACTCGGTGCGACGGACCGCTCGCCACATGGACGCCGACGTCCTGATCGGGGTCCAGGGCTCCCGGCTCGTCGTCGTGATCGGCCGGGCGACGCCGCGGGACGACACCCCGGACGGCGAGGAGCCCGTGTCGTTCATGACGATCGCCACCGCGCTCGAGCCGCTCTTCGGCGACGGCCACCTGGTGCTCGGCAACGAGGTCCCCGGCGTGGTCGACGCGTCGACGAGCGCGAAGGCCGCCCTCGCCGGGTTCGCCGTCGCCCGCGCATGGCGCGGTGCGCCGCGGCCGGCCCTCGCGGACGACCTGCTCCCGGAACGGGCGTTCGCCGGCGACCCGCTCGCCCGGAGCGCCCTGGTGCAGCGGATCTACACGCCGCTCAAGGACCAGTCGACCGAGCTGCTCCAGACGCTCTGGTGCTACCTCGACACGGGCCGGTCGCTCGAGGCCACGGCCCGCGAGCTGTTCGTCCACCCGAACACCGTCCGGTACCGCCTCCGCCGCGTCGCGGACGTCATCGGCTGGGACGCCACGCACGCCCGGGACGCCCTCATCGTCCAGTCCGCACTCATCATCGGCGCGATGTCGGAGTCCGCGGCCACGCGCCGCCGGCCGCCGCGCCGCTGAGTCCGACCACGAGCGGTACCCGTCCGTTTGTGGAGTCCAGCCAATGTCCGAGGAGTTTCTTGTGCTGATGCGCACACACGCCGGGTCCTGTCCGCCGGAGAGGATTGTCCGGTGATCGTCGTCGTCGCGCCCGGACAGGGCTCCCAGACCCCCGGCTTCCTGGCCCCCTGGCTCGAGGACGCCGCCGTCCGCGACCGTGTCGGCGCCTGGTCCGACGCGATCGGCATCGACCTCGCCGAGCACGGCACCGCGTCGGACGCCGACACCATCCGCGACACGGCCCTCGCCCAGCCGCTCATCGTCGCGGCGGGTCTGATCGCCGCGGACGCCCTGCTCGCCGAGGGCCGTCGCGCCCTCGTCGGAGGCGTCGCGGGACACTCGGTCGGCGAGTTCACCGCTGCGTCGATCGCCGGCGTCATCGCGCCGACCGACGCCGTGTCGCTCGTCGCCGAGCGCGGTCGGGCCATGGCCGCCGCCGCGGCGCTCGAACCGACCGGCATGAGCGCCGTCCTCGGCGGCGACGAGGACGCACTCGCGGCAGCACTCGACGCCGCCGGACTCGTCCCCGCGAACCACAACGGCGGTGGCCAGACGGTCGTGGCGGGCAGCCTGGAGGCGCTCGGCGCGTTCTCGACGAACCCGCCGGCCCGGACACGGGTCGTCCCGCTCAGCGTCGCCGGTGCGTTCCACACGCGGTACATGGCGCCGGCGGTCGAGCGCGTGGCGCCCGTCGCGGCTGCGGCGACCGTCAGCGACCCGACCCTGCCGATCTGGACGAACGCGGACGGCACGCGCATCGAGGACGGCCGCCGCTTCGTCGACCTGATGGTGCGCCAGATCGCGAACCCGGTGCACTGGGACCTCGTCATGCGCACGTTCGCCGACGCCGGTGTGACCGGGATCATCGAGCTCGCACCGGCCGGAGCCCTCGTCGGCCTCGCCAAGCGCGGGCTCCGCGGCACCCCGGCCATCGGGCTCTCGACGCCCGACGACCTCGACGCCGCCGTCGCCCTGCTCACCGATGCGGACGTGACCGCATGACGATCGAGACCGACCTGCCGGACGCCACCGCGGGCCTCCCGTCCGGCCCGGCCGCGGCACCGGCCCTGCCGGTCCTGCAGCAGCAGCGTGGCCACGCGTTCACCCGCATCCTCGGGATCGGCGCGGCACGCGGCGAGAACGCCGTGCCGAACGAGGACCTCGTCGGTCCGATCGACTCGTCCGACGAGTGGATCCGGCAGCGCACGGGCATCGTGACCCGCGCCCGCGCCGGGGCCGACGTCGGCGCCGTCGACCTCGCGGAGGCCGCATCGCGCGAAGCCCTCGCCAAGGCCGGGATCACGGCCGACCAGCTCGGCGTCGTGCTCATCTCGACCGTCACGAACACCGTCGCGACGCCGTCCATGGCGTCCCTCCTCGCCGAGCGGATCGGTGCCACGCCCGCCGCCGCCTACGACATCAGCGCCGCCTGCGCCGGGTACGCGTACGGGATCGCCCAGGCCGACTCCTTCGTGAAGAGCGGTGTCGCGGACTACGTCCTCGTCGTCGGGGCCGAGAAACTCAGCGACATCGTCGATCCGACCGACCGTTCGATCTCGTTCCTGCTCGGCGACGGTGCCGGTGCCGCGGTCGTCGGACCGAGCGACACCCCGGGCATCGCCCCGACCGTGTGGGGGTCGGACGGGTCCAAGTGGGACGCGATCCGGATGACGTCGACGTTCTCCGAGTGGCGCTCCGGCGGTGAACAACCGACGATCCGCCAGGAGGGCCAGACCGTCTTCCGCTGGGCCGTCTGGGAGATGGTCAAGGTCGCCCAGCGTGCCCTCGACGCCGCCGGCGTCACCGCGGACCAGCTCGCCGCCTTCGTGCCGCACCAGGCGAACATGCGCATCATCGACGAGTTCGCCAAGCAGCTCGGGATCCCCGAGCGCGTCGTCATCGGGCGCGACATCACCACCACCGGCAACACGTCGGCCGCGAGCATCCCCCTCGCGACCCACCGGCTGCTCGAGGAACACCCGGACCTGCACGGCGGTCTCGCGCTGCAGATCGGGTTCGGTGCCGGCCTCGTGTTCGGTGCACAGGTCGTGGTCCTGCCCTAGGCCCGCCCCACTCCCGTCCCATCCGTCCCAGTCAACCGAACCCGTCGCCCGCGCGTGCCCTAGGCTTGTCCACGGTCAACGACACCCCCCATCAAGGAGAAGAACATGGCAGCGTCCACTGACGAAGTCCTCGCCGGCCTGGCCGAGCTCATCAACGACGAGACCGGCATCGCCACCGACACGGTCGAGATGGACAAGTCGTTCACCGACGACCTCGACATCGACTCGATCTCGATGATGACCATCGTCGTCAACGCCGAGGAGAAGTTCGACGTCAAGATCCCCGACGAAGAGGTCAAGAACCTCAAGACCGTCGGCGACGCCGTGCACTACATCACCAAGGCACAGGGCTGACACGAGTCACCGGTCCCGCCAGGGACCCGCGAGCGCCGTGGCCCGGTTGACCCCAGGGTCGGTCGGACACGGCGCTCTCCTGTCCCCGGCGGGGGCCACCCTCCGTCCCACCCACGCAGAAGGATCGTCGTCATGACCACCACCTCCACCGTCGTCGTCACCGGCGTCGGCGCCATCTCCCCGCTCGGCGCGTCCGCCTCGGAGTCGTGGGACGCGCTCCTCGCCGGCAAGTCCGGCATCAGCACCATCGAGGAGGACTGGGTCGAGCGCTACGAGCTCCCCGTCCACTTCGCGGGGCAGGCGCGCAAGTTCATCGGCGACCAGCTGACCCGACAAGAGGTCAAGCGTCTCGACCCCGGCTCGCAGCTCTCGCTCATCGCGGCGCGTGAAGCATGGGCCGACGCCGGCATCGACGACACCACCGTCGACCCGGAGCGGCTCATCGTCGACTGGGCGACCGGCATCGGCGGTGTCAACACGCTGCTCGACGGTTGGGACACCCTGCGGGAGCGCGGCCCGCGTCGGATGCTCCCGATGACGGTCCCGATGCTCATGGCGAACGGCCCGGCCGCGGCCATCGAGATGGCCTTCGGTGCCCGTGGTGGCGCCCGCACCTACATCTCCGCGTGCGCCTCGAGCACCGAGTCCCTCGCCGAGGCGTACCGGCACGTGTCGACCGGCATCGCGGACATCGTCATCGCCGGCGGCTCCGAGGCGGCGCTGCACCCGATGCCCCTCGGTGCGTTCTCGGCGATGCAGGCGCTCTCCCGCCGCAACGACGACCCCGAGGGCGCGTCCCGCCCCTACGACGTCACCCGGGACGGCTTCGTGCTCGGCGACGGCGCTGCGGCGCTGATCCTCGAGACGAAGGAGCACGCCGTGGCGCGCGGTGCCCGGATCTACGCCGAGATCGCCGGTGGCGGGATCACCTCGGACGCGTTCCACATCACCGCGCCCGACCCGGAGGGCAGTGCAGCCGCCCGAGCGGTCATCCAGGCACTCGAGCACGCCGGCGCGTCGCGGTCCGACGTCGTGCACGTGAACGCGCACGCCACCTCCACCTCGGTGGGTGACATCGCCGAGTACCACGCGATGCGTCGGGTGTTCGGCGACGGACTCGACGACATCGTGGTGTCCGCGACGAAGGCGTCGACCGGGCACCTGCTCGGGGGCGCCGGCGCGATCGAGGCGATGTTCACCGTCCTCGCCCTGCACAACCGGGTCGCACCACCGACGATCAACCTCGACGAGCAGGAGCCGGAGATCGTGATGGACGTCGCCCGGGCACCGCGCGACCTGCCCGCGGGCGACCTGCTCGCGATCAGCAACTCGTTCGGCTTCGGCGGGCACAACGCCGTCGTCGCGATCCGGACGGCGTAGCGGATCCGGGTCAGCCGACCCGGTGCAGCCAGACGACGGGGTTGTCCTCGCCGGCGTGACGGAACGGCTCGAGTTCGTCGTCCCAGGCCTGCCCGAGGGCCAGTCGCAGCTCCCGGTGGAGCTCGAGGGCGTTGCTGCCGGCGACCTCCATCGCGTAGCGGACGCGGTCCTCAGCGACGACGACGTTCCCCGAGACGTCCGTCTGCGCGTAGAACACACCGAGGTCGGGCGTGTGCATCCAGCGTCCACCGTCGGAGGCGTCGGTCGGGTCCTCGGTCACCTCGTAGCGCAGGTGCTCCCAGCCGCGGAGCGCCGACGCGATCGCCGCACCTGTGCCGACCGCGCCGGTCCAGGTGTACTCGGTCCGTCGGGCACCGTCGAGCACAGGCTGATCGAGCCACGAGAAGTTCACGGCACGACTCATGGCGCGACCTGCGGCCCATTCGACATGGGGGCAGAGCGCGCGGGGTGAGGAGTGCACGTAGAGCACTCCACGTGCCGCCCCGTGCTGGTGTTTCCCTTGCTGCGTCACGATTCCTCCGCTCATCAGGTGCGACTTCCCCATCGACCTGGCAGAGGCTCGTCCGCGCTCAGGATGCAGCGTGGCGGCGTTCGATATGCGATTGTGATGTCCTCGGACAGGCCCATTATGCAGGGTCACGGCTGAGAACGGCAAGCACCGGTGGGCGCGGACGCGTCTCCGCGCCGAGCGGTCAGTGCACGGCGTTCCCGTCGACGTCGTACCCGCGGGTCTCCCCCGCCGTCACCGCGATCGGCAACCGGTTCTGCTCCGGCGGGATCGGGCACGCGAACTGGTACGAGAACGCACATGGCGGGAGCACGGCGCGGTTGAAGTCGAGGACGACCGGACCAGC
Organism: Curtobacterium phyllosphaerae; assembly: GCF_049341865.1. Taxonomy (NCBI): domain Bacteria; kingdom Bacillati; phylum Actinomycetota; class Actinomycetes; order Micrococcales; family Microbacteriaceae; genus Curtobacterium; species Curtobacterium phyllosphaerae. The sequence goes on along the minus strand of NZ_JBMPIU010000003.1, from coordinate 288,088 downwards.
CGATCCAGGGTCGTCGAGGAACAGGAAGCGTCCCATCGAGTACGTCGTGTCGCCCGAGGTGGCGTCCTGGAAGGTGACCTGCAGCCGGGCCGACCCGGCGAACGTCGGCGCTCCGACCGCGACGAGGTCCGCATGGACGTCGCCGAACTCCACCGCGATGTGTCCGGCGACCGTCAGCGGGACGCCGGCGGCGTCGAGGACGGTGCCCCGACCCTCCGTCCCGGAGTCGTCCTGTCCACCGGACGCGACCGGCGTGTACGCGCCCTGCACCACCCACTCGGGCGAGGGGTCGAAGACGCCGATGCGGGCGAAGCGCGCGATCGCGTCCGCGGCCGGGTCCCAGATCCGGAGCGACTGCCCCTCCGGCACCGACCCGATCGTCGCCGACCGGCCGTCCGCGAACGCGATGCTCGACGGGACGACCGCGGAGTCGCCCGCCGCGACGACGGTGCCGTCCACGGGGATGCCGTCGACCACGATGCCGTCCGAGGCCGTCGCGGTCACGGCGAGCCCGCCGAGCGTCGGCGACCAGCGACCCGGAACCGGCCAGACCACGGTCGCGTCCCGGGTGACGGTCTGCGCGTTCACGAGGGCGAGGGGACCGCGAGGTGCACGGACGGCCCGCTCCCGTGCCGCGCGGAACTCGGCGAGCGACCCGGGACCGGCGGACGTCACAACTGGTCCTGGCGCGGGTAGATGACCTGTTGCACGATGATGATCACCGATGCGGCGACCGGGACGGACACGAGCGCGCCGAGCACCCCGCCGATCGTGCCGCCCGCGACCGCGGCGATGACGACCAGTGCACCGGGGACCTGCACCGCCCGCGACATGATGCGCGGCGCGATGACGTACGCCTCGACCTGCATGTAGATCAAGTAGTAGATCGCGGCGAACAGCGCGGTCGCGGGTGACGCGAAGAGGCAGATCAGACAGATGACCACCGCGGCGCTCAACGTGCCGACGAGCGGGATCAGCGCCCCGAGGAACGCGAGCGTCGCCAACAGCACGGGCAGCGGCGCGCCGATGATCGACAGGAAGACCAGGCTGAGCACACCGTTCAGCACGGCCTCGGCGACCTGTCCGACGACGTACCGACCGACCGATCCGGTGATCTGCTCGGTCACGACCGCGAAGTTCTCGCGACGGGTGGCCGGCACGAACCGGTAGGTCATCTGCTTGATCCCGCGGAGCGATGCGAGGAAGTACAACATCAGGATGAGCACGATGATCGCGCCCGTCAGCCCGGACGCGATGCCCGCTCCGACCGCCAGGATGCCGCCGAAGATGCCGAGGACGTTGCTCGGGTTCTCGACGAACGTCTGCACCGACTGCAGCGCCTTGTCGACGTCGAACGTGCCCTGGAACTGCTTCGACAGGTCCTGCACCCACTCTTGCTTCGAGATGTCCTGCACGAAACCGGGGACGTTGCCGATGAGGTTCGTGGTCTGGTTCACGAGCACCGGGATGATCGCGAACAGGATCGCCACGAACACCCCGATGACGGCGAGCACGACCAGGAGGATCGCGAGCCACCGCGGGATGAACCGCTCGAGCCACGTGACCACCGGGTCGAGACCGAGCGCGATGAACACCGCGACGCCGATGTAGACGATGACCGTGGAGAGCTCCGACACGAGCACCCCGGCGAGCAGGGCCACGAGGACCCCGATCCCGCCCATGAACCCGAGCCGGAACGCGTTGATGCGGAGCCCGGTGCCGCCCTTGGTGCTCTGGAACGTCACGTTCGGCGCGGGCGTGTTCGGGTGCTCTGCCTCGGCGTGCCGTTTCCTCATGCAACGACCTTATCCGCGGGCGTCGCCCCGGTCCGCATCGACCAGCCCCTCCGCATCGCCGACGCGGGCATCGCCGCCTTGCGCGTTCCCGACACGGTAGGGCGGGCGGGACTCGAACCCGCGAATCGTTCCGTTATGAGCAGACTGCCTTGACCAGCTTGGCTACCGCCCCGCGTCGGGGCCGTCGGCCACCGGCTCTCCACGATACAGGGACTCGAACGTCTGGAGCGTGCGCTCGATGTCGTGCGGCGCGATCATGGCGAGGCTCCGGTGCTTCATGCGCAGGTACTCCTCGTCGTCCGCGGTGAGCACGGCCGTGAGCTTCGCCGCCATGTCGCGCTCGTCCCCGGCGCGGAACAGGTAGCCGTTGCCGTCGACGAGGTGCGGGAGTGCCATCGCGTCCGCGGCGACGATCGGCAGGCCGGACGCCATCGCCTCGAGCGAGGCGATGCTCTGGAGTTCTGCCGTCGACGGCATCGCGAAGACGGTCCCGTTCGTCAGTGCGGCGCGGAGCACCTCGTCGGAGCTGAACCCGGTCAGGGTGACGCGGTCGCCGATCCCGAGCTCGGTGATGAGCTTCTCGATGGTGGACACGTGGTCGCCACCGCCGACGATCGTGAGCGTCGCACCGATCGCCGGGTCGAGCAGCGTCATCGCCCGGAGGAGGACCTCGATCTGCTTCTCCGCGGCGATCCGGCCGACGAAGACGATCTCGTTGTCCGCCGGCCGGACGTCGCGCGAGGTGTACCGCGACGCCTCGATGCCGCAGGACACCGCGAGGACGTCGTGGACGTCGACAGCGGCTTCGAGGTACTCGGCGGCCCGACGCGTCGGCGCGGTGATGGCGTCGACCAGGCGGTAGGTCTTCGCGGCGTCGCGCCAGGCGATCCGGATCGCGAGCGGGATGATCCACTGGGGCAACGGCGCCTGGTCGAGCACGTTCTCCGGCATGAAGTGGTTCGTCGCGATGACCGGGATGCCACGGTCGATCGCCTCACGCGTGACGGCCCGGCCGATGACGATGTGCGACTGCAGGTGCACGACGTCCGGGTGGAACGCGTCGAGGATCCGGGCGGTGTTGCGCCGCGCGGTCCAAGGCCAGGCGAAGCGCAGCCAGTGTCCGGGCCAGCGCAGCGAGAACAACCGGTGCACGGTGAGCGTGACGCCGCCGTGCTGCTCGAGGACCGTGCCCGGCCGGGTCCCGGTCGGGGCCGGTGCGACGATGTGCACATCGTGCCCGCGCTCGGTGAGCCCGACGGCGAGACGTTCGCAGAAGTTGGCGGCACCGTTGACGTCCGGCGGGAACGTGTCCGCCGCCATCAGGACACGGAGACGGCCGGAGCGCGGCGACGGGGGCGGGGGCGGGGTGGAGTCGTCCTGTCCTGACACGGAGCGCGTGGTCCTCTCGTCCTGCGGGGTCGATGCCCTGGGTGCGGGTGGAACGCTACCGTACGGCTCCTCCGAAGCTCCCTCACCGCGCGGACGACCCCGACGCCTGCGCCACAGCCTCCCTCACCGGCATCGGCACCGGAACCGGCACCGGCACCGGAACCGGCACCGCGGACACGGACCGGAGCCGCTCATCGTGCCGACTGCGGGTGGTGCTTCGCGAGCTGGAACACCCCGGTGATCGCGATCGCCGCCGCCACGAGGAACCCGATGACCGCGATGGGCGGCGCCCCGGCGGCCTCCTGCAGGACGATGACGCCGATGCCGACCGCGACGATCGGGTCGATCACGGTGAGTCCGGCGATCACGAGGTCCGGCGAGCCCGATGCGTACGCGTTCTGCACGAAGTACCCGCCGAGCGCCGACGCGACGACCACCCCGAGCACCGCGAACACCGTCACCCAGTCGAACGAGTGGTTGACGAACCGGTTCAACGACACCTTGGCGAGCGTCGCCACGAACCCGTACAGGATCCCGGCCCCGATGATGTAGTACAGCGCGCTCTTGTGCCGCTGGACGACCTTGAAGGACAGCAGCACGATCGCCAGCACGATCGCGAGGACGACGAGCACGGTGATGAGCTGGGCGCGGGAGATGGCGGTCTCGTGCCCGACGAGTGCGGCGATCGCGACGAAGATCGCGACGCCGACGATGCAGGTCCACACGGCGCGACGGGACTTCGGGCCGAGGGGGATCCCGGACGACCGCGTCGAGAACCAGGTCGTGATGACGAGCGCGACGGCGCCGAGCGGCTGCACGACGATCAGCGGGGCGAACGTGATGCTGATGAGCTGGAGCACGACGGCCATGCCGAGCATGAGCGTGCCGAGCACCCAGTTCCCGCTCGACACGAGCGCGAGCATGTGCGACACGCTCAGCCCCTTGGTCTGCTTGCCGAGCCGCGACTCGACCCGTCGGACTCCACGACTCTGGAACTGCGCACCGAGCGACAGGAACACCGCGCCCACGAGCGCCACGGGGATCATGAGCGCCTGGAAGGGCGTGAGGTTGATGTTGACCGCGTCGGTCAGGCCGGCGATGTCGGACGTCACGCGCCGGCGTCCGTCGGTTCGATGGAGTCCCGAGTCACGCGTCGAGGCTATCCCGCGGCCGGCCGATAACCTGGACGAATGGCCGTTCTTCCGATCCGCATCTCCGGCGAGCCCGTGCTCCACTCCGTCGCGTCGGAGGTCACCGACTTCGGCGACGAGCTCCAGGAACTGGTCGCGGACATGTTCGAGACCATGGACCTGGCGCCCGGGGTGGGTCTCGCCGGCCCCCAGGTCGGTGTCGGGAAGCGCGTGTTCGTGTTCTCATGGACCGATGATGACGGCGTCCTCCACCGGGGTGTCGCGATCAACCCCGTCCTGTGGATCACACCGGCCGGACCGGAGTCCGTGCAGGAACTCGACGAGGACGACGAATCCGAGGGCTGCCTGTCGGTCCCGGGCGAACGGTTCCCGCTCCGACGCTCCGACGGCGCCCTGCTCCGCGCCGTCGACGAGCACGGCGAACCGTTCGAGGTCGAGGCGCACGGGTGGTTGGCGCGGATCTTCCAGCACGAGTACGACCATCTCGACGGGTTGCTCTACGTCGACCGCCTGACCCACCCGTACGGCAAGCAGGCGCTGAAGGCCGTGAAGAAGCAGAGCTGGGGCGTTCCGGGCAAGAGCTGGCTGCCGGGTCGCGACCACCCGGAGGGCTGACGGCCGCGGACACCGAGGGAGCCCTCACCGCAACGCGAGGAGCCCCCACCGCAACGCGAGAAGCCCCCACCGCATGGTGAGGGCTTCCGGCATCGGGTCTGTCGGCACCTAGTCTGCCGACTCCTGCTCCCCGAGTTGGACTCGAACCAACAACCTGCCGGTTAACAGCCGGCTGCTCTGCCAATTGAGCTATCGAGGAATACTGTCTGGGCTTCAACAGCGGGGCCAAGCATAGCAGGACGGCACCTCACCGTTCACCATCCGCGACGAAGCCCGGGCGCGTCGCTCCGGCTCAGTAGCCCGCAGCCGGATCCACGACGCCGATGAACCCCTCGCCCGTCCCGGCGAGGAACGCCGTCGTGTTCGCCGCGATCCGTTCCGCGAGCAGCGGCGCCGTCATCTCGGGGGTGTCGGCCTGATGCGGCGTGATGACGGCACCGGGTTCGTCCCAGAGCGGGTGCCCGTCCGGCAGCGGTTCCGGATCCGTGACGTCGACACCCGCCGCCGCGATCGCACCGCTCCGCAGGGCCTCGACGAGCGCGTCCGTGTCGACGAGTCCGCCGCGGGCGACGTTCACCAGGCGGGCACTCCGCCGCATCATCGCGAACTCCGGCGCGCCGAACAGCTTCGCCGTCCCGTCGGTCATCGCGGCCGCGATCATCACGACGTCGGCGGTCGGCAGGACCTCGTGCAACCGGTCCGACGTGATCGTCCGGTCCGCACCCGGCACGGGTGCTGCGGACCGCCGGACGACCGTGACGCGCGTCTCGAACGGCGCGATGAGCCGGATGTACTCCAGCGCGATCCCCCCGGCGCCGATCACGACGACGTGGCGCCCGTAGAGCGACACGCCCTCCGGTTCGGTCGCCCACGTCCGGGCGCGCGCCCGCCGCTGGAGGACGCGGAGCGTGGCGAGCGTCAGCGCGAGCGCATGCTCGGCGACCGGCTCCGCGTAGGCGCCCTTGGCACTCGTGAACAGGACGTGGTCCGCGTGCGCCGCGATGACGTGTGCGAACGCGTCGACGCCGGCGAACGGGAGCTGCACCCAGGTGACGGACGGTGCGGACGCGAGTGCCGCCTCCAGTCCGTCCGGGTCGCGCGCGTCCAGCCAGACGACCGCGGTCGTCGCGTCCGACAGCGGCGCGACCGTCCCACCGGCCCGTTCGACCGCGTGCACGTGCAGATCGTGCTCGGACGGGAGGATCGCCACCGGTCCGGCGGTCGGCACCGGTCCGGCGAGTGGCCGGCCGGCATCGGTCACGACCGCGCGGTGGCCGCGCTCCGAGGTGGTGGCGGGCGTCGTGGTCACTGCACTCCTCCGGTGGGCGTCGCTCCGGCACGCGGGGTGGACGACCGGCGTGCGGTCGGTGCGGCGCGCTTCGTGGTGCGTGCGGCCGTCGCCGCGAGCACCTTGACGTACGGGTCGACCGGCGCGTCGAAGACCTCGTCGAACGTGCCGAGACCGACGAGCCGACCCTCGTTCATCACGGCGACGCGGTCGGCGAGCGCACGGGCCTCGCGGACCTCGCTCGACACGACGACGGCGGAGAACTGCCGGTTGCGCTGGAGCGTCGCGAGGGCCTCGAGCACCGACTGGCGGACGAGGACGTCGACACCCCGAGCCGGTTCGTCGGCCACGAGCAGTCGTGGTTCGAGCACGAGCGACCGCGCCAGGGCGACGCGCTGCCGCTGCCCGCTCGACAGCTCCCAGGTCGCCGCGCGCATGATCCCGAGCGGCAGGTGCACCGCGTCCACCAGCCGCGCGACCATGAGCCCGGCGGCCCTCCGGTCGAACCGGCGGTCCCGGGCGTAGATCGGTTCCGCGATCGCCTCGCCGACGGTGAGGTCCGGGCTCAACCGGTCGGCGGCGTCCTGCGACAGGTACCCGATCGACCCGAGCAGCCGCGTCCGTCGGCGCGAGTGCACCGGGAGTCGGCGGACCCCCTGGCCGAGGACCGTGAGCTCGCCGCCGACGATCCGACGTCGCGCGGAGGCCTCGCCGTCCTGCCCGCTCCCGAGCTGCGCCGCGACCGCCGCCGCGAACGTCGACTTGCCCGAGCCGGACTGTCCGAGCAGCGCGAGGATCTCACCCTGCCGCACGGTCAGGCTGACACCGTCCACGGCGCGGACCGGCCGGTGCGACGCCGTCCCCCGGTACTCGATCGAGACGTCGTCCGCCACGACGGCCGGCCCGTCGACCCCGATCATGCTGACCCCTGTCCCGCTGTCCGGCCCGGCACGATGTCGCTCACGCCGTCGCTGCTCCGTCCAGCTCCGCCAGGGTACGCCGTCGCTCGGCCTGCTCCGCGGGGTCCGGGACGGGCAGCGACGCCAGCAACCGCTGCGTGTAGGGATGCCGGGGCGCGCCGAGGACCTCCGCCGCGGTGCCCTCCTCGACCAGGTCCCCGCGGTAGAGCACGGCGATCCGATCGGAGAGCGCACCGACGACGGCGAGGTCGTGGCTGATGAACAGCGACGCGAAGCCGAGGTCCTGCTGGAGTTCGAGGAAGAGCTCGAGCACGCGCGCCTGCACGGAGACGTCGAGAGCGCTCGTCGGCTCGTCCGCGATCAGGAGCTTCGGCCGGAGCGCCAACGACCGCGCCAGCGACGCGCGCTGCCGTTGTCCGCCGGAGAGCTCGTGTGGGTAGCGGTCGCCGTACGCCCGCGGGAGCTGGACGGCCTCGAGGAGCTCGTCCACCCGTGCCCGGGCCTGACTCGGCGACCGCGCCTCGCCGTGCACGACGAGCGGTTCGGCGACGGCGTCCGCGATCGTCAGCAGCGGGTTGAAGCTCGACGCCGGGTCCTGGAACACGAACCCGATGTCCTTGCGCAGCCGCTTGAAGTCGCGTTCGCGGTACCCGAGCATCTCGGTCCCGAGCACCTCGAGCGACCCGCCGGTGACCCGGGTGAGCCCCGCGATCGCCCGACCGATGGTGGTCTTGCCGGAGCCGGACTCCCCCACGAGGCCGAGGACCTCGCCGGGACGGATCGTCAGGTCGACGCCCTTCACGGCGCGGAACGCCGGGCTGCCGAGGCGTCCCGGGTACTCGATCTCGAGCCCCCGCGCCGCGACGACGGGCGCGACCGACCCGTCGACCAGCGCGCGTCGGTCGGACGTGGTCGCCGCCTCCAGCCTCGGGACGGCGGCCAGGAGGCGCTTGGTGTAGTCCGCCTGCGGGCTCGCGAACAGCGAGCGCACGTCCGCCTGCTCGACGACCTGCCCCTGGTACATGACGGCGACCCGGTCGGCGAGGTCGGCGACGACGCCCATGTTGTGCGTGATGAGCACGATCGCCGCGCCGAACTCGTCACGGCACCGGCGGAGCAGGTCGAGGATCTCGGCCTGCACCGTGACGTCGAGGGCGGTCGTCGGCTCGTCGGCGATGATCACGCTCGGCTCGAGCACGAGCGCCATCGCGATGACGACGCGCTGCTTCTGCCCGCCGGAGAACTGGTGCGGGTAGTGGTCCACCCGGGTCTCCGGGTCGGGGATGCCGACACGGCGCAGGTACTCGATCGCGCGCTCGCGCGCCTCCTTCTTCGAGACGCCGCCGTGCGCGCGGATCCCCTCGGCGATCTGCCACCCCACCGTGTACACCGGGTTCAGGGCCGTCGACGGTTCCTGGAAGACCATCGCACCGGCGGTCCCGCGGAGCTCGCGGAGCCGCTGCTGCGACACCCGGACGACGTCCGACCCCCCGATGACGACCGCGCCGGACACGGTGGCGGTCTCCGGGAGCAGCCGCAGCATGCTCCTGGCGGTGACGGACTTGCCGGAGCCGGACTCGCCGACGAGCGCCAGGACCTCGCCGGGCCGGACCTCGACGGACACGTGGTCAACCGCGGAGACGTCCCCGTTGTCGGTCGCGAACGTCACGGACAGGTCGTCGACGGACACGACGGCGTCGCGGTCCTCGACGGCACGGCCGGCCATGTCCCGGTCGGCGGCCTGGCGGCGTTCGATGCCGCCGGATCCTCGCGTCTCACTCATGCGCCGGCTCCTTCCGGTGCGGCGGCACCCGTCGCCCCGACGGCGGGACCGCCCGGGGTCGGCGCCACACGCTGCTTGGCCCGACGTCGGGCACGGAGCCGCGGGTCGGAGATGTCGTTGAGGCTCTCGCCGATGAAGGTCACACCGAGGACGAGCAGCACGATCGCGACACCCGGGTAGACGCCCGTCCACCAGATGCCGCTCGCCGTGTCGGAGAGCGCACGGTTGAGGTCGTAGCCCCACTCGGCGCCGGCGGTCGGACCGATGCCGAACCCGAGGAACCCGAGACTCGCCAGGGTGAGGATCGCGTCGCTCGCGTTCAACGTGAGGATGAGAGGCAGCGACCGGGTGGAGTTCCGCAGCACGTGCCGCGTCATGATCCGCCACGGGTTCGTACCGACCACGCGGGCGGACTCGACGAACGCCTCGCCCTTCAGCCGCACGGCCTCGGCGCGGACGACCCGGAAGTACTGCGGCACGTAGACGACGGTGATCGAGATGCCGGCCGAGATGATGCCGCCCGCGTAGCTCGACTGGCCGCCGGAGATCACGATCGACACGACGATCGCGAGGAGCAGGGACGGGAACGCGTACACCGCGTCGGCGATCACGACGAGGATCCGGTCGAGCCAGCCGCCGAGGTAGCCGGAGACGAGCCCGAGCAGGACGCCGACGACGATGGAGACGACGACCGCGACGATCACGACGAGGACGGCGGTCCGGGCACCGAACACGACCCGGCTGAAGACGTCGTACCCGCCGACGGTGGTGCCCCAGATGTGCGCGGCACTCGGTGCGCCGGTCCGCGGGAACGACTGCCCGGAGGCACTCTGCAGCTGCGCGAAGCCGTACGGCGCGATCAGGGGCGCGAACACCGCGATGAGGATGAACGCTGCGCAGATGACCACACCGGTGGTGAGCATGGCGCGCTGCCATCCGACGCTGCGGCGGAGCTGCACCACGACGGGCAACCGCTTCCACCAGGACTCGTGACGGTCGACGAGGCTCGTGTCGGCCATGTCAGTACCTCACTCTCGGGTCGATGAGCGCCGCGACGACGTCGACGACGAAGTTCGTGACGGCGACGATGACGGCGAGGACCGCGACGATCCCCTGCACCGCGACGAAGTCACGTGCCGACAGGTACTGCTGGAGCTGGAACCCGAGCCCCCGCCATCCGAAGGTGGTCTCGGTGAGGACGGAGCCACCGAGCAGCATCGCGATCTGCAACCCCATCACCGTGATGATCGGGACGAGTGCCGGGCGGAACGCGTGGGACCGGACGAGCCGCCCCTCGCGCACCCCGCGGGACCGGGCGGCGTCGACGTACTCGGAGCCGAGCGTGCCGATCATGTTCGCGCGGACGAGCCGCAGGAAGATCCCCGCCGTCAGGAGGCCGAGCGTGAACGCCGGCAGGATGGCGTGCAGCAGGACGTCGCCGATGATCTGTCCGTTGCCGGTGCGGAGCGCGTCGATGATGTAGATGCCGGTCGCTCCGGGCACCTGGTTGAGCGCGAGTTCCACGCGCGTCGACGCCCGGTCGCCGAGTGGGAGGACGTTCAACCAGATCGAGAACACCAGCTTCAGGAGCAGGCCGCCGAAGAACACCGGGGTCGCGTACGTCAGGATCGCGAGCGCCCGGAGGAGCACGTCGGGCCAGCGGTCGCGGCAGTACGCGGCGAGCATGCCGAGCGGGATGCCGAGCACGAGCGCGATGATCAGTGCGTAGAACACGAGCTCCACGGTCGCACCGCCGTACTGCAGGATGATCTCGCTGATCGGGCGGTTGTCGGTCACGGTCGTGCCGAAGTCGCCGCGGACGATCTGCCCGAGGTACTCCAGGTACTGGACGATCACCGGGCGGTCGTAGCCGGCGGCGTGCAGGCGGGCCTGCAGCTGGTCCGGGGTGAGTCGACCGCCGACCGACGCGACGATCGGGTTCCCGATGACGCGCATCAGGAAGAACACCAGCGTCACGAGGATGAACACGGTCGGGAAGATCAGGAGGAACCGGATGAGGACGTACCTGCCGAGTCCCCCGCCGCCGACCCGCTTCGTCGCGGTCGGCTTGATGGGGTCCTGGAGGGTGTCCGCGGTCGTCACGGTCACGAGGGGTCTGCCTTTCTGCCGCTCCCGGACCGATGCCGATGAGCAGCGAGAGGGGGTGCCTCGTGGTGAGGCACCCCCGCTCGGTGGTGCGTGTTACTTGGAGAGCGTCCCGTAGCGGAACTTGAACGACGCGTCGAGGACGAGTCCCTTGACGTCCTTGCCCGCGACGGCGACCGACTTGCCCTGCAGGAGCGGCAGGGTCGAGATCTGCTCGGCCTCGCGCTGCTGCGCCTGCTCGATGAGGTCGGCGCGCTTGGACTTGTCGGACTCGGCCTGCTCCTCGGCGATCAGCTTCTGGATGGTCGGGTCGTCGTAGTGGTTCTGCACGAAGTTGTCCTTCGTGAAGAACGGCGACAGGTAGTTGTCCGCGTCCGAGAAGTCCGGGAACCAACCGAGCTGGTACTCGGGGTACTGATCCTCGGTGCGCTCCTTGGAGTAGGTCGTGTACAGCGTCGACTGGATGTTGACGGTGAACAGGCCGGTGTTCTCGAGCTGCGTCTTGAGCAGCGCGTACTCGTCATCGCTCGAGGAGCCGTAGTGGTCCGGCGCGTACTGGATGTTGAGCGCGACCTTGCCGGTGATGCCGGCGTCCTGGAGGGTCTTCTTCGCCTTGTCGACGTCGGCGCCGCCGTTGCCGTTGCCGTACAGCGACTTGAACGGCGTCGCCGCACCCGTCAGTCCGTCCGGGACCATCGAGTAGAGCGGCGAGTACGTGTCGTTGTAGACCTCCTTGGCGATCGCCGCCCGGTCCACCGAGTCGGCGACGGCCTTGCGGACCGCGAGTGCCTTGTCCGCGTTCGCGTCGGAGGTCGTCGCGCCGAAGGGCATCGTGTTGAAGTTGAACACGACGTACCGGATCTCGCCGCCGGGGCCGTTGTAGACCTTGAGGTCGGACTTCTTCGACAGGCTCGTGATGTCGGTCGGCGTCAGGGAGCGGTACGCCACGTCGACGTCGCCCTTCTGCACCGCGAGCTTGAGGTCGGTCTCCTTGGTGAAGTACTGGGCGGTGACCTCGTCCGACTTGGCCTTGTTGAGCACCCCGTCGTACTTGTCGTTCGCCTTGTACTGGATCAGGTCGTTCTCCTTGTAGGAGGTGATCGTGTACTGCCCGGCGAACGCGTTGCCGGAGACGATGGCCGACGAGCTCGTCAGCTTGGTCGGCGAGAAGACCTGCTCGTCGACGATCGGGCCGGCGGGGCTCGAGAGCACCTGCGGCCAGGTCTGGTCCGCGTGGTCGAGGTGGAACACGACCGTCGTGGCGTTCGGCGTCCTGATGCTCTTCATGTTCGCGAGGAGCGACTGCGGCCCGTTCGGGTTGTTGATCTTGACCTCGCGGTCGAACGAGAACTTGACGTCGCTCGACGTGAGCTTGTGGCCGTTCGCGAACTCGAGGCCCTTCTTGAGCGTCACCGTGTACGTGGTCGGGTCCGTGAAGACGCCCTTCGTCGCGATGTCCGGCTTGACGTCCGGGCTCCCCGACGGGGTGTTCATCAGGAAGGGGAAGACCTGGTTCTGGACGGCGAACGACCCGTTGTCGTACGAGCCGGCCGGGTCGAGCGACACGATCTTGTCGGTCGTGCCCACGATGAGCCCGTTCAGGTTGCTGGACGAGCTCCCGCCGCCACCCGCGCAGCCGGTGAGCGCGAGCGATACTGCCGCTGCTCCGCCGGCGAACACGAGTGCGCGCTTGCTCCACTTGGTCACGGATGCCATCTCCGGTGCCTCTCTGTCATTGGTGCAGGGGTGCCCTGGGCAGCCGGAATCGATCTGCTGTGACCGCCCGAGGACAACTATTGCTAACACTCGGGGTCCGCACGCAACGAATCGCCGCGTGTTTGTTTACACGCGCGAAATGCGCGAACGGACGGTCCGTGACTCAGGCGGGGTTCGCGTCCGCCCGCAGACGCATCCGCTGGGCGTCGATCTCGACCAGCTGACGCTGGAGCTCCGCGCGGCGATCTGCCTGCTCGTGCGGGTCGGCGCGCTGCAGCTGGCCGAGGAGCGCCGCCTTCCGCGCCAGGAGGTCCCGTTCGACGAGCGCGACGACGATGCTCCGCGCGTAGATCGCCAGGTTCTCCGCGGACCGCGACGGCAGCGGCGCGACGGCGAGCTCCTGCACGACGTTCTGCACGGCCTGCGGGACGTCGGCGATGATCCGGTCGAGCCAGTCGACGCCGTCGATGCGGTCGAGGTTCGCGACGACGGCGTCGCGGACGACCGCGAGCATCGGCGCGCTGAAGGTGGCCCCGGCGGTCAGCGCGAGCAACGGGCCGCCGACCTGGGCCGGCTGCTGCACCATCGCCATCAGCGCCTCGATCTCCATCCGCGTGATCGGGTCGTTCGGGAGGGCACGGATCGTCGCGAGCGACTCCGCGGAGTGGTCGTCGGCGAGTCCACCGTCACCGCCCGGCCGTCCGGAGCCGGACTGCCGCGCGCCCCCGGCGCCTCCTGTCCGACCGTCGTGGCCGCCGCCGCCGTCGGAGGCACGTCGTCGAGCGGTCTCGACCGCCCGACCGACGTCGGCGATGTCCATGCCGAGCCATCCGGCGAGCTCGCGGACGTAGCCCTGGGTCATCGCGCGGTCGCGGATCGTCGCGAGCACCGGTGCGGCGGACCGCAGCGCAGCCACGCGCCCCTCGACGGTCTCGAGGTCGTGGCCGTCGAGGTTCCGGCGGATCATGAACTCGAACATCGGACGCCGGCTCGTGATGAGTCGGCGGATGGCATCGTCGCCGCGAGCGAGCCGCAGGTCGCACGGATCGAGGCCGCCCGGCGCGACGGCGACGAAGGTCTGCGCTGCGAACCGCTGCTCCTCGGCGAAGGCCCGGGAGGCCGCGCGCTGGCCGGCCTCGTCGGGATCGAACGTGAACACGACCTCGCCCGTCGCGGAGGGGTCACCGCCCGCGAGGTCCCCGAGCATCGGCCGGAGCACCTTGATGTGGTCGACGCCGAACGACGTGCCGCAGGTGGCGACCGCGGTGGTGACACCGGCGAGGTGGCAGGCCATGACGTCGGTGTAGCCCTCGACGATGACGACCTGCTTGCCCTTCGAGATGTCGCGACGGGCGAGGTCGAGCCCGTAGAGCACCTGGCTCTTGTGGTACACGGGCGTCTCGGGGGTGTTCAGGTACTTCGGGCCCTTGTCGTCGTCGAGCAGTCGACGCGCGCCGAACCCGATCGTCGCACCGGTGACGTCGCGGATCGGCCACGTCAGCCGACCGCGGAACCGGTCGTACGGCGATCGGTCGCCCTGGCTGACGAGCCCGGCGCTGATGATCTCCTCCGTCGTGAAGCCGCGGCCGGAGAGGTGGTCCTTCAGGGCGTCGAACGACTTCGGGGCGAACCCGACGCCGAAGTGGGCGGCGGCCGCCGGGTCGAAGCCCCGCTCGCCGAGGAACCGGCGCGCCGGCTCCGCACCGGGGCTCGTCAGCTGCGACACGAAGAACGCCGCGGCGGCCTCGTTCGCAGCGAGGAGACGGGCACGCGTGTTGTGGTCGGTCCGGGGACCGTCGCCGTCCTCGTAGTGGAGCGTGAAGCCGATCTTCGCCGCCATCCGCTCGACGGCCTCCTGGAAGGTGGTGTGGTCCGTCTTCATCAGGAAGCTGTAGACGTCGCCGTCCTCGCCGCAGCCGAAGCAGTGGTAGCGGCCGACCTGGGGACGGACGTGGAAGCTCGGGCTGCGTTCGTCGTGGAACGGGCAGAGTCCCTTGAGGCTGCCGACGCCGGCCGACTTCAGCGTGACGAAGTCCCCGACGACGTCGGCGATGTTCACGCGGGCGCGAACCTCGTCGATGTCGTTCCGCACGATCAGTCCCGCCACGACACCGATCCTAGTTCGCCGGGCCGACGTTCCGACGTGGTCGATCCGCGCCCGACGGCGGTGCCCACAGCAGGATCGGCGGTGCTCACACCAGGATGTGGACGGGCTCGCCCACGCCCGCGACGAGCCGCCGGTGCCACGCGAGCGCCCCCTGATCGGTGAGCGTCGCGACCTGGTCGACGACCGCGCGACCCCGTCCCTGGTCGTCCGTGGCCGCACGCCAATCGGCCGCGAACCCCGGCTCGAGCTCGGCGTCGCCCCGGCCGGCCAGCGCGTCGAGCAGCTCGGTGAGGATCGTGCGCTGGTCCTGGTACACCGGCTGCCGGTCGCCGTGGGTCATCACGAACGCGGCCACGATGCCCTTGAGGACCGCGATCTCGCCGATGATCTCGGGCGGCGTCACGACGCTCGCCGCGAACCGCACCAGGCTGCCGGATGCGTACGCCTGCCGAGTCGCCGCGGTGGCCGTCCGGGCGAAGCGGCCGATCAGTTGGCTCGTCAGGTTCTTGAGGCGGGCCTGGTCGAACCGGGAGCCGTCGTACGAGCTGATCCACCCGGACATGCCGCGGAGCCGCTCGAAGGCCTCGATGAGCTCGTCGCGGCTGAGGTCGTCGCCCACCCAGGCGTGCATCGCGGAGACGATGTCGTTCTCCCCGACGCGGTCGTCGAGCGCCGCGACGTCGATGAACCCGGCGACGACGGCGTCCTCGAAGTCGTGCACGGAGTAGGCGATGTCGTCGGACAGGTCCATCACCTGGGCCTCGATGCAGCGCTGGCGCCGGGGTGCGCCGCGCCGGAGCCACTCGAACGCCGGGGTGTCGTCGTCGTAGAAGCCGAACTTGCGCCGTCCGGACGGGTCCGCGATGCCCTGCGCGGCCGGCCACGGGTACTTGCAGCTCGCGTCGAGACTGGCCCGGGTCAGGTTCAGGCCGAACACCTGGCCGTCCGGACCGACGACCTTCGGCTCGATCCGGGTGAGCAACCGCAGTGTCTGCGCGTTGCCCTCGAACCCGCCGAAGTCCGCCGCCCATGCGTTCAGTGCGGTCTCGCCGTTGTGTCCGAACGGCGGGTGGCCGATGTCGTGCGCGAGGCAGGCGGTGTCGACGACGTCCGGGTCGAGCCCCAGGTTGTCGGCGAGCTCGCGACCGACCTGCGCGACCTCGAGCGAGTGCGTCAGGCGGTTGCGGGCGAAGTCGAGCCCCGTCGTCGGACTGAGCACCTGCGTCTTGGCCGCGAGTCGTCGGAGCGCGCTCGAGTGCAGGAGCCGGGCGCGGTCGCGGGCGAAGTCGCTGCGGCGGTTCGAGTGCTGCTCCGGGAGCCAGCGCTCGGCGTCGGCGGGGCCGTAGCTGCCGGACCCGGCGCTGCCGAACGCGTGCGACCCGCTCATCCGCCGGAGTGGTGGAGCTCGGCGGCGGCGAGGACCTTGCGGAACTCGGTGTCGAGGTCGCGGGAGTCGAGCCAGCCGTCCGGCAGCGCGGTCCGCTTCGGGTGTCCGGCTCGCCCGCGCGGCCCTTCGGCGTCCTCGCCCGGGTACGGCGCGGTCCAGTCGAGCTGTGCGAGCAGGTCGTCGATCTCCTGGAGGCTCGACGCCATCGCCAGGCCCGAGCGGACGTCCCCGCCGATCGGGTAGCCCTTGAAGTACCAGGCGACGTGCTTGCGGACGTCGCGGCAGCCGTGGAGCTCCGACTCGAAGAACTCGACGAGCAGCTCGGCGTGCCGACGGAAGGCGACCGCGACCTCGCCGAGGTCCGGCATCGCCGTGGTCGACTCGCCGCGGAACGCCGCCGCGAGGTCCCCGAACAACCACGGACGCCCGAGGCACCCACGGCCGACGACGACGCCGTCGCAGCCGGTCTCGGCGACCATCCGGAGGGCGTCGGCGGCGGACCAGATGTCGCCGTTGCCGAGGACCGGGACGTCCGTGATCGTCTCCTTGAGCCGTGCGATCGCGGACCAGTCGGCCTGTCCGGAGTAGTGCTCGCTCGCCGTCCGGGCGTGCAGGGCGATGCTCGCGACGCCGGCGTCCCGCGCGATGCGTGCCGCGTCGAGGTAGGTCAGGTGGTCGCCGTCGATGCCCTTGCGCATCTTGATCGTGAGCGGGACGTCGCCCGCCGCGCGGACGGCCTTGGTGACGAGGTCGCGGAACAGGTCGAGTTTCCACGGCAGCGCGGCACCGCCGCCCTTCCGCGTGACCTTCGGGACGGGGCACCCGAAGTTCAGGTCGATGTGGTCCGCGCGGTCCTCGGTCACGAGCATGGTCACGGCTTCGGCCACGGTGTTCGGCTCGACGCCGTACAGCTGGATCGAGCGCGGCGTCTCCGACTCGTGGTGCTGGATGAGCCGCATCGACTCCGGGGTGCGTTCGACGAGCGCCCGGCTCGTGATCATCTCGCAGACGTACAGCCCGGCACCGTACTCCCGGCACAGGCGGCGGTAGGCCATGTTCGTGATGCCCGCCATCGGTGCGAGCACGACGGGGGCGTCGACCTCGATCGGGCCGATGCGCAGCGGGGCTGCGGGTGCAGTGGTGATGGTCATCGTGTCTTCATTGTCCCATCGTTCCCGCTGGTACGGTCACGGGATGACGACACCTGTGGACGACACGGCCGGCCCGGCGCGGTTCACCGCCGACGCGGCGGCGCGTGGACTCCGGGTGGAGGTCGTCGAACGGCCCGCCGCGAACTCCCTGCACGAGGCCGCGGCGCTGCTCGGGATCGGGTCCGCCGACATCGTCAAGACCCTGGTCGTCAAGCAGCGCGACGGCTTCCTCCTCGCACTCGTCCCGGGTGGTCGGAGCATCGCGTGGAAGAAGCTCCGCGCGGTGGTCGGCGTCAACAAGCTCTCGATGCCGGACGCCGACGTCGCGCTCGACGCCACGGGGTACGAGCGCGGGACCATCACCCCGATCGGGACGCTGACCCCGCTCCCGGTGTTCGCCGACGAGCGCATCCGGGGTCGTCGGATCAACCTCGGCGCCGGCCGGCACGGGGCGAGTGCGTTCGTCGACGCCGACGCCCTCGTCGCCGCCTACGATGCGGTCGTCGCGGACATCACCGACGAGGAGCAGCCCCGCGGCTAGTCCCCAGCGGTCAGTCGGGGACCTCGGCGGAGCACGCGTCGCCCGCGCAGACCGGCGCCCCGCCCGACGGGAGCAGCGAGACCAGGGCGGATCGCGCCTCCAGGCCGGGACCATCGGTCTGGAGGCCCGCAGCCGGCCCGCCGGAGCGGGTCACGTCCGTCATCGGGTCGCCTCCTGCGCTGCGCCGGCGTCTGCCGTGGCGTCCTCCGCGGCTCGCGCCGCACCCTCGGGGTCGGCGTCCCGGAGGGCCATGACCTGCTCGAGGACCTGTGTGAACGTCGCCGGGTCCTGGGCGCCGGAGACGCCGTACTTGCCGTCGATGACGAAGAACGGGACGCCGTTGATGCCGAACGCCTGCGCCTCGGCCTGGTCCTCCCGCACCGCGGCGAGCTGCCCGTCGGTCGCGAGGGTCTCGCGGACCTCGTCGGGGTCGAGCCCGACCTCGGCACCGAGCGCCGCGAGGTCGTCGTCGTGGCCGACGTGGCGTCCTTCGACGAAGTACGCCGCGAACATCCGCTCGACCATCGGGAGCTGGAGACCCTTGGTCTTGGCGAGGTGGATCACCTGATGCGCCTTGACGGTGTTCGTGTGGTGCAGCGCGTCGTAGTCGTACGCGAGGCCGACGCTCCCGGCGATCCCGATGACGCTGTCGATCATCTGCTGCGCCTGCTCGACGGGGAGCCCCTTGTGGTGCGACAGGAACTCGGCCTCGGTGCCCTCGAAGTCGACGGGGGTGTCGGGGCTCAGTTCGAACGAGTGGTACTCGACCTCGACCACGCCCGCGAACGCAGCGACTCCCGCCTCGAACCTGCGTTTGCCGATGTAGCACCAGGGGCAGGCGATGTCGCTCCAGATGTCGACCTTCACGGAGTCGTTGCTCATGCTCTGCCGCAACGGGGACGTCCGGCGTCGCATTCCCGTGCCCGGCGCTGCTCGGGAGGCCGGGGTGCGGCCGTCACGCGCCGAGCAGCCTCGTCGCGAGGTGGCCCTGCAGCTGGTCGAGGGACACCCGCTCCTGGCTCATCGTGTCGCGCTCCCGCACCGTGACGGCCTGGTCCTCGAGGGTGTCGAAGTCGACCGTGATGCAGAACGGCGTGCCGATCTCGTCGTTCCGGCGGTAGCGGCGGCCGATCGCCCCGGCGTCGTCGAACTCGACGTTCCAGAACTGGCGGAGGTCGTCGGCGAGCTTCCGCGCGACGGGCGAGAGCTGCTCGTTGCGGGACAACGGGAGCACGGCGGCCTTGACCGGGGCGAGTCGCGGGTCGAGCCGGAGCACCGTGCGCTTGTCGATGCCGCCCTTGGCGTTCGGGGCCTCGTCCTCGGAGTAGCTGTCGAGGAGGAACGCCATGAGCGCCCGCGTCAGACCGAACGACGGCTCGATGACGTACGGCACGTAGCGGTCCCCCGACGCCTGCTCGAAGTACCGGAGGTCCTGGCCGGATTCCCGGATGTGGTTGTTGAGGTCGAAGTCGGTGCGGTTCGCGATGCCCATGAGCTCGCCCCACTCGCTCGACACGAACCCGAACCGGTACTCGATGTCCGCCGTGGCGTCCGAGTAGTGCGCCCGCTCGCCGTCGGGTACGTCGAAGCGGCGGAGGTTCTCCGGGTCGATGCCGAGGTCGGTGAACCACGCCACCGCGTCCTCGATCCAGCGCTCGTACCAGTCGCCGGCCTCGGCCGGGGGCACGAAGAACTCGATCTCCATCTGTTCGAACTCGCGCGTCCGGAAGATGAAGTTGCCGGGGGTGATCTCGTTGCGGAACGCCTTGCCGACCTGGCCGATGCCGAACGGGGGCTTCATGCGGGAGGTCGTGACGACCTGGGCGAAGTCGACGAAGATGCCCTGCGCGGTCTCGGGGCGGAGGAAGTTCAGCCCCTCCTCGTTGTCCACCGGGCCGAGGTACGTCTTCAGCATCCCGGAGAAGTTCTGCGGCTCCGTCCACTCACCGCGCGTGCCGCAGTTCGTGCACGCGATCTCCGCCATGCCGCCCTCGGGCTCGCGGTCCTTCTTCGCCACGAACGCCTCGATGAGGTGGTCCTGACGGAACCGGTGGTGGCAGTGCAGGCACTCCACGAGCGGGTCGGTGAAGGTCGCGATGTGCCCGGAGGCCTCCCACACCTTGCGGGGCAGGATCACGGCGGAGTCGAGCCCGACCATGTCGCCGCGGCTGCGCACGAACCGCTGCCACCACTGCCGCTTGATGTTCTCCTTGAGCTCGACGCCGAGGGGCCCGTAGTCCCACGCCGACCGCGATCCCCCGTAGATCTCGCCGGACTGGAACACGAAGCCGCGGCGCTTCGCGAGGGCGATGACGGCGTCGAGACGGGTGGGCTGTGCCAAGGAGAGCTCCTCCAGGTCGCCGAGCTGGATGCCCGGTGCGGAAACGTACCGGGCAATCGTAGCGGGCGGGTCGGGTCCGCCGAGACTGCGCGAGATCGCAGTGCGGGCGGACTCCGACACCGCTTCTCTGCATCTTCTCTGCATCTTCGACGGCTGGACGACCGCGCTGATGCCCGAGAACGGACGCACCGCCTCAGCGCCCGAGTGCCGCCACCACCGCGTCGACGTCCGACTCGTCGTTCCACAGGTGGAAGGCCACGCGCACACGCCCGGCACGCCCCGACACCGTGAGCCCCGCGTCCTGCAGCAGCGCGAGGTCCCGGCCGGACGGATCCGCCCACGTCACGATCGCCTGCCCCTGCGGGACCAGCCCGAGGCGGACGGACAGCCGGTCCGCGAGACCGATGGCGTGCCTCCAGACCGAAGCCATGTCGAGTGCGGCGAAGAACCGCAGCGCGGGGACGGCGCCGGCCCACGCCTGCCACGCCGGCGACACGTCGAAGCGCCGAGCGTCGGCGGCGAGCGCCATGGTCGGTCCGTAGCACGACGACCACACGTCCGCGCCCGCGTACCACCCGGCCTGCACCGGACGGAGCTCGTCGAGCGCACGGTCGGACACCGTCATGAACGCCACACCCCGCGGGCAGCAGAGCCACTTGTACGCGTGTGTGACGGTGACGTCGTACCGTGTCGCATCGACGGGCAGCACACCCGCGGCCTGCGTGAGGTCGCACACCGTCAGCGCGCCGACCCCGGCCGCGGCGGACCGGACGGCGCCGTCGTCGGCGAGCGCGCCCGTCGCGGACTGCACCGCCGACCACGCGACCACGGCCGTCTCGGGGGTGACGGACGCGGCGAGCGCGGCGAGCGGTACCGAGCGGACGCGGACCCCGCGATGTGCCTGCGCGAGGAACGGGAACACGACGGAGCTGAAGTCGCCGTCGACGAGGAGCACCTCGGCGCCGTCCGGGATCGAGCAGGCGACGACGCTCATGAAGCCGGACGTCTGCGAGCCGATCGCGACGCGGTCCGGCACCGTGCCGACGATCGCGGCGAACGTCGCCCGTCCGTCCTCGGCGAGTGCGCCGTACACGGCCGGGTCGACGATCCCGCGCTCCCACCGTGCCGTGTCGGCGCGGATCGCGTCGACGGTGGCGCGCGTGGGGAGGCCGCCCGTGCACGCGGCGAGGTACCCGCGTCCGGCGGAGAACGTGTCGACGTCGCACGGTGCGACGGCGGGGAGGGACTCGGACCTGGCTGTCGTGTCGCGCATGATCCGAGACTCCGCCATCGGGATGCATCACGGAAGGGCCGATCCGAAGGGCATGCCATAACATGACGTGATGCATGAGCTCGATCCGCAGACCCTCCGGGTGCTCCGCGCCCTCGCCGACGCGGGGTCGATCACGGGTGCGGCGACCGCGCTGGGGTCCAGTCAGCCTGCGGTGAGCCAGCAGCTCCAACGCGCCGAGGCACGGCTCGGGCAGCCGCTCGCGCTCCGCGGCCCGCGCGGGATCACCCTCACCGACGCCGGACGCCTGCTCGCCGGCCACGCGGTCCACGTGGACGCAGCGCTGGCCGCCGCACGCGAGGAACTCGACGCCCTCGGTGGGCTTGCCCGGGGTCGGGTGCGGCTCGCAGGCTTCCCGACCGCGTCCTCGACGCTCGTGCCGGACGTCCTCGCCCGACTCTCCAGGACGGCCCCGGGGCTCGACGTCAGCTACGTCGAGGTGGAGCCGCCCGAGGCCGCGGCAATGCTCCAGGAGGGCGAGGTCGACCTCGCCCTGACCTTCACCTACGTCGGCGAGGAACAGCGCCCGGAGCCGTCGCTCCGTTCCCGGCCGATCGGGACGGACCCGCTGGTCCTCGTCACGCCGGTCGACGGTGTTCACCGGTCCGGCGGAGACGACCGGACGGGAGGCACGGCGCCGGACCCGACGGTGGGCACCTCCGCGGTGGGTCAGGTCCGGACCGACGGTCCGGTCGACCTCGCGGCCCACCGGGACTCGCGCTGGATCGGCGGGTGCCCCCGGTGCCGCGGACACCTGCTCGCGTCGTGCCGTGCGTCGGGCTTCGCGCCGGACATCGTCCTCGAGACGGACAACGCCTCGGCGGTCCTCGGCCTCGTCGGCGCGGGACTCGGTGTCGCGCTCCTGCCCCGGCTGGCCCTCGCGAGCTCGATCGTGCCCGCGACGGTCCGCATCGACCCCGTCGACGATCTCCTCGCCCGGCGCATCGAGGTCACCGTCGTCCGTGGCACCACCCGCGTGCCGAGCATCCGGGCCGCGCTCGAGGCCGTCGGGACCCTCGACACCGTGGCCCTGGGCCTGGCCGTCTGACGGCTGCGGGTCGGCGGCGGGTCGGCGGCGGCTCGGCGGGTGCCGAGAATGCACGAACCCGGAGTCCAGCGCCGCCGCCACCCCGAGTTCGTGCAGTCTCGCCGGGGTGTCCGACTACCGGATGGTCGGCGCGTCGACCGCCCCGCCGAAGCGTCGGTCCCGGCTCGCGTACAGCTGGATCGCATCCCAGAGGTCCTGCCGCCGGAAGTCCGGCCACAGTCGGTCGAGGAACACCATCTCGGCGTAGGCGGACTGCCAGAGGAGGAAGTTGCTCGTCCGCTGCTCCCCCGAGCTCCGGACGAACAGGTCGACATCCGGCATCTCCGGCGTGTACAGCCGCCGCGCGATCGTCGTCTCGCTCACCTGGCTCGGCTTCAGCCGGCCGGCGGCGACGTCGTCCGCGATGCCCCGGACGGCGTCGGCGATCTCGGTCCGGCCACCGTAGTTGACGCACATCGTCAGGGTGAGCACGTCGTTGTCGGCCGTCATCCGCTCCGCGACCTGCAGCTCGTCGATGACGCTGCGCCACAGTCGAGGTCGTCGCCCGGCCCACCGGACGCGGACTCCCCACTCGTGGAGCTGGTCGCGCCGGCGGCGGATCACGTCGCGGTTGAAGCCCATCAGGAACCGGACCTCCTCGGGTGAGCGCTTCCAGTTCTCGGTGGAGAACGCGTACGCCGAGATGTGCTTGACGCCGACCTGGATCCCTCCGGCGACGACGTCGAGGAGCGATGCCTCCCCGGCGCGGTGCCCCTCGATCCGGGTGAGCCCCTTGCCGTTCGCCCACCGGCCGTTGCCGTCCATGACGATCGCGACGTGCTCCGGGACGGCGCCGGACGGCAGCACCGGCGGTGTCTCGCCGGTCCAGTCGATCGGACGGAACGGTTCCGGATCGACGCGGCGGCGGGGGCTCATGCGGAGGGGACTCCTTCGGGAGGCGCGACTGGTGCGTCGGCGGCGGGCGGGACGGCGGCGGAACGGACGGCCGCTGGTGGGGCCGCGACCGGCTCCGGGACGGACGCGACGCCGTCCATGGGTCGGAGGTCGTGCCTCCCGTCCGTCGGCAGGCGGGCCGGGCGCTCGGTCCGGTCGACATGCGGGAGCGACCGGAGCGATCGCTCGAGGTGCCACTGCGCGTAGGCCGCGACGACCCCGGATGCCTGCGACCGGGTGCGCTCGCTCGACGCCTCGGCGGTGGCCCAGTCACCGGCGAGCAGCGCCCCGAGGAGCGCGAGCGTCACGGGGTCGAGCCGCGGCGTGCCGGGTGGCGCGGCCCGGTCGGCGACGACCCCGCCGAGCTGCACGACGAACGCGGAGTGCGGCCCCGGGTCGCCGGTGACCGCGCACACGCTGAAGCTCGGAGCCCAGCCGGCGATGCTCATGGCGCGGAGCAGGTACGAGTCGAGCGTCAGGGTGCTCGCGTGCTCCTGTCTGGACAGCGACCGGAGCGCGCCGACGAGGAGCAGGTACTGCTGCAGGCCGACGTCCGCGTCGCTCAGGCGGTCCGCGGTCTCGACCATGGCGCTCGCGGCGGTGTAGCTGCCGTAGTCGGCGGCGATCTGCGCCCCGTACGACCCGAGCGACTCGGCCTGCGTCACGATGTCGAGCGAGCGGCCCTCGTAGAACTGCGCGTCGACGACCATGAAGGGTTCGAGCCGGGACCCGAACTTGCTCGCCGTGCGCCGCACACCCTTGGCGACGGCGCGGATCTTGCCGTGCTGACGGCTCAGCATGGTGACGATCCGGTCGGCCTCGCCCAGCTTGTGGGTGCGGAGGACGACGCACTCGTCGCGGTACAGGGGCACGGCTCCAGTATCCCCCGCGCCCCTGACGCCCCGTGCCCTCCGGCCCGTGCCTCCGGCCCGTGCTCTCCGGCCCGTGCCTCCGGCCCGTGCCTCCGGCCCGTGCTCTCCGGCAGAACACCAAGTCGGCCGCGTCGCGCAGTGCTGTGGCGCTGCGCCGAGCGGCCGACCTGGCGTTCAGCGGCAGGGCCTACGCCCCGACGAGCTCCGGCGCCCCGGCCGAGGAACCAGCCCCGGCGCGGACGGCGCGGTTCACGGCCGACACGATCGCCTTGAGGCTCGCCGTGGCGCTGTCGGCATCGATCCCCACACCCCACAGCCGGTTCCCGTCGACGTCGAGCTCGACGTACGAGGCGGCCTTGGCATCGCCGGACGCGCTCATCGTGTGCTCGACGTAGTCGTACAGCGACACGACGACGCCCTGCTCCCGCAGCACCGTCAGGAACGCGTCCATCGGACCCGTGCCGTCAGCGGCGGCGTCGACGGTGCCGTCGTCGACGCGCATCGCGACCGTCAGGTGCGTCGTACCGCCGAAGTCGCTCGACGTCGCCGTCTTCGTGAGCTCGTACCGGCCCCACTTGTCGTCGGACTCGCGCGCGGGCAGGTACTCGTCGCTGAACAGGTCCCAGATCGCCGCCGAGGTGAACTCGCCCCCGTCCGCGTCCGTCCGCCGCTGGACGACGCCGGAGAACTCGATCTGCAGCTTCCGGGGCAGGTCGATCGCGTGGTCCTCCTTGAGGAGGTACGCGACCCCGCCCTTGCCGGACTGCGAGTTGACCCGGATGACGGCCTCGTACGACCGGCCGATGTCCTTCGGGTCGACCGGCAGGTACGGCACCGCCCAGACGATGTCGTCGACGCCCTTGCCCTGCGACGACGCCGAGGCCGCCATGGCCTCGAGACCCTTCTTGATCGCGTCCTGGTGCGACCCCGAGAACGCCGTGTAGACGAGGTCACCCGCCCACGGCTGCCGCTCGGGCACCGGGAGCTGGTTGCAGTACTCCACCGTGCGCTTGACCTGGTCGATGTCGGAGAAGTCGATCATCGGGTCGACGCCCTGCGTGAACAGGTTCATGCCGAGGGCGACGAGGTCGACGTTCCCGGTCCGCTCGCCGTTGCCGAACAGGCAGCCCTCGATGCGGTCCGCACCGGCCATGTACCCGAGCTCGGCGGCGGCGACGGCAGTGCCGCGGTCGTTGTGGGGGTGGAGCGACAGGATGACGTTCTCCCGGTGGTCCAGGTGTCGCGACATCCACTCGATCGAGTCGGCGTAGACGTTCGGGGTCGTCATCTCGACGGTCGCCGGCAGGTTCAGGATGATCTTCCGCTCGGGCGTCGGCGTGAGGACCTCCATCACCGCGTTGCAGATGCGCAGTGCGACGTCGAGCTCGGTACCGGTGTAGGACTCCGGCGAGTACTCGTAGTACACGGTCGTCCCGTGCTGCAGCCTCGCCTCGGCCGCCTTGCAGAGCTTCGCCCCGTCGACGGCGATGTCGACGACGCCCTGTACGTCGGTGCGGAAGACGACGTCGCGCTGGACGATGCTCGTCGAGTTGTAGAGGTGCACGATGGCCTGCTCGGCGCCGTCGATCGCCTCGAACGTGCGGTCGATGAGGTGCTCGCGCGCCTGCGTCAGGACCTGGATCGTGACGTCGTGCGGGATGGCGTCCTGCTCGATGAGCGACCGGACGAAGTCGAAGTCGGTCTGCGACGCGCTCGGGAACCCGACCTCGATCTCCTTGTACCCCATCCGCACGAGGAGGTCGAACATCGCGCGCTTGCGGTCGGCGTCCATGGGGTCGATGAGCGCCTGGTTGCCGTCGCGGAGGTCGACCGCACACCAGCGGGGCGCCTCGGTGATGCGCTTGGACGGCCACGTCCGGTCGGGCAGCTCCACGGTGATCTGCTGGTCGAACGGGACGTACTTGTGGATCGGCATCCCGGAGGGGGTCTGCGAGTTCTGCATTGCTCTGCGCTTTCGTCTCAGGTGGTGTTCGGCCGACGACGAAGCCCCGCGACGAGGAGGGCCGGTGTCAGGCCTCGTCGCGGCGGCGAAGGAGGAGGAGCGTGGAGCACATCGGGACCAACGGTAGCACTGGTGACTCACGGGTGCCGTCTGCGATCAGTCGACCGCGAGCGCCTCCGTCGGTGCGACCCGCATCACGTTCCGCACCGGTGCGACCGACGCCGCGACCGCGAGCACGAGTGCCCCGACCACCACGATCACGACGGTCGACAGCGGCAGGACGGGTGCGATCCCGCCGTGCACCTGTGTCCCGAAGAGCGCGACGGCACCGGCCCAGCCGTAGAGCGTCCCGAGCACGAGCCCCATCACGAGAGCGGTGACCACCATCTGCAGGGCCTCGACGACGATCATCGTGCGGACCTGCGCCCCGGTGAACCCCAGGGCGCGGAGCAGACCGATCTCGCGGCGCCGCTGCAGCACGCCGAGCGCGAGGGCGTTGACGACCCCGACGGCGGCGATCACGCCGGAGAAGCCGGTGAGGAACCCGACCACGGCGTTCAGGGTCGCGAACGTCGAGGAGAGGGCCGCGCGCTCGCCGGCGTTGCCGAGCTGCATCTCGATCTGGTGCTGGAACGTCCCGAGCGCGACCGCGAAGGTGACGAGCAGGGTCACGCCGATGACGAGGCCGATCGTCGCGCGCGACGTCCGGCCCGGTGCGCGGAGCGCGTTCCGCCCGGAGAGCAGCACGGCCGGGTTCCCGGACCCGATGCGCCCGACCAGCGCGAGGACCGGCGGGACGAACAGGGTCGCGCCGACAGCGATGCCGGTGAAGGAGACGAACCCGCCGAGCGCCGCGACCAGCACCCCGTAGGGCGAGTCCGCGCCGATGACCAGCCCGAGCACGAGCAGCCCGGCACCGACCACGACAAGCAGGACCGCCGTCACGATGCGGGGCGTCGACGACCGCAGGTCCTCGCGACGCGGTTCGATGGTCGAGGACAGCGCTTCGAGCGGCCGGACGGTCAACACCCGTCGGGAGCCGGTGGCGAACGCACCCCAGGTCGTGAGCACCACCGCGACGAGCGGGACGAGGAGCGTCGGCGGTGCGGACGAGTACGTGGTGTCGGGGAGCGTGCCGTCGGCGACGAGGAACCGGACGGCGACCACCGCGAGTCCGATCGCGACCACCGTCCCGGACACCGCGCCGACGACCCCGACGAGGACGCCCTTCCGCGCGACGGCTCGGCGGAGGGTCGACCCGGACGCGCCGATGAGCCGTTGCAGGGCGATCATGCGGGTCTGTCCGGCGATCACCGTCGAGCACGTGTTCGCGGTGACGACGGCGGACACGTAGAGCGCGACGGCGAGGAACAGGTACCCGACGACGTCGAGCAGCGTGGTCACGGTCTGCCGCTCGGCGAGACCGTCGACCGACCCGACGACCGATCCGATGGTGCTCGATGCGATGAGCATGACCGAGCCGAACAGGGCGCCGAGTGCCGCGACGACGACCGTGGACGAGAACTCCCGGAGGGTCCTCATGCGATCGACTCCATCCCGAGCATGATCTCGGAGATCTCCGGTGCGGTCAGCCCCGAGCGGTCGTCACGGATCCGGCCGTCGGAGAGGAACACGATGCGGTCCGCGGTCGCGGCGGCGACCGGGTCGTGCGTCACCATGACGACGCTCTGCCCCCACTCGCGCGTCGCGCCGCGGAGGATCCCGAGGACGTCGCGACCCGTGCGGGTGTCGAGGGCGCCGGTGGGCTCGTCGGCGAAGACCACCGACGGTCGGGTGGCGAGCGCCCGGGCGATGGCGACACGCTGCTGCTGGCCGCCCGAGAGCTCGTTCGGCCGGTGGTCCAGACGGTCGCCGAGCCCGAGCCGCCGGACGAGGTCGTCGATCCAGCGCTGCTCGTCCGCGGTGGGGCGGCGGCCGTCGAGGATGATCGGGAGCCGGACGTTCTCCGCGACGTCGAGGGTCGGCACGAGGTTGAACGACTGGAACACGAAGCCGATCCGTCGACGACGGAGCTCGGTGAGCTCCTTGTCGCCGAGGTGCGTGATGTCCACGCCGTCGACGACGATCCGGCCGTCGGTCACGGTGTCGAGTCCGGCGGCGACGTGCATGAGCGTCGACTTGCCGGATCCGCTCGGACCCATGATCGCGGTGAACTCCCCGGACGCGATGTCGAGGTGCACTGCGTCGAGCGCGGTGACCGTGCGGCCGTACCGCTTGGTGACCGCGTCGAGGTGGATGATCGGTTCGGTGTGCATGCGTCCACGATGACGGACGGGAGGCCCGGCCCGCGTCGGCCGAGCGGCTCGCGTCGTGTCCGCCGCTGGGATGACACGGTGGCACCGCCGTCCTCCCGTGGTCGGCGGCCCGACGGACCCCATGCCGGCCCGGAACGGATCGACGGGGTCAGTCGGCGCGCGCGACCAGTCCGTGCTCGTGGGCGAACACGACGAGCCGCACCCGGTCCCGGAGCCCCAGCTTCGTCAGGACCCGCGAGATGTGCGTCTTCACCGTCGCCTCGCTGACGAACTCGTGCTGCGCGATCTCCGCGTTGCTGAGGCCCTTCGCCGCGAGGTCGAAGATCTCCCGTTCCCGAGGCGTCAGCTCGGCGAACGCGGCGGGTGCCGTCGGGGCGGCGGCGCGGTCCTCGAACCGGCGGAGGAGGTCCCGGGTGGCAGCGGCGGCGAACACGGTCGTGCCGGCGTGCACCGTCCGGATGGCCGCGAGCAGGAACTCGGGGTCGGCGTCCTTCAGCACGAAGCCGCTCGCCCCGGCACGGATCGCCTTCGCGGCGGCCTCGTCGAAGTCGAACGTGGTGAGGACGAGCACGTACGGTCCCCCGGTGCCGGCGTCGTCCACGATCCGCGACGTCGCGGTGATGCCGTCCATCACGGGCATCCGGACGTCCATCAGCACGACGTCGGGGCGGGCCCGGCGGACCAGGTCGAGCCCGGCGGCACCGTCCCCGGCCTCGCCGACGAACAGCAGGTCGGGCTGGGAGTCGATGAGCATCCGGATGCCGGTCCGGAACAGCGCCTGGTCGTCGACGAGCGCGACACGGATCCGTGGGACGGCGTCCGCCGCGGTCTCGGGGGCGGTGGTGCTCATGCGGTCTCCGGTTCCTGGGTGCGGCCGACGGCGGCCGGGACGGTGGTGATGGGGATGCGGACCTCGACCCGGAAGTCGTCGCCGCGGATGCCGGCCGACATCGACCCGCCCGAGAGCGCCGCACGCTCCCGCATGCCGACGAGTCCGTGGCCGGTGCCGAGTCCCGCCATGCCGCGGTCGATCATCCCGCGGTCGAACTGCCCGGTCCCGGCACGACGGTTCGCCACGGTGATCGCGACGTGGTCCGTCCGGTAGTCGAGCCGGAGCTGCACCGGGTCGTCGGCGTCGCCGTGCTTCAGCGCGTTCGTCAGGCACTCCTGGACGATGCGGTAGACGGCGAGCTGCGACGTCGTCGGCAGGTGCCCCGGGTCCCCGCTCCGCTCGAGCCGGACGTCGAGACCGACCCCGCGCATCTCGCCGACGAGCAGCTCGATGTCGTCGATGTCCGGTGTCGGCGCGGTCCCCTGCTCGTGCCGGAGCGCGCTCAGGAGGTCGCGGACGTCGGAGAGCGCGCGGCGGGCCGTCGTGCCGATCGTCGTCAGTGCGGCGTCGGCGTTCTGCGGGGACGCTCGCAGTGCGTACCGGGCGCCGTCCGCCTGGGCGATCACGACGGCGAGCGAGTGCGCCACGATGTCGTGCATGTCGCGCGCGATCCGCACGCGTTCCTGCTCCACCGCCACGGCGCGGTCCGAGCGGGCGGCGTCACGCTCGGCGAGGAGCTGGGCCTCGCGGCTCATCCGCGCGGCTCCCCGGGTCCGCACGACGAGACCGGCGAGCCAGGGCAGGACGAGGATCGCGACGATGACGATGAAGTACGCGACCCCCTGCACGGCCTCGCGGAGGAGCTGCGACGGGTTGTCGATGAGCGACCCGGCCAGGTCGTACCGCTGCAGGTACTCCTTGATCATCAGGTAGAGCGCGCCGACGACGGACCCGACGATCGCCGAGACCAGACCGGCCGTCCGGACGCGGTCGCTCCCGTACGCGGCGGTCGCGTACACGACCCCGGGGATCATGAGGTCCGCGATGTCGACCGTCTGGCCGGAGAACATCTGCACGAGCGCGAACGCCCACGCGATCGTGAGGGCGAGTCCCGGGGCGAGCCGCCGGAATGCGAGCGCGATGCCGAACCCGACCGCGATGACGATCCCGCCGCCGTCGAACCGTCCGGCGACGACCGCGAACAGCGCGACGAGCGCGGCGACGACGACGTCGAACACCAGCTGGCTGCGCAGGAGGCTCCGGAACACGGGTGCAACGCTACGACGTGGCGGCGGTTCCGGCCACGCCGGACGCGGGATGTCCCTCCAGGCCCGGACCGGATGTCATCCGCACGGATGACGGGGTGGGACCGGTCGGCTCAGAAGCCGAGCCGACCGAGGAGCTTCGGGTCGCGCTGCCACTCCTTGGCGACCTTCACGCGGATGTTCAGGTAGACGTGCCGCCCGAGCAGGTGCTCGATCTCCGCGCGGGACCGTGAACCGACGTCGCGGAGCCGCTCGCCGCCCTTGCCGATCACGATCGCCTTCTGGCTGTCGCGCTCGACGTAGAGGTTGACGTAGACGTCGAGCGTGTCGTCGTCATCGTCGTCGCGTTCGACCATGTCCTCGATCGACACCGCGAGGGAGTGCGGGAGCTCGTCGCGGACGCCCTCGAGCGCGGCTTCGCGGATGAGCTCCGCGACCCGGTCCGTCGACGTCTCCTCGGTCACGGCGTCGGCGTCGTAGAGCGGCGGCGACACCGGCAGGAGCCCGATGATCTCCCCCAGCAGGTCGTCGAGCTGGAGGCTCTTGGTGCCGGAGGTCGGGATGATCGCCGCCCAGTCGTCGCGGAGCTGCGACACGGCGAGGAGCTGCTCGCCGACCTGCTGCTTCGAGACGCGGTCGATCTTCGTGACGATGGCGATCTTCTTCGCGCGCGGGTAGTCGTCGAGCTGGGCGGTGATGAACCGGTCGCCCGGACCGATCGGCTCGTTCGCCGGCAGGCAGAACCCGATGACGTCGACGTCGCCGAGCGTGGACTGGACGAGGTCGTTGAGCCGCTCGCCGAGGAGGGTGCGCGGCCGGTGGATGCCGGGGGTGTCCACCACGATGACCTGGCCGGTCTCGCGGTGCACCACGCCGCGGATCGCACGACGTGTGGTCTGCGGCTTCGACGACGTGATGGCGACCTTCTCGCCGACGAGCGCGTTCGTCAGCGTCGACTTGCCGACGTTCGGCCGGCCGACGAAGGAGACGAAGCCCGCGCGGAACGGCGTGGTGTCAGTGGTGCTCATGCGGATCGATGTCCCGTGCTCGTGGTGCGGTCCTCGTCGAGGGCCTCCTCGGCGTCTGCTGCCGCCTCGGAACGCTCGACGAGCATGGTGATGAGGTGCCGCCGCTTGCCCTCGACGCGCTCCGCGGTGAGTGCGATCCCCGCCACGGTCACGGACTCGCCGCGGACCGGCAGGTGGCCGAGCCCCTTGGTGAGGAGACCGCCGGCGCTGTCGACGTCGTCGTCGTCGAGCTCCAGTCCGAACAGGTCGCCGAGCTCGTCGATCGGCAGACGTGCGGAGATCCGCCAGACGCCGGGACCGATCTCGGCGCGGTCGACGACGGTCCGGTCGTACTCGTCCGAGATGTCGCCGACGAGTTCCTCGATGAGGTCCTCCATCGTGACGAGCCCCGCCACGCCGCCGTACTCGTCGACGACGAGCACGAGGTGGTTGGTCCCGGCCTGCATGAGCCGGAGGGTCTCGTCGGCCGGTTTCGACTCCGGCACGAACTCGACGGCGCGCACCCGGTTCCGGACCTGCATGCCCGTCGCGTCCGGCCGCTCGTACAGCGTCCGCGCCACGTCCCGCAGGAAGACGACGCCGACGACGTCGTCGCTGTCGCGGCCGATCACCGGCATCCGCGAGACGCCGCTCGCGAGGAACTGCTCCATGGTCGCGGCGAGTGTCTCGTCCGCGTCGACCGTCGTCATGGCGGTGCGGGGCACCATGACCTCGCGGACCAGCGTGTCGGAGAACTCGAACACAGAGTGGATGAGCTCGCGATCGTCGGCCTCGAGCACGCTGCGTTCGGCGGCTTCGTCCACCAGGGAGAGCAGCTGCTCCTCGCTCGACACGCTCGACCCGCCTCCGCGGCCCGGCGTGACACGGTCGCCGAGTGCGACGAGCAGCCCCGCGAGCGGACCGAGGGTGATCCGGATGCCCCGGACGAGTCCGCCCGTCCAGAGCAGGAGCCCGTCCGCATGGGCACGACCGACGCTCCGCGGACTGGACCCGACCAGGACGAACGACACCGCGGTCATCACGGCTGCGGACACGAGGAGCGCCACCCACCAGGTGTCGAAGACCTCGACGAGCGCGATCGACACGAGCACCGCCGCCGCGGTCTCCGCGAGGACGCGGAAGAAGTTCAGGGCGTTGACGTGGGCGCCGACGTCGTCCGAGATCGCGGCGATGTGCCGGCGCCAGCGGGTGCTCCGCTCGGCGAGGTCGTCGAGGTCCGCCCGGGACATCACCCCGAGTGCGGCGTCGGTGGCCGCGAGCAGCCCGCCGAGCACGACGAGGAGGAACGCCACCGCCAGCAGGACGACGACGAGCACCACGGTGCTCACCGACCCCGCTGCGCTGCGGCGAAGGCCGTCAGGATCTCGCCCTGGATGCCGAACATCTCGGCCTTCTCGTCCGGCTCCGCGTGGTCGAACCCGAGCAGGTGCAGGATGCCGTGACAGGTGAGGAGCAGGAGCTCGTCGAGCGTCGAGTGCCCCGCCCCGACGGCCTGCTCCGCGGCGACCGCCGGGCAGAGCACGATGTCGCCGAGCAGCCCGGCCGGGGTGGGGTCGTCCTCGGTTCCCGGGCGCAGCTCGTCCATCGGGAAGCTCAGGACGTCGGTCGGGCCCGGTTCGTCCATCCACTGCACGTGCAGCTGCTCCATCGCGGCGACGTCGACGAGCACGATCGCGAGTTCGGCGTCGGCGTGCACGTGCATGGCGTCGAGCGCGAAGGCGGCCAGGCGCTGCACGGCGTCCTCGTCGACGTCGATCCCGGACTCGTTGTTCAGTTCGATGCTCACCGGTTGCCTCCTCGGGCGGCCGTCGGGTGCTGGCGGCCCTGCTCGGCGAGCCGGTGCTGCTCCGCGAGGCGCTGTTCGTCGTGGACCGAGTAGGCGTCGACGATCCGCCCGACGAGCGTGTGCCGGACCACGTCGGCGCTCGTGAGCAGGGCGAAGTGGATGTCATCGACGTCGTCGAGGATCTGCGTCACGAGCCGCAGACCGCTCGCCTGCGCCGGGAGGTCGACCTGGGTGATGTCACCCGTGATCACCATCTTCGAGCCGAACCCGAGCCGCGTCAGGAACATCTTCATCTGTTCGGGCGTGGTGTTCTGCGCTTCGTCGAGGACCACGAACGAGTCGTTGAGCGTCCGACCGCGCATGTAGGCGAGCGGCGCCACCTCGACCGTCCCGGCGGCGAGCAGCTTCGGGACGATCTCCGGGTCCATCATCTCGTTGAGCGCGTCGTACAGCGGTCGCAGGTACGGGTCGATCTTGTCGGTGAGCGTCCCCGGCAGGAACCCGAGCTTCTCACCGGCCTCGACCGCGGGGCGGGTCAGGATGATCCGGTTGACCTCGCGGCGCTGCAGGGCCTGCACGGCCTTCGCCATCGCGAGGTAGGTCTTGCCGGTGCCGGCCGGGCCGATGCCGAACGTGATCGTGTTCTCGTCGATCGCGTCGACGTAGGCGCGCTGGCCGTCGGTCTTCGGTCGCACCGACTTGCCGCGGCTCGAGACGATCGGTGTGCCGAACAGCTCGGTCGGCCGCCGGTCGTCCTCGATGACGCGCGCGGACGTCGAGACGTCGGCCTGTCCGAGGTCCTGGCCCCGGCGGACCATGGTCACGAGCTCGTCGACGAGCGCGCGGGCGCGACGGACGTCCCGCTCCGGGCCGGCCAACGAGACCCGGTTGCCCCGGACGAGCACCCGGACCTCCGGGTACTGCCGCTCGACGGTCTTGAGCAGCCGGTCCTGGGGACCGAGGAGCTGGACCATCGCGATGCCGTCGACCGACAGCTCGGAGACGGTCTCGGGAGGGGCGGGCTGCGACAGCGGCGTCGTGGCGGGTTCGGGACGAGCGGCGTTGCTATCCGGCAAGGGAGCCTTCCTGCAGGGGGTGGCCTGCGGTGCCTGCGAGGACGTGAGCGTGGACGTGGAACACGGTCTGACCGACGGTCGGACCGGTGTTGAAGAGGAGCCGGTACTCGCCGCCGGAACGGTCGTCGGCGATCCGCTGGGCGGTCGCGATGACCTCGGCCAGGAGGTCCGGATCACCGGCGGCGAGTTCCGTGACGTTCCGGTACTGCTCGGTCTTGGGGACGACGAGCACGTGGACGGGTGCCTTGGGAGCGATGTCCTCGAACGCGATCACACGATCGGTCTCGGCGACGATGGTCGCCGGGACCTCGCGCGCGACGATCCGCGAGAAGACGCTCGGTGCTGCGGTGCTCATGCGTCCATCGTAGAACGCCCTGCCGACACACTCCCACACTCCGCGAGCGCGATGCGGTGCGGTGCGGTGCGGAGTCCACGTCGCCGACCGGGGACCGGAGGCGGTGGGGAGGGCCAGGGCTACCAGCGACCGAGCCGGACCTGCAGCACGGCGAGGGCGGCCGGGCCGGCGGTGGAGGTGCGGAGGACGGACGCACCCAGCCGGACACGGACGGCCCCGGCGGACTCGAGCGACGCGAGCTCGCCGTCGCTGATGCCGCCCTCCGGACCGACGACCAGGGCGATCGCCGTCGCCTCGACCGGTGGTTCCCAGGTGCTCAACAGCTGGTCAGCGGTCGGGTCGAGCACGACCAGGGTGGTCCCTGCCTCCATTCCGAGCCCGGCGGCGCCACCGGCGACCGCGGCCAACGCGCTCGTCGACGCCAGCGGTCCCACTGCCGGGACGCGGGCACGCAACGACTGCTTGGCGGCCTCGTGCACGATCGCGCCCCAGCGGGCACGGCCCTTCTCGGTCTTCGGGCCGTCCCACCGGGAGACGCTCCGCGACGCCGCCCACGGCACGACCGCGTCGGCGCCGATCTCGGTCGCCGCCTGCACCGCCATCTCGTCCCGGCCGCCCTTCGCGAGTGCCTGGACGAGGACGAGGGCCGGGCGTCCGACCTGCTCGACGTGGACCGAGGACACCGTGAGCGCCAGGGAGTCCTTGCCGATCGACGCCACCGCACCCGTCACGACCGTGCCGTCGCCGTCCGCGATGCGCAGCGTCTCGCCGACGCGGACCCGGGTGACGGTCACGGCGTGCCGACCCTCGGGGCCGTCGAGCGTCACGACGGACCCGGGGACCACGCCGTCGAGCGTGTCGACGAGGTACTGCGATGCCACGCGGACGCCCTAGAAGGTGAAGAACCGGTCGCGGAGCTTGCCGAACAGCCCCTGCTGGAACCGGGCGAGCTGCGGCTTCGGCGCCCTGCGGGCCTTGGCGAGCGACTCGACGAGTTCGCGCTCCCGGTGCGACAGCTTGGTGGGGGTGACGACCTGCACGCCGATCTTCAGGTCGCCGCGGCCGTTGCCGCGGAGCTTGGTGACGCCGCGGTCCTTGATGGTCAGGACGTCCGCGCTCTGGACCCCGGCCCGGATCTCCAGTTCCACGGCGCCGTCGAGGCCGTCGATCGTGGTGGTCGTGCCGAGGATCGCGTCCGTCATCTGGACCTCGAGCGTCGCGAGGAGGTCGTCGCCGTCGCGGCTGTAGACGTCGTGGTGCCGGACCTTCATCTCGAGGTACAGGTCGCCGGACGGTCCACCCGCCGGACCGACCTCGCCGTTGCCGGGCATCTGCAGCCGCAGACCGCTGTCGACGCCTGCGGGGATGTCGACCTCGATGGTGCGACGCGCCCGGACCCGGCCCTGTCCCTGGCACGTCGGGCAGGGGTTCGGGATGACCGTGCCGTACCCGCGGCATGTGCCACAGGGCGCACTCGTCACGACGTTGCCGAGCAGGGACCGGACGGTGCGCTGGATGTGGCCCGAGCCACCGCAGATGTCGCACGTCTGCGGGGACGTGCCCGGTGCGCAGCACGAGCCGCCGCACGTCTCGCAGAGCACCGCCGTGTCGACCTCGAGCTCCTTCCGCGTGCCGAAGACGACCTCGTCGAGGTCCACCTCGACCCGCAGCAGGGCGTCCTGACCGCGTTCGGCACGCGAGCGGGGCCCGTTGCCGCGACCGCCGCCCGCGCCGCCGCCGAAGAAGGCGTCGAAGATGTCGCCGAACCCGGCCGCGCCGCCCCCGCCGAACGGGCTGTCCTGCGGGCCGAGGTCGTAGCGCCGACGCTGCTCCGAGTCGCTCAGGACGTCGTACGCGTGCGTGACGTCCTTGAACCGCTCGGCGGCTTCCGGGGCTGGGTTCACGTCCGGGTGGAGTTCCCGGGCGAGGCGTCGGTACGCCTTCTTGATGTCGGCGTCGGACGCGTCGCGGGTGACGCCGAGAACGTCGTAGTGGTCTGCCACAGCACCTCAGTCGGTCGGGATGGATCTGGTCAAGGGAGCCGCACTGCGCGGCGTCGTGGTCGCGAGGGCGACCGCGGGGTCAATTCTCGCCGAGGAGCCCGGAGAGGTACCTGGCCACGGCTCGGACCGCAGCCATGTTCGTGCCGTAGTCCATGCGGGTCGGGCCGAGGACGCCGAGTCGTGCGAGCTCGCCGCCGGCCGCGCGGTACCCACCGGCCACGACGCTCGTGACGTCGAGGCCGTCGTACTCGGCGTTCTCCGCGCCGATGCTCGCGGTCACCGCGACGGCGTCGAGCTGCATCTCGCCGAACAGCCGGAGCAGGGTCACCTGTTCCTCGATCGCCTCGAGCACGGGGAACAGGCCGCCGGCGAAGTCGTCCTCGGTCTTGGCGAGGTTCGCCGCCCCGGCCATGACGAGCCGGTCCTGCCGGTTCGCACCGACCTGCTCGACGAGGGCCGCGACGACGAGCCCGCCGAGCGCCTGGAGTTCCGGCCGCACGCGTTCCGGGACCCCGCGGAGCACGGCCGAGACGTCCTGGAGGAGCAGTCCGCCGGTGGCCGCGTTGATGGTCGCCCGGAGCTCGGCGAGGGCGTCGTCCCCGATGTGGAGGTCGGTGTCGAGGATGCGCTGCTCGACCCGCGCGGTGTCGGTGATGAGCACGGTCATGAGCCGCGCGTCGCTCAACCGGACGAGTTCGACGTGGCGGACGCGCGCCCGGACCATCGAGGGGTACTGCACGAGGGCGACCTGGTTCGTCAGCTGGCTGAGCAGCCGGACGGTCCGGGCGAGGGTGTCGTCGAGGTCGGTCGAGGAGCCGAGGAACGTCTCGATCGCGTGGCGTTGGGCGCTCGAGAGCGGTCGGGCCTCCGCCAGGTGGTTCACGAACACCCGGTAGCCCTTGTCGGTCGGCACCCGCCCGGACGAGGTGTGCGGCGCGACGATCAGCTGCTCCTCCTCGAGCAGGGCCATGTCGTTCCGGATCGTGGCCGCGGAGACCCCGAACGCGTGGCGCTCGACGATCGACCTGGACCCCACCGGCTCCCGGGAGTCGACGTAGTCGCGCACGATCGCCTTGAGGACCTCGAGGCTGCGGTCGCTGACCATGCGCGTCCCCCTCCTGGCTCGTCCCGGGCCGTGCCGACCCGGCCGTTCTGGCACTCGTCGATGCCGAGTGCTCATCCTACGCCCGGCTGATGCGGCGTCCGAGTCCCGGCCGATACGCTCTCGGCATGACCGCGACACCGCCGAACGACAACGGACCGCACGGCCAGCCCGACCACGGCCAGCAGGCACCCGGGAACGGCCACCAGAGCGAGGGCCAGGGCTCCGGACAGAGCTGGCAGCAGCAGCCGGGGTACGACCAGGGCTACCAACAGGGCTACGGGTACGCGCCGCCGCCGCCGCTCCGCCCCGAGGACCAGCGACTGTGGTCGACGCTGACGCACCTCAGCGGGATCTTCTTCAACTTCGTCGGGCCGCTCGTCGCCTACCTCGTCCTCCGCGACCGCGGTCCGTTCGTCCGCGAGCACACCCGTGTCGCGCTGAACTTCCACATCACGATGGCGATCGCCTACTTCGTCGGCGGACTGCTCTCGATCATCTTCATCGGGTTCCTGGTGGTCGCCGCGGCCGGCATCGTGTCGCTGGTGTTCAGCATCATGGCGGCCGTCAAGGCGAACGCCGGGGAGTTCTACCGCTACCCGCTGTCGATCGAGTTCTTCAAGCAGTAGCCCCCCTCCGCTGAACACCAGGTCGGCCGCGTCGCGCAGAGGTACATCCCTGCGAGACGCGGCCGACGTTGCGTTCCGCGGAACCACCTCCCGGACTGGAGGGACGGTGCGGGCCGGCACCGCGCCTCCAGGGCGACAGGGCGTCAGTCGAGCAGCTCGCGCACCACGGCGTCCGCGAGCAGGCGGCCGGTGAGCGTCAGGTCGATCCGGCCGGCGAGCGCCGCTCGTCCATCGACGAGCCCGCGGGCGATGAGCCCGCCGATGCGCTCGCGCGCCGGGTCCCGGAGCTCGGACGTCCGGAGCTCGCCGCGCACCCGCGCTGCGAGGAGCACCCGCTCGACGTACCGGGTCTCGGCGTCGAGGGTCTCACGCCCGGCAGCCGGGGAGACGTCGGCGAGGACCCGGTCGGCGTACGCGGCGGGGTGCTTGACGTTCCACCAGCGGGTGCCGGCGACACTCGAGTGCGCCCCGGGACCGACGCCCCACCAGTCGTGGCCCTTCCAGTAGGACAGGTTGTGCCGGCTCGCGTGCTCGTCGCCGCGCGCCCAGTTCGAGACCTCGTACCAGCCGTACCCGGCGGCGCCGAGCCGGGCGTCCGCGGCTTCGTACATGTCCGCCGCGACGTCGTCGTCCGGCGCGGGCAGGATGCCCTTCGCGACGTCACGACCCATCTTCGTGCCGTCCTCGACGATGAGCGCGTACGCCGAGACGTGGTCCGGCTCGCACGCGATCGCCGCGTCGAGCGAGGTCTGCCAGTCGGCGAGCGACTCCCCCGGCGTCGAGTAGATGAGGTCGAGGCTCACGTCGAGACCCTCCTCCCGTGCCGCACGGACGACGAGCGGGACCCGGTCCGGGTCGTGGGTGCGGTCGAGGGTCGCGAGCACGTGCGGGACGGCGGACTGCATGCCGAAGCTGATCCGCGTGAACCCGCCGCGGTGCAGGGTCGCCAGCGCGTCGGCGTCGACGGAGTCCGGGTTCGCCTCGGTCGTGACCTCGGCGTCCGGCAGGATCCCCCAGGTGTCGTCGATCGCCCGGAGGACCGCGACGAGGTCCTCCGCCGGCAGCATCGTCGGGGTGCCGCCGCCGAAGAACACCGTCGACACCGGCCGCGGGGCCACACCGGAGCGTTCGAGGGTCTGCCGGGCGAACGCGAGCTCCCGGAGCGCGTGCCCGGCGTAGTCGTCGCGGCGGACGCCCCGGAGCTCGGACGCCGTGTACGTGTTGAAGTCGCAGTAGCCACAGCGGACCCGGCAGAACGGCACGTGCACGTACACCCCGAACGGCACGGGCGCGAGGCCGTCGACGGGCGTGACCAGCCCGTCGGCCGGGGCGGGGTCGGCGATCGGCAGGGCGCTGGGCATGGACTCCATTGTCCGCCATGATGGTCGCCATGGAGCCCAGCACCAGCCCGTCGGCCCTCGACGCCGGCACGGTCGTCCTGTGGGACATCGACGGCACGCTCGTGTACAACGCGACCTCGCCGGGCAACCTCTACCACCTGGCGCTGGAGCGGACGGTCGGGCACGACCTCGAACAGCTCGTCGGACACCAGCACGGGCGGACCGACGCCGGCATCATCCAGAACCACCTCGAGGCGCACGGGCTCGACCGCGGCCTCCAGGACACGGTCAGCGGGCACCTCCAGGAGCTGTCGGCGGAGCGGAGCCGCGCCGCGGACCACCGCACGGCCGCCGCCGGGGTCGTCGCGCTCATCGGGCGGATGACCGGACGTGGGTGGCACTCGGGCCTCCTCACCGGGAACTCGTCGTTCCGCGCCGAGATCAAGCTCCGGGGCGCCGGACTCGACGTCGGTGCCTTCGACTGGGAGCACTCGTACTTCGGCGAGGAGGACGTCGACCGTACCGACATCACCGCACGCGCCGCAGCCGGGCTGCGCGGCCGGCGTGCCGTCATCGTCGGGGACACGCCGCGCGACGGGTCGGCCGCCGAGGCCGCCGGCATCCCGTTCCTCGCCGTCGCGACGGGGGTCTACGACGTCGCTACGCTCCGGGCCACGTCGGCGGTCGCGGTCGCGCGGGACTGCGTCGTCGACGCGGACCTCGTGCTCGACGCGATCGCGGCGCTGCCGGTGCTCGACTGACGCGGCGGTCGGTCGGTCAGTCGGTCGGCGCCTCGGTGCCGACGAGCGCCTGGAGGTACGCCTCGGCCATCCGACGCTGCTCGCGTTTCAGGAGCGGGGCGGCGAGCGCCCACTTGCGGCTCGCGGGCTGGGAGAACTGCCGGATCTGCAGCCAGACGGAACCGTCGGCGGTGCGCTCGATGACGAAGGACTCCTCGCCCGAGATCGGGTGACCCGCGAGCGTCCCGTAGGCGAAGCCCTTGCGGTCCGGCTCGTCGTACACCGCGACGACACGGACCGGCGCCTCGACCGTCCGCCCGAACGCGTGCATCGTGAGCGTCGCGACGGTGCCGGCGCGGAGGAGGGGCGTCCCGTCCGGGGCGAAGCGCGCCGTCGTCTCGGTGCCGACCGACGCGGCGGAGACGGGCTTGCCGTCGTCGTCGAAGGCGACCGGGGTGTACCCGACCTCGTCCTCCGGCGGGACGCTGTCGACACGCACGCCGATGCCGCTGCGCTCCTGGATCTGCCAGGTGAGCGTCTGGATCCACGCAGTCTCGAAGCGCTGGTCGCCGTGGCCGATCCGTGTGCGGTCCTCGGTCGGGACGAAGCCCGCCGGCGGGAACGTCATCAGGTCGGGGGCCTGGGTCGCGCCGACGGCGCCGTAGCTCAGGTCGGTCGGCCGGTGGGTGCCGCGGGTGCTCATGTCCGCCATCGTACCGATCGTGCGCTGACCGAGGACGCGACCGAGGACGCGACCGGGCAGACGCCGGACAGCGGCTCAGCGCGGTGTGACGGCGATGTTCCGCCAGCTCGCCGGCGCCCCGAGCGTCCGGATGCCGATCGACCCCGAGGACTGCGCGCAACCGCTGCCGTAGTCGTAGGAGTTCTGCACGGCGGGTCCGCCCTTCGCCGGAGACG
The DNA here is from genome assembly GCF_049341865.1 of Curtobacterium phyllosphaerae. Lineage (NCBI taxonomy): Bacteria > Bacillati > Actinomycetota > Actinomycetes > Micrococcales > Microbacteriaceae > Curtobacterium > Curtobacterium phyllosphaerae. The sequence continues at coordinate 246,340 of NZ_JBMPIU010000003.1, read as the reverse complement.
CCGTCGCCGTCACCTTGCACCCGACGACCTCGACGGTGAGGTGCCACCACTCCCCGACGGTCACGGTCCGACCGAGCGACGTCGGGACGCGTCCGGAGTAGCCGTTGTTCTGCGCTCCGAGCACCAGGCCGGTCTTGCTGATGCCCGCGTAGAAGCCGGTGAGCGCGTCCGTGCCCCGCGCCGGGTTCGTCACCCGGACCACGTAGCCGACGTCCCGGTTGTCCATCGCCCCGTCGAACCGCACGTCGCCGGTCAGGGTCATGTCACCCCACGAGGTGTTCTCGACGTACTTGTCACCGCTGCCGCCGGTGGTGTCGGAGATCGTCTCCGCGGCCTGGTCGAAGGTCCACGTCCCGCCGTACGGGGTCGCGTTCGGGAACGAGCCGCCGCGGATCGCGACGTTGAGCGGCGAAACGCTCGTCGAGGTCGTCCCGCCCGCGGTCGCGGTGATGAACCGCCACGAGCCGGTGGAGTCCTGGTCGCGCACCCCGATCGCCCCGGCGGTCTGGGTGCATCCGGTGTCGGTGTAGGTGAACGCCGTCCACGTGTTCGCGCCCGTGGTCGTCTGGGAGACCGTGAACGTGCACCCCACTGCCTGGACGACGAGGTGGTACCAGGTGTTCAGGCTGATGCCGCTCGTCACGGACGCCGTCTGGAGGGACGTGTACGTGCCGTTCGTCATCATGCCGAGCACGAGGGTGTTGCTCGTGGTGATGCCCACCCAGTACCCGGTCAGGGCGTCCGTCCCGGTGCTCGGGGAGGTGACCCGGGCGAGGAGCCCGGCCTGCGTCCCGGAGTCGATCTTGACGTCGGCCTGCAGGGTGTAGTCGGTCCACGACGTCGACCCGGTGACGGCCTTCTGCCCGCCGGAGCCGCCGCAGGTCTCGGAGTAGATCCCGAACCCGCTCGACACCGAGGTCCGCCAACAGCCGCCGTAGGTCGTCCACCCGGCGTCGCTCCCGGCGAACGCGGAGCGGAACGGCAGTGTCCCGGGGGTGAAGTTGGTGGCCGTCGACAGCGTGTTCGTGCCGTTCGCGACGGTGGCCACGAACGCGCCCTGCGTCGCCGGCAGGGTCAGACCGAGCACCACCAGGACGGCGACGACCACGGCCGCGAGTGTGCGCGTCATGTCGTCGCGCCGTGGTCGGGGACCAGGGACGGTCGCGGGAGCCCCACGACGAGACACCACAGGAGCGGCAGTGCGCTGACGAGGAGGCACACAGCCCATCCGCCGGGCGGGAGGTCGATGCCGATCGTCAGGTGCTGGGTCAGGCCCCCGCCCGGCGGCAACGGGATGCGGCCGACCTCGCCGGACAGCAGGTGCACGGCGGGACCGCCATCGACGGCCACCCGTGCGGGCAGGATGCCCGTCGACACCACGACCGCCACGGGACGGTCGGTGTTCGTCGTGGTCTCGACGAGCGTCCCGGCGACGAACGGTCGGAGGACGGCGCTCGTGATCGCGACCACGAGCGAGACACCGAGGACGCGCGCCGCGGCGCGGTGGTCGGCGCGACGGAACGACGTGGTGCCGGCCCAGACCGCGAGGACCCCGCCGGCGAGGAACGGCAGCGCGCGGAGCGCCCACCCGACCCCGGGGACGATCACGTCCGCCCGTCCGACGAGGTCCGCCTGGTGCAGCGTCCACGGATCGTCGGCGCCGTTGACATCCCCGCGCGTCCGGACGCTCGCCGGGGTCGGGTGCGCGACGACCCGGTGCGTGTGCGTCGCGCCGCCTCCGCTCGGCGGGGTGAAGCTCACGACGTCGCCGACCCGCAGGCGCTCGATCGCGACGGGCCGGGTCACGACGATGCTCCCGACCGGCGCAGCGGTGCCCATCGAGGGTGTCCGGACGTCGAACCACCGCGCGCCGGACGACGCCGCACCCGCCACCGCGGCGAGTGCGAGGGCGACGAGCACCAGGAGGGACGCGCCGACGGGCAGCAGCGAGCGTCGGCCCCGCCTGGTCGTCCGGGACGACGCCCGGACCGACCTGGCCACCGACGTGCTGCGCGGTGCTCGGGTCGCACGCCGACCACCGGTACCGGCACTGCTGGCCGGTCCGGCGATCGCTGCGTGGCTCCCGCTCATCGAGGACGCGTCGTCTCAGCTGGAGAACGTCCAGGTGAGCGGCATCGACGCGGTGAGGCCCTGGTAGCTGTTCCCCGCACTCGAGTCGAGCGTCACCGTCAGCACGAGCGGCACCGTCGAGTTGGCGGCCGCCCCGCCCGGGATCGTGACCGTCGACGAGGCCAGGGCTCCGAGGGTGGTGAGGCCGCTCACCGCGGTGCCGTTCGCGGTGAGGCTGACGTTCAGCTTGCTGCAGAGGTCCGTCGCGCCGCCGTTCGCGCTGCTCACGGTGCCCTGCGTGCAGGTGCCGCCGAGCAGCGTGAACGTGCTCGCCCTCGCCGAGCCGCTGTTCTTGAAGGACAGGTTCGTGGTGATCGCCTGGTTCGGCACCACGCCGGTCGTCCCGCCGAACTTGTTGATGGACGAGCAGGTGTACGAGTTCGACGCGACCGACGCGCTCGACCCGTCGTTGCTGTTGCACGTCGTCGACCCCGACGTCTCCTGCATCGTGATGGTCCCGGTCGAGAGCGTGTTCGTGTCGTTCTTGATGCTCGCGGTGAACGCGGACATGGTCCCGGTGAGCGACATCGAGAGGGCGACGGCCGCAGCGAGTCCGGTCGCGATGGCGATCGGGGCGAACCGGAGGCGCCCGCCGCGGAGCGGTGGGACGGCGTGCTTCGACATGGGAACTGCACCTCAGCTGACATCGGGGTCGGGTTGCGGGCCGCGGACGCGGACGGGAGCGCAGCGGTCCCCCGAGGTCGACCACTGCGCGGTCACGGGCCGGATGCCGACCCGATGCCGAGAATGTGCACAGGTGTACCCCGTCGAGTCCCCCACTCCGCGGGTACACCGCTCGGTCGGCCCGCGTCCGAGGGTCGCCACGGAGTCCGGATCCCGCACGGCACCGCGTGTCACCCCGTGAACTGGGGTGCCCGAGGAGCCGCCCAGTAGTGGGGCACGCGCCGCTCCGCACCGCCACGTAGCGTCGACGGCATGACCACGGACGGTGCTGCAGTTCCGCCGCGGCGCCGCACCCTCGACCTCGTGCTCGTCGGCGGCACCGCGGCGATGATGCTGCTCGCCGTCGTGCTGCGGTGCATCGCCGCGATCGAGCGAGGCTCGTTCTTCGGGCACCGCATCACGGACCCCGGTGCGCGGCACGCCGCCGTCCGACCCGACATCGACGAGGTGACTCTCGCGAACTGGGCCTCGGGCGCGGCCGGCGTCGGGGTGCTGCTCCTCGCGACGACCCTCGTCGTCCTCGCGCTGCGCCCCTCCGGAGGTCGGTTCGCGATGGTCGTCGGCTGCACGGCGGTGGCACTCAGCCTCGGGGCCGTCGCAGCCGCCGTGATGTCGTCGCACGCGGTCGATCCGGGAACGGCGTTCCGACTCGACACGTGGCGGACCGGACTCGCGGCGATCGCCGGGGCGTGCCTCCCCGCCGTGTTCGCGGCCGCGGTGCGGGTGTCCGACGGCGTGGAGCGTCGCTGACCGCGCGCTACTTCTTCTTGGCGTCCTTGTTCTCGGTGTCCCCGGAGAGCGCGGCGATGAAGGCCTCTTGCGGGACCTCGACCCGGCCGATGGTCTTCATCCGCTTCTTGCCCTCCTTCTGCTTCTCGAGGAGCTTGCGCTTCCGGGTGATGTCGCCGCCGTAGCACTTCGCGAGGACGTCCTTGCGCATCGCACGGATCGACTCGCGGGCGATGATCCGCGCGCCGATCGCAGCCTGGATCGGGACCTCGAACTGCTGCCGCGGGATGAGCTCGCGGAGGCGCCCGGTCATCAGCACGCCGTAGGCGTAGGCCTTGTCGCGGTGCACGATCGCGCTGAACGCGTCGACCTGGTCGCCCTGCAGCAGGATGTCGACCTTGACGAGGTCGGCCTCCTGGTCGCCCATCGGCTCGTAGTCGAGGGAGGCGTACCCCTGCGTCTTGCTCTTCAGCTGGTCGAAGAAGTCGAACACGATCTCGCCGAGGGGCATCGAGTAGCGGAGCTCGACGCGGTCCTCGCCGAGGTACTCCATGCCGAGCAGCGAGCCGCGACGCTGCTGGCAGAGCTCCATGATCGACCCGACGTAGTCCTTCGGGGCGAGGATCGCCGCGCGTACCACCGGCTCCTTGACGCTCGCGATCTTGCCACCCGGGAACTCGGACGGGTTCGTGACCTCGACGGACTTCCGGTCCTCGGTCGTGACCTCGTAGATGACGCTCGGCGCGGTGGTGATGAGGTCGAGCCCGAACTCGCGGGAGAGTCGCTCGGTGATGATCTCGAGGTGCAGGAGCCCGAGGAACCCGCAGCGGAACCCGAACCCGAGCGCCACCGAGGTCTCCGGTTCGTAGACCAGCGCGGCGTCGGACAGCTTCAGCTTGTCGAGGGCTTCGCGGAGGTCCGGGTAGTCGCTGCCGTCGATCGGGTAGAGGCCGGAGAACACCATCGGCTTCGGGTCGGTGTACCCCGCGAGCGCCTGCGTCGCGGGCTTCTGCGCGCTCGTGACGGTGTCGCCGACCTTGGACTGCCGGACGTCCTTGACGCCGGTGATCAGGTACCCGACCTCGCCCACCGCGAGCCCCTTCGACGGGGTCGGCTCGGGGCTCGACACCCCGATCTCGAGGATCTCGTGCGTCGACTTGGTCGACATCATCTGGACCTTCTCGCGCGGCGAGATGCGGCCGTCGACCATCCGGATGTAGGTGACGACCCCGCGGTAGCTGTCGTACACGGAGTCGAAGATCATCGCCCGGGGCGAGGCGTCCATGTCACCGGTCGGCGCCGGGATGGTGCGGACCACACGGTCGAGCAGCTCCGGCACACCGACACCCGTCTTGCCGCTCACCCGCAGGACGTCGTCCGGGGACCCACCGATCAGCTGCGCGAGTTCGGCGGCGTACTTGTCCGGCTCCGCCGCGGGCAGGTCGATCTTGTTGAGCACCGGGATGATCTCGAGGTCGTTCTCGAGCGCCAGGTAGAGGTTCGCGAGGGTCTGGGCCTCGATCCCCTGGGCCGCGTCGACGAGCAGCACCGCACCTTCGCACGCCGCCAGCGACCGGGAGACCTCGTACGAGAAGTCGACGTGCCCCGGCGTGTCGATCATGTTCAGCGCGAACGTCTCGCCGTCGAGCTCCCACGGCATCCGGACGGCTTGCGACTTGATGGTGATGCCCCGCTCGCGCTCGATGTCCATCCGGTCGAGGTACTGGGCGCGCATGGCACGCTCCTCGACCACGCCCGTCATCTGCAGCATGCGGTCGGCCAGGGTCGACTTGCCGTGGTCGATGTGCGCGATGATGCAGAAGTTGCGGATCGCGGCGGCGTCGGTCGACGCCGGCTCGAGCGGCTTGGATGCGAGTGGGCTCACGGTTCCTCGTTGCAGGTCATGTGACCGGGCAGGTCGTGCGTCCTGGTCGGACACCTGTCGATTCTCCCATGCCCGCGCGACCGCGCTCGCAGCGCGGGCATGCCGGGAGACCGAGGCCGTCGCTCCCGTGGGTGTGCAGGGATCGGTCCCCGGACGGGAGGCCGGGGCCGGTCCGTCAGACCGCGGCACGTCCCGAGGGCGTCGCCGACCCCGGCGCCGGCAGCGCACCGAGACCGTGCCGGATGTCCTCCGGGTCCGCGGCCAGGCAGATCCGGATCCATCCCTCGCCCGTCCTGCCGAAGGCGCTGCCCGGCGCGACCGCGACCCTGGACTCCGTCAGGAACCGCATCGACCACGACGCGACGTCGCCCTCGCTCGCGTGCGAGACGTCGATCCACAGGTAGAAGGCGCCCCGGGGGTCGTTGTACCGGATGCCCGCCGCGTCGAGGACCTCGCGTGCGATGTCGAGGTTCGACCGGTAGTGCTCCCGGGCGTCGCGCACCGCCGAGTGGTCGCCGACGATCGCCGCGAGGGCCGCGAACTGGTCGGGTTCCGCCACGCAGCTGATCATCGCCTCCTGCACGGTGCGCATCGTCGCGCCCAGGCCCTTCGGCGTGACGAGGTAGCCGACCCGGACCCCGGTCATCGCGTACGTCTTGCTCAGCGAGAACGCGGAGAACACCCGGTCGTCCTCGTCGAGCGCCGCGAGGCTCGTGTGCCGGACGCCGTAGGTGAAGTACTCGTAGACCTCGTCGCTGATCACCCACAGGTCGTGCCGCTTCGCGAACGCGAGGACCCGCCGGAGGGTCTCGTCGCCGAACACCGAGCCGAGCGGGTTCGACGGGGAGTTGACGACGATGGCACGGGTCCGCTCGGTGACACTGGCCTCGAGGGCGTCGAGGTCGGGCTCGAACCCGAGGGCCGGGCTGAGCTGGTACGGCACCGGCACGGCGCCGAGGATGTGCGCGTTCATCGTGAACGTGGTGTACCCGGGGTCCGGCACGAGGAGCTCGTCGCCCGGCGTGAGCACGAGCGTCATCGCCTGGAACAGGGCCTGCGTCGCGCCGATCGTCACCCAGATCTGCTCGAGGTCGACCTCGATCCGGTTCTCCCGGGCGAGCTTGTCCCTGATGGCCGCGCGGAGGGGTGCGATGCCGCCGTTCGGCGTGTAGTCGGTCCGGTCCGCCGTCCAGGCACGACGGGCGGCCTCGCCGATGTGCGGAGCGACCGGGACGTCCGGCTCGCCGACCACGAGCATCGTGACGTCGTCGAGCAGGGCGGCCTGTTCGAAGACCCGTCGGATCCCGGACGCAGGGACGGTCTCGATCCTGGGCGCGAGGGACGGCATGTCGCAACGGTATCGCCCGGGTGCGCCCTGGTCTCGTCGATGCGGTCCGCGCGGGTCGTGTCGGTGCGGACACCGGGTGCGGCGCGGGCTCCGGCGACGCACCGGAGTCGCTGCGTTGAGTGCGTCGCCCGATCCTGGTAACGTTGCTGGCTGGCTTGCGTGTTCCATCTCCCACAAGGTGGAGCGCGATCCGCGATCGGATCCTCTCATCCACTGTGATCGCGTTCAACGACCCGGGACACCCTGTGTCCGCTACTCGAAGTGAGGAACACCGCATGGCGAACATCAAGTCGCAGATGAAGCGCATCAAGACCAACCTCAAGGCCCAGGAGCGCAACAAGGCCTACAAGTCCGAGCTCAAGACCTGGATCCGCTCGGCCAACACGGCGATCGCCGCCGGCGACAAGGACAAGGCGCTCGCTGCCGTGGCCACCGCGTCGAAGAAGCTCGACAAGGCCGTGAGCAAGGGCGTCATCCACCGCAACCAGGCAGCGAACCGCAAGTCGGCCATCGCCAAGAAGGTCGCTTCGCTCTGAGCATCGGCCCAGAGCCTTGCGCTCGAAGCCTTGCGCTCGGAGCCGCCGACGCCCCCGGTACTTCGGTACCGGGGGCGTTCTGCATCATCAGGGGTGCCCGTCGGAGCGCCGTGCGCGTCGGAGCGCCGTGCGCGTCCGGAACGCCACGCCGGTCCTCGTCCGGCGTTCAGCCCCGCGACTCACCGCGCCGGGCGATCACCCGCACCATGACCTCGAGGGCGTAGTGGGCGTCGCGCGAACCGCCCTTGACCGCGGCATCCGCCGCCGCGATGCTCAGGATCGCGTTCGCGAGCCCGGACTCGCTCCACCCCTGGACGTCCCGCTGCGCACGCTGCACCTGCCAGGGGGCCATGCCGAGTGCCGACGCAGCCTGCCCCTGCGAGCCGCGGAACGAACTCACCTTCGCCATCGTCCGGATCTTGCTCGCGAAGGCGGCGACGATGGGGACGGGGGCCTCGCCGGTCGCGAGGGCGTGCCGCAGCTGCACGATCGCCGGGCCGGACCGGCCGGCGAGCGCGATGTCGGCGACCTTGAACGCGTTCGTCTCCACGCGGCCGCCGTAGTAGCGGTCCACGGTCCGGTCGGTGATGTCCTGGTCGTCGTCCGCGAGGAGCTGTCGACACGCAGCCGCCAACTCGGCCAGGTCGTCGGTGAAGGCGGACACGAGCGTCCGGACGGCCGACGGGGCGATCCGACGCCTCGCCGCCCGGAACTCGGCCTGGACGAACTCGATGCGGTCGGTGTCCTTCTTGAGCTCGTCGCAGAGGACCTCGATCCCGCCGCCGACACCGCTCCGGATCGCGTCGAGCAGCTTCTTGCCCCGGACACCACCGCCGTGCCGGAGCACGAGCGTGACGTCGTCGGCCGGCGCCGAGAGGTACGACAGCGTCTCGGTGATGAACGCGTCCGTGCACTTCTCGACGTTCGTCACCCGGAGCAGCCGTGGTTCACCGAAGAGCGACGGGCTGGCGAGGGTGGCGAGCATGCCCGGGGCGTACTGGTCGGCCTCGATGTCGTGGACCTCGAGCGCCGGGTCCTCGCCGACGAGCAGGTCGCGGAGCGTCCCGGTCGCGCGCTCGGCCAGGAACGTCTCCGGGCCGGTCACGAGCACCACCGGCGCCGGCCGGATCCCGGACCACGGCACCTGGTCGATCTTGGCCGCCGCGCGGGTCGCTCTCTTGACCGCCATCTGTTCCTCTCCGTGCCGGCACCGGACATCGTGCGTCGAGCGCGCCGTCGTCCCACTCCGGGAACGAGTGTACGGGCGTGCGCCGACGCACCGGGGCCACCGCCGCGCTCCTGCCACACGAGGACGTCGTCCGGTCCGGCGACGAGCACGGTCGTCCCGCCGAGGTCGGTCCGCACCGCGGTGGTCCCCGCGGCCGCGAGCATCTCCAGGGCGGACGCCGTGGGGTGCCCGTAGTTGTTGTCCGCGCCGACGCTCACGATCCCGACGCGGGCCTGGACGAGCCGGTAGAGCGCGGGGTCCTGGTCTGCGGAGCCGTGGTGCGCCACCTTGACGACGTCCACCGGGCCGAGGTCCGCTGCGGCCACCGACCGGACGAGGAGTGCCTGCGACCGTTCCCCCAGGTCGCCGAGGAACAGACCCGACAGACACCCGGCGCACCGCGGACCCGGGCCGGGCCGCACGGCGAGCACGAGGCTGGCGTCGTTCCCGCCGGTCCGGGTCCCCGGTGGAGGCCAGAGGATGCGCCACGCGAGTCGTCCCAGGGTGCCGGAGGTCCCCGCGGACGCACGCTGGACGTCCGCGCCGGCGCGCTGCAGGGTCGAGACGATCCGGTCGTCCTCCGAGCGGCCTTCCGGACCGACGAGGGCGACGTCGACCAGGTGCGCGACCGCGCCCACCGCCCCGACGTGGTCCCGGTCGAAGTGCGAGGCGACCAGGACGTCGATCCGGTCGATCCCGAGGAGGTCGAGACAGGAGCGCAGCCGGTCTTCGTCGTCACCGGTGTCGACGAGCAGCACGGCGTCCGCGTCGCGCACGAACACGGCGTCGCCCTGCCCGACGTCGCACGCAGCCACGCCCCAGGCCGCCGGGAGACTCGCCCGCAGGACGGCGGCCGGCACGACGACGACCCCGACCCCGACCACCGCGACGACGGTCACGCCCGCGACGACCACCGCGCGCACCGGCCGACGCCGGAGCAGCGCCGCGACGACGATCCCGCCGCAGAGCAGTGTCGCGTCGACCGCCCCCGCCACGCCGTCCGGCCACGGGACGTTCGCGAACGGCAGCGACGCGAACCAGCCGGCGATGCCGGCGATGGCCGTCGCCGGCACCCACGCGACCGCGGCGAGTACGGACGCACCACCCGGCCAGGACGGGGCGAGGAGGCACGCACCGAGCCCGATGACCGTCCCGACGGGTGCGAGCGGCTCGGACACCAGGTTCGCCGGGACGGCGTAGGTCGGGATCACCGGCGCCAGGAGCACCGTGACCGGCCAACAGGCGGTCTGCGCGGCGATCGGCACCGCGACGAGCGCCGCCACGGGTGTCCACAGGCGGCGCGCGAGCAGGGCGGTCAGTGGCGGTGCGACGACCACGATCCCGGCCGTCGCGAGCACCGACAGCACGAACGCGAACGAGCGGGCGTACCACGGGTCCCACACGAGCATGACGAGCACGGCGACGGCGATCAGCGGCGCTCCGCGGACCGGACGCCCGACGACGTCGACGACCAGCACGATCGTCGCCATCACCGCCGCACGGACGATGCTCGGATCAGGTCCGACGAGCAGGACGAACCCGACGAGCACGCTGATCGCACCGACCGCGCGGACCGACCGGGGTGCCCGCACCCCGCGTCCGGCCAGGACGACGAGGCCCACCAGCACGGCGCAGTTCGACCCCGACACCGCCGTGAGGTGGGTGAGCGCCGTCGTCTCCATCGCGCCCGACGTCTGTTCGTCGAGGTCCGAGCGGTCGCCGATCGCGAGGCCGCGGAGGAGTCCTGCACCGGGCTCCGGCAGCGACCTGGTCACGGCGGCGAACGCGGTCCGCGCCCGGTGGGTCGCCACCCCGAGCGGACCCGGCGGGTCGACCCGGCCCGGGTGCCCCCGCACGAAGAGCACGAACGCCGCCGTGCCATCGGCAGGTTCGGCCTGGAGTCGCCCGTCGACGTGCGCGGTGGAACCGGCCGCGAGCCGGAGACCCGTCGCCACCACCCGGATCGGCACGTGCACGCCGTCGGTCGTCGCGCCGCCACCGGACAGTGCCGTGAGCTCGGCCGGGAACGAGCGGTCGCTCGGGGCGACGTCGTGGGCGACCCGCACCGTCGCCCCGATCCGGGGCCGGGAGGCCGCGCGGTCGAGCTCCGCCGGCGCACGGGTGCCGGCGCCGACCCCGACCGCGAGCGCGACGAGGGCGACGAGGGCCACCGCGAGCAGCGCCACGCTGCAGCCGGCCGCCAGCGACGACCGGGCGACCAGGAGCACCACGGTCCCGATGAGGGTGACGACACCGGCGGTGAGCGCCGTCCACCACGCCACCGTCCCCGGGACACCGACGAGCACGGCCGCGGTGACCCACATGCAGCCGACGGGGACGACGAGCCGCAGGTCGGTGCCGCGGCCCGGACGGACCCCCGCCACCGCGGCGATCACCGCCGACGCGATGCCCGCCGCGTCCGCGTCCGGCCCGGACCGCGCCCGTCTCACACACGCACCAGCGGCTCGAGCTCGCTGAACCGGACGTCGCCGATCCCGGCGACGTCACGCAGGTCCTCGACGCTCGAGAACCGTCCGTGCTCCGTCCGCCAGGCGAGGATGCGCCCCGCGAGCGACGGACCGATCCCGGGGAGCGTCTCGAGCGCAGCCTGGTCGGCACTGTTCAGGTCGACGACGTCGCCCGGAACGCCCGCAGCGTCCGCTCCCCCACGACCGGCCGGGGCACCGCCGCCGGCGCCGAGCACCTGCGGGACCTGGTCCTCACCCACGCGCGGCACGTAGACCTGCTCCCCGTCGACGAGGACGCGAGCGAGGTTGACCCGCGCCGTGTCGGCACCGTCGACGACCCCGCCGGCGGCGTCGACGGCGTCCTGCACGCGCGCACCGGCACCCAGTGCGCGGACGCCGGGCTGCGCGACCGCACCAGCGACGTGGACGACGACCGCAGCCGGCGTGCCGGACCCGGCTGCGCCTCCGGTCCGGGCTCCGGCACCACCGGACGCACCGGCGTCTCCGGGCGCGCCGGCCCCAGCGGACGACCCTGCCCCGTCGGCCGCATGGGCCCCGCCGCGGTCACCGGACGACGGCACCGCGCTGCCGACCGGCGTCGCGCCACCCACCGTGACCGCGCCGGACCCACCGGCCGACGACACCGCCGGCGCGCGGGCTCCGAGCAGCACCACGACGAGCGCGACGAGCGCGATCACCGCCGCCGCGATGACGAGTGCGCGCGGTGTCAGCGCGAACCGCGCCCCCGGTGGTCGGTCGTGCTCCGGTTCCTCGTCCATGCGAGCACGGTACGGGGGCTCCGCACGCCGCGGGCCCCGCACCCTCGACGCTGTGGACGGCGAGGGTGCGGGGCCCGGGTGGGGAGGGGTCGCTACCCCTTGATCGCGATGTTGACGAGCTTCGGGGCGCGGACGATGACCTTGACGATCTCGCGCTCCCCGATGAACCGCTGCACCGACCTCGACGCGCGTGCGAGTTCCTCGAGCGCATCCGACTCGATCGACGGGGGGACCTCGAACGAGTCGCGGACCTTGCCGTTCACCTGCACGACCGCGGTGACCGACTCCTGCACGAGCAGTGTCGGATCGGCCTTGCGCCACCCGTGGGTCGCCACCGATGCGGGGTACCCGAGACGCTCCCACATCTCCTCGCCGGTGTACGGCGCGAACACGCTCAGCCCGAGCGCGATGGTCTCGGCGGCCTCGCGCACGGCGGGGTCGGCGGGGCCGGCCCCGGTGTCGATGGCCTTCCGGGTCACGTTGACGAGGTCCATCAGCCGGGCGATGACGACGTTGAACTTGAACGCCTCCATGAGCCCCGGGGCGTCGGCGAGGAACCGGTGCGTCACCTGCCGGAGCGCACGGTCGCCCTCGGCCCAGACGGCGTCCGGCGCCGAGGTGACGTCGACGGACAGCCGGTACGCCCGCGCGAGGAACCGCGCCGACGCCGCCGGGGAGACGTCCTCCCAGTTGATGTCGTCCTCGGGCGGCCCGGCGAACCCCATCACCATGCGGATCGCGTCGACACCGTGCGCGTCGAGCTCGTCGCCGAGGCTCACCCCACCCTTGCTCTTGGACATCTTCGAGCCGCCGGAGAGCACCATGCCCTGGTTGAGCAGCGCGTTGAACGGCTCGGTGAAGTCGACGTACCCGAGGTCGAAGAGGACCTTGGTGACGAACCGTGCGTAGAGCAGGTGCAGGATCGCGTGCTCGACACCGCCGACGTACTGGTCGACGGGCGCCCACTTGCGCGCTTCGGCCGGGTCGAACGCCTGCGTGTCGTCGTTCGGGCTGAGGAACCGTAGCGAGTACCAGGACGAGTCGACGAACGTGTCCATCGTGTCGGTGTCGCGCGTGGCTGGCGAGCCGTCCACCGGGTTCGGGACGTTCACCCAGTCGGTCGCACCACCGAGCGGGCTGGTCCCGCGGGGCTTCAGGTCGAGACCCTCGGTGGACGGCAGCCGGACGGGCAGCTGGTCCTCGGGCACCGGGTACTCGGTGCCGTCCGCGCCGTGGATGATCGGGATCGGGGTGCCCCAGAACCGCTGGCGGGAGATGAGCCAGTCGCGGAGGCGGTACGTCTTCGCGGCGCGGCCGGTGCCGGCTGCCGTCAGCTCGGCGATCGCGGCGGTGATCGCATGCTGCTTGCTCATCCCGTCGAGCGACCCGGAGTTGATCATCCGACCGGTGCCGGTGAGCGCGAGCCCCGTGGTGGCGGGGTCGAGGGGCGGCAGGTCGAAGTCCTCGATGCTCGCACCCGGCGGGATGACGGGGATCGCACCCGTCACCGCGGCGTTCGTGTCCACGACGACGGTGATCGGCAGCCCGAACTCGCGCGCGAAGTCGAGGTCGCGCTGGTCGTGCGCGGGAACGGCCATCACGGCGCCGTGTCCGTAGTCGGCGAGCACGTAGTCGGCCGCCCAGATGGGCAGTCGCTCTCCGGTCAGCGGATGGATCGCGACGCGGCCGAGCGGCACGCCCGTCTTCGGCCGGTCCGCGTTCTGCCGGTCGATCTCGCTCGTCGCCTGCGTCTCGGTGAGGTACTGCGCGAAGGCGGACCGCGTCTCGTCGTCGACGAGCTCGGAGTCGACGAGGGACGCGGCCAGGTCCGAGTCCGGCGCGACGACGAGGAACGTGACGCCGTGGATCGTGTCCGGACGGGTGGTGAACACCGTCACGGGCTCGTCGTGGCCCTCGATCACGAAGTCGACGTCGGCACCGACCGACCGGCCGATCCAATTGCGCTGCATCGCGATGACCTTGTCGGGCCAGGACCCTTCGAGCTGGTTGAGGTCGTCGAGCAGCCGGTCCGCGTACTCGGTGATGCCGAAGTACCACTGCGTCAGCTTCTTCTTGACGACGACCGCCCCGGAGCGGTCGGAGGTGCCGTCCGGCAGGACCTGCTCGTTCGCGAGCACCGTCTGGTCCACCGGGTCCCAGTTCACCCAGCTGTCCTTGCGGTAGGCCAGACCCTTCTCGTACATCTTGAGGAACAGCCACTGGTTCCATTTGTAGTACTCCGGATCCGAGGTGTGGATCTCCCGCGTCCAGTCGAAGGACGGCGCGTACCGCTTGAACGAGGCCTTCTGCTGGGCGATGTTCGCGTAGGTCCACTCGGCCGGGTCGACGCCCCGCTTGATCGCGGCGTTCTCCGCGGGCAGGCCGAAGGAGTCCCAGCCGATCGGGTGCAGCACGTTGAACCCCTGCTGCCGCCAGTAGCGCGCGACGAAGTCCCCGAGTGCCCAGTTCTCCGCGTGGCCCATGTGCAGGTCGCCGGACGGGTACGGGAACATCTCGAGGATGTACTTCCGCGGTCGGTTGTCCGCCGGGTCGACCGTGAACAGCCCGAGTTCGTCCCAGACACCCTGCCACTTGTCCTGGATGCGTCGGAAGTCGTACGCGTGCTCGTCCTCGAACGGTGGCTCGGCGTGCTGCTCGGTGGTCACGGAACTCTCAATCGTCATCGGCGGCCCTGGCAGAGCACCGGGTCCGGTCATCAAGGATATGCGCAAGCCCCGCCGACCCCGGTCCGGGCCGGACAGACGGACGGGAGGCACGGTGCCAGCTGGCACCGTGCCTCCCGTCCGCCAGGTGGGGCGGTCGCTGCTAGAGCAGACCCTGGTCCGTCAGGAACTTCTTCGCGATGGTCGACGCCTTGTCCTTGTCGACCGTGCTCTCGGTGTTCAGCGTGATGAGCGCCTTGGTCGTCAGCACCTTGTCGACCTTCTCGATCGCGGCGGCCGCCTTCGAGTCGACCTTCTTCGAGACGATCGGGGTGACGTTCTGCGGCAGGATCAGGTGCTCCGGGTCGGCCAGCGAGACGAAGTCGTTCGCCTTGATGCTCGGGTCGGCGCTGTAGATGTCGGCGAGCTGGACGGTGCCGTCCTTCAGCGCCTTGACCGTCAGCGGACCACCCGAGTCCTGGACCGTCGTGAAGTCGACCGTCGCGCCGTAGACCGACTTGAGGCCTTCCGGTCCGTACGGACGGCTCTGGAACTCGGCGTTGCCACCGACCGTCAGGGTCTTCTTGATGTTCTTGAGGTCGGCCAGGCTCGTCAGGTCGTTGTCCTCGGAGAACTGCTTCGTGACGGTGTAGCTGTCCTGGTCCGTGGCCGGGGCCGCCGGCAGCGCGCGGATGCCGCTCGGGAGCGCCGTCTTCAGGCCGTCCGCGATCTCGGACGCCGTCTTGGCCGTCGACTTGGCGTCGTAGTACTGCAGGAGGTTGCCGCTGTACTCGGGCAGGACGTCGATCTTGCCCTTCTTCATCTGCGGGAGGTAGACGTCGCGCTGCCCGATGTTGTAGTCGCGGTCGACCTTGAAGCCGTCCTTCTCGAGCACCTGGGCGTAGAGCTCGGCGATGATCTCGTTCGAGTAGTACTGCTGCGAGCCGATGACGATCGTGCCGGAGCCCGAACCACCGCCGCTCGACGTGGGGTCGGACGAGGAGCAGCCGGACAGTGCGGCGGCGACGCCGACCGCCAGCGCGGCGGCGATGCCGACGCGGAACTTGGTTGCTGTGATCACGAGGGGGTTCCTTCCGGGAGGGGTGTGCGGGCACGTTCCGACGTGCCCTGACGTCGCCGACTGGTGCGGCCGGAGACGCCGGCTGGGACCACCGCACGCTCGAGGACCGCGAACACGATCTCGAACACGATGGCGAGGAGGATGACGATGATGGAGGAGCCGAGCATCTCGCCGTAGTCACGGAGGTTGATGCCGGCGAAGAGGTAGCCGCCGAGCCCGCCCGCGCCGACGATGGCGGCGAGGGTGGCGGTGGCGACGACCTGGAGCACGGCGGCACGGATGCCGCCGATGAGCAGCGGGAGACCGAGGGGCGCCTCGACCTTCCAGAGGATCTGCCACTCGGTCATGCCCATGGCCCGCGCGGCGTCCACCGTGCCGCGGTCGACGGACTCGACCCCGGAGTAGGCGCCGGCGAGCACCGACGGGATCGCGAGGATGACGAGCGCGACCAGCGGCGCCCCGAGTCCGATGCCGAAGCCGAGCCCGACGAGGGTCAGGACGCCGAGCGTCGGGAGCGCACGGACGCCGCCGGACAGGGCGATCGCGAGCGAACGGACCCGCCCGGTGTGCCCGATGGCGTACCCGATCGGCAGTGCCACCACGGTCGCGATGGCCACTGCGAGCAGGGTGATCCAGACGTGCTCCCACAGTCGTGTCGGGATGCCGTTCGGGCCGGGGTAGTTCTTCGGGTCGAAGAGCCAGCCGAATGCCTCGGAGATGATCACGACGCCACCTCCGTGGTCTCGAGGGCGCGGCGTGCGCGGCGCTGGGCACCGGCGGACGGCGACACCGACCACGGCAGCACGGCGCGACCGAGGAGGACGAGCAGGCCGTCGAGGACGAACACGATGACGAGCACCACGACGATGCCGGCGATGATCTCGGCCGGGATGTCCCGGGCGATGCCGTCCGTGAACAGCGACCCGAGGTTCTCGACACCGAGGACCGCACCGACCGTCGTGAGGGAGATGGTCGACACCGTGACGACCCTGAGTCCCGCGAGGAGCACCGGACCGGCGAGCGGCAGCTCGACGCGGAAGAAGCGCTGCACCGGCGAGTACCCCATCGCGACGGCGGCCGCGACGGTCCCCTTGTCGACCGACGCCAGCGCGTCGGCGGTCGACCGCACCATGAGCGCCATGCCGTACACGGTCATCCCGACGACGACGTTGACCGGGCTCTGCAGGTCGGTGCCGAGGATCCCGGGGATGACGATGAGCAGCGGCAGGGACGGGACGGCGTACAGCAGGCTCGCGACGGCGACGAGGCCACCGCCGGTCCCCTGCGCGAGGTTCTTGGCCGTCGTGTTCTCGGACTGGGAGCCGCGGAGCCGGGCGACCAGCCACCCGACCGGGATCGAGAGCAGGAAGGCGAGCACGATCGCCGGCAGGGCGATCGCCAGGTGGGCGAGCGTGGCGGACCAGATCGTGTCGGAGTTCGACAGCACCCAGTTCACGACGCGCTCCCACCCTGCGCCGGAGCACCCGCAGCACGACGTGCTGCGGCCTCGTCGACACGGTCCCCGGCGTCGCCCTGCACCGGCACCGGGCCGGTGAGGACGCCGGCGGCACGGCCGTCTCCGTCGATCACGATCGGGCCGGTCGGCGTCTGCTCGATCCGGAGCGCGCGACGGCCGCGACCGGCACCGATGAAGTTCGCCACGAAGTCGTCCGCGGGCTCGGAGAGGATCTCCGCCGGCGTGCCCTGCTGCGCGATGTGCCCGCCCTTCCGGAGGATCACGACCTGGTCGCCGAGCCGGAAGGCCTCGTCGATGTCGTGCGTCACGAACACCACGGTCTTGCCGAGTTCCCGCTGCAGGCGGATCAGCTCGTCCTGCAGGTCCGTGCGCACGAGCGGGTCGACGGCGCCGAACGGCTCGTCCATGAGCAGGATGTTCGGGTCGACGGCGAGACCGCGCGCCACCCCGACGCGCTGCTGCTGCCCGCCGGACAGCTGACTCGGGTACCGCTCCGCGAACGCGCGGTCGAGACCGACGGTGTCCATCAGCTCGAGTGCGTGCTCCCGGGCGTCCTTCTTCGAGACGCCGGTCAGCAGCGGGACGGTGGCGATGTTGTCGACGACCTTGCGGTGCGGCAGGAGCCCGGAGTTCTGCATGACGTAGCCGATGCTCCGGCGGAGTCCGACCGGACTGATGCCCGCGACGTCGTCGCCGTCGATCGAGACGGTGCCGGAGGTCGGGTCGACCATGCGGTTGATCATCCGGAGCAGCGTGGTCTTGCCACAGCCGCTGGAACCGACGAAGACGGTGGTGGTCCGGGACGGGATCACGAGATCGAAGTCGTCGACCGCGGTCGTGCCGTCCGGATACTGCTTGCGTACCGAGCGGAACTCGATCATGTGGTGGGCTCATTCCTCGTGGTTGGACACGGATCGACACAGGCCATGTGCGCCGAGGGTGCCCGGCTCCGGATGAGCGTACCCGTCGGCTCCGACACTCGTGCATCCGGTGACGATCCGTGACACGACCGTGACGAGTCCGCGCACGTCGAACGCCCGGCCGCAGGGGGCGGCCGGGCGTTCGACGTGGGTCCGGTGCTAGCGGTCGGCCAGCAGCGAGCGGAGGTACGAGGTGGACATGATGCGGTACTCGGCGACGAGGGCGTCGTCCGAGGTCCCGCGGTGACGGTGTGCCCGGGCGAGGACGGCGTGACCGGCCTCGGCGAGCATCTCCCACGCCGTCGCGAGACGCGGCGTGTCGGGGAAGTCGAACCGGGTCCGGAAGATCTCCGCGACGCTGTTGCCGAGCAGGGCCATCCGGTCCGCGTCGGACGTCTCGGCAGCGTCGTCGACGTCGCCGAAGCGGATCGCGCGGAAGCCGGGCTCGGTGCGGTACATCTCGATCGTCATGTCGACGAGCGCGTCGATGCCCTGCTCCCACGTCGTCGCACCGCTCTGGTCGACCGCGTCGAGGAACCGCGCGCCGAGGCGCTGCGTGCAGCGGATCGCCAGGGCCTCGACGACCGCGATGCGGTCCGGGAAGTACCGGTAGACGGTGCCGATCGACGCACCCGCGCGCTCGGCGACCATCGCGGTCGTCAGGCGCTCGAACCCGATGTCGTCGATGACCGCGGCGGCGGCGTCGAGCAGCCCGGCGAGGCGGGCGGAGCTGCGGGCCTGCACCGGCTCGTTCCGGAGGAGCGACGATCCGCCCGGCAGTGTGTTCGAGGCCTCGGTGACGAGCACGTGTACTCCTTCTCGCGAAACGACGCGATGGGTGCTGACGGGGCCTTCGGCGTGGTCGGACGGAGGATCGCCGGACAGCGGTCCGGTCGTCCCGACCGCCGACGGTGTGGGGGCCCCGTCGGTCGTGTGGATGATGACGGCACAACTCTCGCAGACGACACCTGGAACATCGCTGCGACTCACCTGGTCGCCGGCTCCCGGTGCGGTCCGCGGAGTGGGACGGCGGTCGGATCTCCCCGGCAGGACGGATCGGCATGGGATGATGGGGCGATG
Organism: Curtobacterium phyllosphaerae; assembly: GCF_049341865.1. Classification (NCBI taxonomy): domain Bacteria; kingdom Bacillati; phylum Actinomycetota; class Actinomycetes; order Micrococcales; family Microbacteriaceae; genus Curtobacterium; species Curtobacterium phyllosphaerae. The sequence continues at coordinate 227,332 of NZ_JBMPIU010000003.1, read as the reverse complement.
CCCGCCCGGAAGCACGACGACAGCAGCGCGGTCGAGCCGATCCTGCACCGGGCCGCCCGCATCGAGGACGCCGTCCAGGCGTTCCGGGAGCGCCGCGCACGGGCCCGCGGACTCGTCCCCACCGTGATCCCGTACACCGGCTACGGCGCACCCGGATGGGCCCGGGTGCTCTGCCGCGTCCTGCTCACCCGACGCGGTCTCGTGTCCGACGTCAGCTACGAGGGCGTCCGTGGGTGGCGCACCTTCACGAGCGTCGCGGTCGACGACGTGGACGTCCAGATCACCGCCGGCGGCACGACCCACACGGTGCAGGCGGACCGCGGGGGCGTCGTCGACACCATCGTGCCGATCGACCTCGAACCGGGGTGGCAGACGATCACGCTCTCCGCCGGCGGCTCCCGACCGGTCGACGCCCCGGTGTTCGTGGTCCACCCCGACACCCGCTTCGGACTGCTCTCCGACATCGACGACACGGTCATGGTCACGAACCTGCCGCGGCCGTTCCTCGCGGCGTGGAACTCCTTCGTGCACACCGAGCACGCGCGCCGACCGGTCCCCGGCATGTCCGTGTTGTACGAGCGCATCCTCGAGCAGCACCCCGGATCCCCCGTCGTCTACCTCTCGACCGGGGCGTGGAACGTCGCGCCGACCCTCGAACGGTTCCTGACCAGGAACATGTACCCGGCCGGGACGATGCTCCTCACGGACTGGGGTCCGACGCACGACCGCTTCTTCCGGTCCGGGCAGCTCCACAAGCAGCTCAACCTCGAGCGTCTCGCCCGGGACTTCCCGAACGTGCAGTGGCTGCTCGTCGGCGACGACGGCCAGCACGACGAAGGACTGTACGGCGAGTTCGCGGCCCAGCACCCCGACAACGTCGCCGGCGTCGCGATCCGACAGCTCTCCACGAGCGAGGCCGTGCTCGCCGGCGGACGGTCACGGGCGCAGGAGCGCTCCCGCACGTCGGCGACGCCGTGGGTGTACGCACCCGACGGGGCCGGGCTCTGGGACGAGCTCGTCCGGATCGACCTCGCCGACTGAGCACACGCTCAGTGCCGGCCCGGCAGGACCGGCGCTCGGCCGAGCGACAGTGGTTTGCTGGGGCCATGACCCAGCCCATCGCGGACTACGCACTCATCGGCGACTGCCACACCGCCGCCCTCGTCGGCAAGGACGGCAGCATCGACTGGCTGTGCCTCCCCCGGTTCGACAGCGCCTCGACGTTCGGAGCGCTCGTCGGCTCCGAGGACGACGGTCGCTGGAGCGTGCACCCGACCGACACGACGGCCACCGCGACCCGGGCCTACGACGACGCGTCCCTCGTCCTCGTCACACGGTGGACGACCGGGTCCGGCGTCGTCGAGGTGACCGACTTCATGCCGATCGGGGACGACCGGGCGGACGTCGTGCGTCGCGTCCGCGGCATCTCCGGCGAGGTCGGGATGCGCCAGGACCTCCGGATCCGGTTCGCGTACGCCACCGCACTCCCGTGGGTCCGCCAGATCGGCCACGACGGCGAACCGGTGCTCGTCGCGACCGCCGGGCCGGACTCCGTCGTCGTCCGCGGACCGAAGCTCCGCGCCGTGCACCACCGGCACGAGAGCCACTTCACGGTGCGGGCCGGGGAGACCGTCGACATCACCCTCACCTGGTACCCGTCCCACGAGGAGGTCCCGACCGCCCCGGACGTCGACGCCGTGCTCGCCGCCACGACCGACTGGTGGCAGGGCTGGGCCGCGAACTGCGTGACCGGCGACGCCTACCGGCACGCCACACGTCGCTCACTGCTCATGCTCCGGGCGCTCACCCACGAGGAGACCGCCGGCATCGTCGCCGCCGCGACCACGAGCCTCCCGGAGGCCTTCGGCGGAGAACGGAACTGGGACTACCGCTACGTGTGGCTCCGCGACGCCTCGCTCACCCTCGCGACCCTCATCGCGCACGGGTACGGGGAGGAGGCGAAGGCGTGGCGTGGCTGGCTCCTCCGCGCCATCGCGGGAGACCCGGCCGACGTGCAGATCATGTACGGGATCGCCGGCGAGCGGTACCTGCCCGAGCGCTCGCTCGACCAGTTCAGCGGCTACGCCGACTCCACGCCCGTCCGCGTCGGGAACGGCGCGTACACGCAGTACCAGGGCGACGTCTTCGGCGAGGTCCTCGCCGCCCTCCACGACGCCCGCGAACTCGGCGTCGAGGAGAACGCCGACTCCTGGGCCCTGCAGCGCGCCCTCCTCGGCTACGTGGAGGACCACTGGCAGGACCCGGACAACGGCATCTGGGAGATGCGCGGTCCGCGCCGGCACTTCACCCACTCGCGGGCGATGATCTGGGCGGCCTTCGACCGCGGGGTGGCCGCCGTCGAGGAGTTCGGCCTCGAGGGGCCGGTGACGCGATGGCGCAAGCTCCGCGACGAGGTCCGCGCCGAGATCGAACAGCACGGCTACGATCCCGAGCGGAACACGTTCCGGCAGCACTACGACACGGACGAGGTCGACGCGTCGCTCCTCGTGCTCCCCCAGATCGGCTTCTGCAAGGCGGACGACCCCCGCATGCTCGGCACGGTGGCGGCCATCGAGCAGGACCTCCGCGTCGGCGACGACGGACTCGTGCTCCGGTACCGCACCCAGGCCGGCTTCGACGGGCTGACGGGCACCGAGCACCCGTTCCTCGCCTGCTCCTTCTGGCTCACCGAGCAGTACGCAGCGTCCGGGCGTCTCGAGGACGCCGAACGACTGATGGACACCCTCGTCGGCTACGCGAACGACGTCGGCATGTTGTCCGAGGAGATCGACATCACCTCGGGCGCCCACGTCGGGAACACCCCGCAGGCGTTGTCCCACCTCACGCTCGTCAGCGCCGCCGACGCGATCGAGGTCGCACGGGGCCGGGCCTCCACCTCGACGCGGACACGCGTCGCGCAGTCCGACGGATCGACCCGCAGCACGACCGGCGAGGGCACGAAGGCCGGTCGACCCGTCTGACGGCGCGCCGCACCCGACCCGACGACGGACTGGAGGCCCGGTACCAGCTGGTACCGGGCCTCCAGTCCGTCATGCGGTCGCCGTCGACGGCGGAGCCGTGCTCAGACGGCGGACGACTCCCAGTCCACCGGGCCGCGCGAGCCGGCGCGGTAGTCCTCGAGCGGGACGTCCCCGGCCTTCCACGCGTCGACCACCGGACCGACGATCTCCCAGCAGCGCTCGGCGACGTCACCGCGGATCGAGAGCAGCGGGTCGTCGTGGAAGATCCCGTTGAGGACCTCGCCGTAGGGGGTCAGCTCGCCGTCGCTGAAGGACGAGGAGAGCGTGATCTGCCCCATCTCGAACGGGTTGCCGCCGCCGTTCGCCGACACCGACAGCTCGATCTCGTCCGGGTTCAGCACGATGCGGAGCGTGTCGGCCTTCGGGCGGCCCTGCAGGCCGGACGGCAGGCGCGTCACCGGCTTGAACGTGATGAGGACCTCTTTGCGGCTCGCACCGAGGGCCTTGCCGGACCGGAGCGTGAACGGGACGCCGGACCACCGGGCGGTGTCGACCTCGACGCTGATCTCCGCCAGGGTCTCGGTCTGGCGCTGCTCGACGACGCCGTCCTCGTCGGCGTACGACGGGAGTTCCTTGCCGTCGATCGACCCGGCCGTGTAGCGCGCGCGCCGGGAGGCGACGAGCGGGTCGTCGTCCTTGAGCCGCGTCGACCGGAGGGCGCGGGCGAGGCTCGAGCGGAACTCGACGGCATCGATCGCGGCCGGTGCGTCCATCGTCACGAGGCCCATGATCTGCAGCAGGTGGCTCTGGATCATGTCGACGAGCGCACCCGCTTCGTCGTAGTACTGGGCGCGGTTCTCGAGGCCGAGGGTCTCGTCGTAGAAGATGTCGACCTTCTCGATGTTCTCCGCGTTCCAGATCGGCTCGAACAGGCGGTTCGCGAAGCGGAGGCCGATGATGTTGAGGACCGTGGTACGGCCGAGGAAGTGGTCGGTGCGGTGCACGCGCTCCTCGGGCACGAGCTTCAGCACGGTCTCGTTGAGCGCCCTGGCACTCGCGACGTCGGTCCCGAACGGCTTCTCGAACGCGAGCGTCGTGCCCTCCGGGAGGTCGACGTGCTGCAGGGCGTCGCAGATGTCGGACGCGATCTGCGGCGGCAGTGCGAAGTAGAGCACCGGCTCGCCCTCGGCGGCGTCGAGCATCTCCTTGAGGTGTCCGGGGTCCTTCGGGTCGCCCTGCATGAAGACCGTCGACGCGAGCGTGGCGTCGACCTCGGGGCCCTTGACGTCCTGCGAGGCGAACGAGTCGGTGACCGTGTCCACCCACTGCTTGTGCGTCCGGGCACTCCGACCGGTGCCGATGAGCTGGACGGGGACGGCACGGCCGCTCTGCAGGAAGGTGCCGAGGCCGGGCAGGAGCAGACGGGCGGAGAGGTCCCCCGTCGCGCCGAAGATGATGAGGGTGCGCTTGTCGGTCAACGGGTGTGGTTCCTTTCGGGAGATGAAGGGGTCCGCGTGGTGCGGGACGGGTTCGAGTCGGATTGTTCCCGACGGGGTCGGTGTCGAGCCGGACACGCGATCGGGCGGCACCGAGGTGGTGCCGCCCGATGGTGTCGAGTCCGACCGGTCTCCGGTGCTCGGCTCGGTCAGTGCCCGAAGTTGCCGCGGTAGTACTCGTACACCCACCCGACCAGCGAGACGGCGAGGAATGCGGCACCGATGGCGCACATCCACGTGCCGGCGGCGACACCGAGGAAGATGATCGCGACCGACGCGGCGAGGAAGATCGGCCACCACGACCACGGGCTGAAGTGCCCCTGCTCGGCGTCGCCGTCCTCGATGTTCGCGTCTCCGCGGTCCTCGGGGAGGTCGCCACCCTGTGCGGCGGTGACACGACCGAGGTAGAAGGCGATGAAGACCGACATCACCCCCACGAGCAGGAGGCCCATCGTCCCCACCGGCTCCCAGTGGCGGTAGTTGACGATGCTCCAGATCGTGTACGCGGCTCCGGCGACGAAGAAGAACGTGCCGAGGATCCAGAACAGGTTGGTGTTCGCGCGCATGTGCTACTTGACCTCGCCCTTCGCGGCGTCGTAGGTGGGGGCGTCCGGGGCGTCCTTCGCCGGACCGACACCGATCGGCACGCCGGCCTCCGGGTGGTTCAGGTCGAACGCCGGGGACTCCGAGCGGATGCGCGGGATCGAGGTGAAGTTGTGGCGCGGCGGCGGGCAGCTGGTCGCCCACTCGAGCGACCGGCCGTAGCCCCACGGGTCGTTGACAGCCACCTTCGGAGCGTTCCGTGCCGTGACGTAGACGTTGAAGATGAACGGCAGGAACGAGACGCCGAGGATCATCGCGCCGATCGTCGACAGCTGGTTCATCCACGTGAAGCCGTCCTGCGGGAGGTACGTGGCGTACCGACGCGGCATGCCGACGACTCCGAGCCAGTGCTGGATGAGGAACGTCGTGTGGAAGCCCACGAAGAGGAGCCAGAAGTGGATCTTGCCGAGCCGCTCGTTCAGCATCTTGCCGGTCCACTTCGGCCACCAGAAGTAGAACCCGGAGAACATCGCGAACACGACCGTCCCGAACACCACGTAGTGGAAGTGCGCGACGACGAAGTAGGAGTCGGACACGTGGAAGTCGAGCGGCGGCGACGCGAGGATGACGCCGGTCAGACCACCGAAGGTGAACGTGATGAGGAAGCCGATGGCCCAGAGGATCGGGGTCTCGAACGTCACCGAGCCGCGCCACATCGTGCCGATCCAGTTGAAGATCTTCACGCCGGTCGGGACCGCGATGAGCATGGTCATGAGCGAGAACCACGGCAGCAGGACCGAACCGGTCACGTACATGTGGTGCGCCCACACGGTAATCGAGAGGGCCGCGATCGAGATGGTCGCGTACACCAGGGTCTTGTAGCCGAACACCGGCTTGCGCGAGAAGACCGGAAAGACCTCGGTCACGATGCCGAAGAACGGCAGCGCGATGATGTAGACCTCGGGGTGGCCGAAGAACCAGAAGAGGTGCTGCCACAGGAGCGCACCGCCGTTCGCCGGGTTGAACACCTGAGCGTCGAACACGCGGTCGAGTCCGAGACCGAACAGCGCCGCGGCGAGCACCGGGAAGGCCATCAGCACGAGCAGGCTCGTCACGAGGATGTTCCAGGTGAAGATCGACATCCGGAACATGGTCATGCCCGGGGCACGCATCGTGATGATCGTCGTGATGAAGTTCACCGCACCGAGGATCGTCGAGAAACCGGTCAGCCCGAGGCCGAAGACCCACAACGTCCCGCCCAACCCGGGCGTGAACGTCGTGTCACTGAGTGGCGCGTAGGCGAACCACCCGAACGACGCAGCACCCTGCGGGGTGAGGAACCCGCCGACGGCGATGAGGCCACCGAAGAAGTAGAGCCAGAACGCGAAGCCGTTGAGCCGCGGGAACGCGACGTCCGGGGCGCCGAGCTGGAGCGGCATGATCGCGTTCGCGAACCCGGAGAAGAGCGGCGTCGCGAACAGCAGCAGCATGATCGTTCCGTGCATCGTGAAGAGCTGGTTGTACTGCTCCTTCGTCGCGACGACGTGGAGACCCGGCTCGAACAGCTGTGCGCGGATGACGAGCGCCATCACGCCGGCGAGCAGGAAGTACATGAACGAGGCGATCAGGTACATGTACCCGATCGTCTTGTGGTCGGTGGAGGTGATCCACTGGACGATGATGTTGCCCTTGCGACCGACGCGCGACGCCTGGAAGTCCGGCGTCGAGGTCGCGGTCGCGGGCGACTGGCCGACGAATGAAGTGGTCATGAGTCGCGAGCCTTACTTCTCGGTACCGGAGACGACGGGCGTCTTGTCGGTCGGCTGGTTCGTGTTGGTGCTGAACTCGTGCCCGAGCAGCCCCACCTTGCCCTGGTCCTTGAGCGTGTCGAGGTAGTCCTGGTAGGCGGACGGCGAGACGACCTTGACCTGGAACAGCATGAGCGAGTGGTACTCGCCGCAGAGCTCGGCGCACTTGCCCTGGTAGGTGCCGGTCTTCTCCGGGATGAAGTACTCGTAGTTCGTCCGGCCCGGGAGCATGTCCTTCTTGTAGAGGAAGTCCACGATCCAGAACGAGTGGTCGACGTCGCGCGACGACAGCTCGATCTTGACCTTCTTGCCGACCGGCAGGTAGAGGGTCGGGAGCTTGCTCGTGTCGATCGCGCCCGTGCCGTTGTCTTCTTCCTGGGCTTGGATGCCCTGGTAGTAGACGCTCTGCTTCGGGTCGGCCTGGTCGATGTAGTTGAAGTCCCACGCCCAGCGCTTGCCGTACACGTGGATCACCGCGTCCGCCTTGGCGAACGGCTTCTCGATGGCCGTCTGGTCCTTCGCGGTGAAGGCGAAGAACCCGATCACGAGGATGAGCGGCACGATCGTGTAGAAGATCTCGATCGGCATGTTGTACCGGAGCTGCACCGGGAGCCCGGTCTGGCCCTTCCGGCGGCGGAAGACCACGGCGGCCCAGATGATGAGCCCCCACGTGATGAGTCCGACCGCGAGGAGCACGATCCAGGACGTCACCCAGAGCCCCATCACGCGGTCGACGTGGTTCGTCGTGCCGGGCGTCGTCGGCAGCCAGCCCTGGAGCTGCTGCTGCGAGCAGCCGGCCAGTGCGACGACCAGACCGACGGCCACCGGGATGGCCGCCCAACGTATACGGCGATTCGAACGCACTGTGACCTCTCGGTGATGACGTGAGCCCGGACGAGCGGCATCGGACAGAACCGTGCAGAGCTCGTTCCCAGCTGGGGCGGAACACTCCTAGCTTACGCGCAGCTCGGGTGCTCTCGTGCACGTCCGACACGCCTCCGAGCCCCTTCGGGAGCCCACAGGTGCCGTCGGACGACGGCGGGCAGCGACCGTCGGACCGGCCGCTCCCCGGCGGGTGGATGCGGAAATCGCAGGTCGCCGTGCGTGTCCGGGAACCCGGACCCGACGGCGGTCATGGGACGCGGCTCAGTGGAAGCTGTCGCCACACGCGCAGCTGCCCTGCGCGTTCGGGTTGTCGATGGTGAACCCCTGCTTCTGGATGGTGTCCTCGAAGTCGATCGAGGCGCCATCGAGGTACGGGACGCTCATCTTGTCGACGACGACCTCGACCCCGTCGAAGTCACGGGTGGCGTCCCCGTCGAGGAGTCGCTCGTCGAAGTACAGCTGGTAGATGAGGCCCGAGCAGCCGCCGGGCTGGACGGCGAGACGCAGCCGGAGGTCGTCGCGGCCTTCCTGTGCCAGGAGGCTCGAGACCTTGGCCGCGGCCGCATCGGTGAGCGCGACGCCGTGGGTCCCCTCGGCGGGTGCTTCGGCGATGGTCGTGGTGGTGTCGGTCATGGCCGTCTCCCTCCGTGCGGTGCCGGTCACCGCGCTGACACGATTGTAGGCACGGCCGCGGACAATCCGCAGCGGGCTGTGGACGACCGGGCCGCGCAGTGCTCAGGCCCTGGCGTTGAGCCGGGCCAGCAGGATCGACTCCGCCGCGATCGCGCGGTGCAGCACACCGAGGTGTTGCGACTCGTTCGGGCTGTGCGCCCGGGTCGCCGGGTCCTCCACGCCGGTGACGAGGATCTGTGCCTCGGGGAACTCGACGGCCAGGTCGGACACGAAGGGGATCGACCCGCCGATCCCCTGCTCGACCGCCTCGGTACCCCAGCCCTCGGCCATCGCGGTGCGGACCTCCTGCATCGCCCACCCCGACGTGTCGACGAGGAACCCGTCGCCGGTGTCGACGTCCTCGAGCGTGACGGTCGCGCCGAACGGCGTGTTCGCCCGGACGTGCCGCTCGACCGCGGCGAACGCGTCCGCCGCGGACTGTCCGGGCGCGATGCGGACGGACACGCGTGCAGCCACCGTCGGCAGCAGGGTGTTCGATGCGTTCGCGACGCTCGGGACGTCCATGCCGGTCACGGTGATCGACGGCTGCGACCACATCCGCGACAGGACCGGCCCCGTGCCGACGGGCCGCGTGTCCCCGTGCAGGTCGGCCTCCGCGACCACCTCGGACTCGTCGCGGTCCGGGACCGGCCCGTCGTGGGAGTGCAGCCCGGCGACCGCGACCGACCCGTCGTCGGCGTGCAGCGAGGACAGGATGCGGACCATGGGCATCATCGCGTCCGGGACCGCTCCCCCGAACATCCCGCTGTGCGAGGCGTGCTCGAGGGTGGTCACGACGAGCTTGAAGGTGACGTTCCCGCGGAGGGTCGCGGTGATGGCCGGGACGTCGGTCGACCAGTTGTCACTGTCCGCGACGACGATGACGTCGGCCGCGAGGTGCTCCCGCTGTTCGCGGAGGAACGTCGTGAACGACCGCGAACCGAACTCCTCCTCGCCCTCGACGAACAGCACGACGCCGAGGTCGAGGTCGTCGCCGTACAGCGCGTGGACGGCGCGGAGCGAGGCGATGTGGGTCATCACGCCGGCCTTGTCGTCCGACGCGCCCCGACCGTACAGGCGGTCGCCGCGGAGCGTCGGCTCGAACGGCGGGGTCTCCCAGAGCGCCTCGTCGCCCTCGGGCTGGACGTCGTGGTGGGCGTAGAGCATGACGGTGGGGCGGCCGTTCCGCGCCGGCCGGACCGCGAGCACGGCGGGCTGCCCGAGCGTCGCGTCGGGGGCCGAGCTGTCCGCGGTGCCGTCCTCGCCGGCGATCGCCGACCGGACGATGCGGACCTCGTCGAAGACACCGGTGCCCCGCGCGAGCTCCGCGACGGCCTCGGCGCTCCGCTGCACGTTCGCCGGGTCGAAGGCCGACCACGACACCGACGGGAGCCGGACGAGGGCGGACAAGTCGGCGATCGTCGCCGGCAGTCCCCCCTGCACCTGTTCGCGCACGGCGTCGAGCAGTACGGGGTCGGTCGAGGGTGCGTGCTGTGCCGTGTCGGTCATGCAGGTAATCTTAAGAGCCCCAGCAGTGATCGAGGACCCCGTGGCGAAGGCAGCACCCAAGACAGACGTGTCGGTCAACCCGAGCGATGAGAGCATGCTGAACGGCGTGCCCGTCGGCAAGGGCCGTCCGACCCCCACCCGCAAGGAGCGCGAGGCCGCGAACCGGCGGCCGCTCGTCGGGAACAGCCCGCAGGACCGGAAGGCAGCGCGATCGCGGCTCACGGCCGAGCGCGAGAAGGCCCGCATCGGCATGGCCGCCGGCGAGGAGCGCTACCTGCCGGCGAAGGACCGGGGCGAGCAGCGTCGCTACATCCGGGACTTCGTCGACGCACGGTGGAACGTCGGTGAGGTCCTCGTCCCGATCATGGTGATCGTCGTCCTGCTGACGTTCGTGCAGAGCAGTGTCCAGAGCGCAGGTCTGCTCGTCATCTGGGCGTTCTTCGCGCTCCTCGTCATCGACTGCCTCATCGCCGGGTTCATGGTCAACCGGCGCATCAAGAAGAAGTGGGGCGAGGCCGCTCCGCAACGCGGCAACCTGTTCTACGTCGCGACCCGTGCCGCTCAGATGCGCTTCCTCCGCCTGCCGAAGCCGCAGGTCAAGCGCGGGCACTACCCGGAGTGAGCGGACGCCGGTGACCCCGGCCTACGACCGCTTCGCGGCCCTGCGCACCTCGGCCTACGACCGTGTCGCGGCCCTGCGCAGCCGGCGCCGCCGCAGTCGGTTGATCCGCATCGCCCAGGTCGGCCCCTCGTAGAGGAACGCGGTGTAGCCCTGCACGAGCGTCGCCCCGGCCTCGATGCGCGCCTGGACGTCGGCCTCGGTCGTGACGCCGCCGACGGCGATCACGCACATCTCCCGCGGGACGGTGCGACGGACCCGGCGGAGCACGTCGAGCGACCTGCCGGCGAGCGGTGCCCCGGAGAGACCGCCGGCACCCATCGACGCCACGTCGGCCTCGGCGGTGCGCAGGCCGGAACGCTCGACGGTCGTGTTCGTCGCGATCACCCCGGCGAGCCCGAGCTCGACCGCGAGCCCGGCGATCGCGTCGATCTGGTCGTCGGTCAGGTCGGGTGCGATCTTCACGAGCACAGGGACGCGGCCGGCGGTGCCCTTGACGCCCTCGAGCAGCGGACGGAGCTGGTCGATCTCCTGCAGACCCCGGAGCCCCGGGGTGTTCGGCGAGCTGACGTTCACGGCGAGGTAGTCCGCGAACGGGGCGAGCATGCGCGCCGACTCCAGGTAGTCCTCGACTGCGTCGTCGACCGCGACGACGCGGCTCTTGCCGATGTTCACGCCGATCACCGGACGACCCGGGTACCGGCGGGCGCGCTCGAGTCGGCGTGCGGCCCGTGCGGCGCCGGCGTTGTTGAAGCCCATCCGGTTGACGAGGGCGCGGTCGGCGATCAGTCGGAACAACCGGGGGCGCTCGTTGCCGGACTGCGGCTTCGACGTCAGCGTGCCGACCTCGACGTGCCCGAACCCGAGGAGGCCGAGCCCGATGACGGCCTTGGCGTCCTTGTCGAACCCGGCAGCGAGCCCGAATCGTGACGGGAAGTGGATGCCCATCGTGGTGATGCCGTCGGCAGCGGCGGGACGGCCGTACCGTTCGGCGGCGCCGCGCAGGAACGGGACCCGCGGCAGCACGCGGATGGCCCCGAACGCCAGGTGGTGGGCCCGCTCGGGGTCCATGTTCGCGAACACCGTCCGGAACACCACGCGGTACCCGGACCGGATCGCGAGCTCGGCGATGTTCGTCATGCGTCGCCCGGGGTCGTCGGAGCCGTCTCCGCACCCACGTGGTGGTCGATGCGGAGCTGCCCGATCGCGTCCTCGAAGTCCTCGAGTGAGTCGAACGCTTGGTAGACGCTCGCGTACCGCAGGTAGGCGACCTCGTCGAGGTCGCGGAGCGGCGACAGGATCGCGAGCCCGATGTCGTTCGCCTCGATCTGGCTCGCTCCCGACGAGCGGACGATCTCCTCGACCCGCTGGGCGAGCACCGCCAGGTCGCCGTCGGTCACCGGGCGTCCCTGACAGGCCTTGCGGACGCCGGAGATGATCTTGTCGCGGCTGAACGGCTCGAGGACGCCGTTCCGCTTGACGACGCTGAGGCTCGCGGTCTCCGTGGTCGAGAAGCGGCGGCCGCAGTTCGGGCACTGGCGACGCCGACGGATCGACGTGCCGTCGTCGCTGGTGCGGGAGTCGACGACGCGGGAGTCCGGATGACGGCAGAAGGGGCAGAACATGTCGCCCTGAGCCTATCGGCTGGTGCGCTCCAGACGCTCCGTCACGGCGGCACCGTGCGCGGGGAGCTGCTCCTCCTCCGCCAGGGCGACGATGCGCGGACCGACCTCGGCGAGGGCCGCCGCCGTGTACCGGACGATCTGCTGCGGCCGGAGGAACGTCGACGCTGACAGGCCGGACCCGAACCGCGCCTGTCCGCCGGTCGGGAGCACGTGGTTCGACCCGGCGAGGTAGTCGCCGAGGCTCACCGGTGCGTGCTGCCCGACGAACACCGCACCCGCGGCGTCGATGTCCGCGAGGACCGCGTCGTCGTCGGCCGTCTGGATCTCGAGGTGCTCCGGCCCGTACGCGTTGCTCACGGTCGCCGCGTCGGCGAGCGACGCGACGAGGACGATCGCGGACTGCGGGCCGTCGAGGGCGGTCTGGAGGCGCACGGCCGTCCGGAGCGCCGCCACACGGTCCGGGATCGCGGCCTCCACCGCGTCGGCGAACGACGCCGACGTCGTGACGAGCACGCTCCCGGCCTGCTCGTCGTGCTCGGCCTGGCTGATGAGGTCCGCGGCGACGAACGCGGGGTCGGCGGCCTCGTCGGCGATGACGAGGATCTCGGTCGCACCGGCTTCCGAGTCGATCCCGACGACGCCGCGGACGAGGCGCTTCGCGGCGGCGACGTAGTTGTTCCCCGGTCCGGTGATGAGGTCGACGGGCTCGAGGTCGGTGCCCTGGCCGTCGATGTCCGCGACGCCGTGTGCCAGGGCTCCGACCGCGCCAGCGCCGCCCATCGCGTAGACCTCGTCGATGCCGAGGAGCCCCGCCGCACCGAGGATCGTCGGGTGCACGCGGTGGTCGTGGTCGCGCTGCGGCGGCGACACGAGGGCGATCGAGCGCACGCCGGCGATCTGTGCCGGGACGACGTTCATCACGACGCTCGACGGGTACACGGCCTTGCCACCGGGGACGTAGAGCCCCACGCGACGGACGGGCTGCCAGCGCTGGTGCACCTCGGCGCCGTCGGCGAGGGTCGTCACGGCGGGCGGGGGTACCTGTGCGGCGCTGGCGCTGCGCACCCGACGGATGGCTTCTTCGAGCGCGGCGCGGACGTCCGGTGCGAGGCCGTCGACCGCCGCGGCGATGTCTGCGGCCGGGACCCGGAGCGACTCCGGGGCTCCCCCGTCGAACCGCTCCGCCTGCTCGCGGAGCGCACCCGCGCCGCGCGATCGGACGTCGTCGACGAGCATCCGCGCGGCGGCGGTCGCGCTCGCGACGTCACCCGTGGCACGGGGCATCAGGCGGAGGAGGTCGGCACGGGCCGGGAGCCCGTCGCGGAGGTCGATTCGTTGCATCATGGCCGGGCCAGCCTACCGACGCGGCGCTGCGCGCCGGACGCGCACCGGGCCTCCAGGCCGTGGCCCGGTCACACGAGGCAGGACGGCCCGAGCAGGCTCTTGAGCTCGCCGAACAGGTCGGGCGTGAGGTTGACCGGGAACGGGATCTCGAACGTCCGCGCGAAGTCGTCCTTGAGCAGCCGGAGCCGGACCTCGGTCTCGCCCCGGTGTCGCCCGAGCACTGCGGCGAGCTCCGTCACGGTGTCCGTCGTCGCACGGCGTTCCGGCAGCGTCAGGGTCAGCGGCCCGGAGCCCATGACGTCGCCCACGTTCGGCGAGAACATGCTCACCGCGTGCAGCGCCTTGCCGTCGTCGCGCACGTTGACGCGCCCTCGGAGCACGACGATGGAGTCCTGCACGAGGCTCGGCCCGAACTCCTGGTACGTCTTGCCGAGGAACATGACGCCGATCTCGCCGGCGAAGTCCTCGATCTGCACGATGCCGTACGGGTTGCCGGAGTTCTTGGCGACCCGGTGCTGCACGCTCGTCAGGAGACCGGCGACCGTGACGGTCTCGCCCTCGATGGAGTCGTCGGACGCGATGAGGTCCGTGATGCTGATCGACATGTGCTTCGCGAGCTCGATCTCGAGTCCGGCGAGCGGGTGGTCCGACACGTAGAGCCCGAGCATGTCGCGTTCGAACGCGAGCTTGTCGCGCTTGGACCACTCCGGTCGCTCCGGCACCTGCGAGACGGGTGCGGCGTCCTGGACGTCGTCGAACAGACTGTCGAAGTCGAACCCGACGTTGCCGTGCGCCTCGTCGCGCTTGACCTTCACCGCGGCCTCGACGGCGCCCTCGTGGATCTCGACCAGCGCCCGCCGGGAGTCCCCGGTGGAGTCGAACGCGCCGGCCTTGATGAGCGACTCGACGGTCCGCTTGTTCGCCGCGGTGATCGGGATCTTGCGGAGGAAGTCGTGGAAGCTGTCGAACGCGCCCTTGGTCGTCCGGGCCTCGACGATCGCGTCGACGACGTTGAAGCCGACGTTCCGGATCGCCCCCATGCCGAAGCGGATGTCCTCGCCGACGGCGGCGAAGTACCCGATCGACTCGTTGACGTCCGGCGGCATCACGCGGATGCCCATCCGCCGGCACTCGTTGAGGTAGAGCGCGAGCTTGTCGCGGGCGTCACCGACGCTCGTGAGCAGCGCCGCCATGTACTCCGCCGGGTAGTGCGCCTTGAGGTAGGCGGTCCAGTAGGACACGACGCCGTACGCCGCCGAGTGCGCCTTGTTGAAGGCGTAGTCGGAGAACGGCAGCAGGATGTCCCACACGGTCTTGATCGCCGCGTCGGAGTACCCGTTGTCCTTCATGCCCTGCTGGAAGCCGGCGTACTGCTTGTCGAGCTCGGACTTCTTCTTCTTGCCCATCGCGCGACGGAGGATGTCCGCCTGACCGAGCGAGAAGCCGGCGAGCTTCTGCGCGATCGCCATCACCTGCTCCTGGTAGATGATCAGACCGTAGGTGCCGCCGAGGATCTCCGCGAGCGGCTCTTCGAGCTCGGGGTGGATCGGTACGACGTCCTGCTCGCCGTTCTTCCGCAGGGCGTAGTTCGTGTGCGAGTTCGCCCCCATGGGGCCCGGACGGTAGAGCGCGATGAGCGCCGAGATGTCCTCGAAGTTGTCCGGGCGCATGAGCCGGAGCAGACCGCGCATCGGCCCGCCGTCGAGCTGGAACACGCCGAGGGTGTCGCCGCGGCCGAGCAGGGCGTACGCATCGGGGTCGTCGAGTTCGAGCGACTCGAGGTCGAGGTCGGTACCGCGGTTCGTCTTGATGTTCTCGATCGCGTCACTGATGATCGTGAGGTTCCGGAGCCCCAGGAAGTCCATCTTGATCAACCCGAGCGACTCCGCTGCCGGGTAGTCGAACTGCGTGACGATCTGGCCGTCCTGCTCCCGCTTCATGATCGGGATGATGTCGATGAGCGGGTCGCTCGACATGATGACGCCGGCCGCGTGCACGCCCCACTGGCGCTTCAGCCCCTCGAGGCCGAGCGCCGTGTCGAAGACGGTCTTGGCCTCGGGGTCGGACTCGACGACGGCGCGGACATCCGTGGCCTCCTTGTAGCGGGGGTGGTCGCGGTCGAAGATCCCGGTGAGCGGGATGTCCTTGCCCATCACGGGCGGCGGCATCGCCTTCGTGAGCTTCTCGCCCATGCCGAACGGGAACCCGAGCACGCGGCTGGAGTCCTTGAGCGCCTGCTTCGCCTTGATCGTGCCGTACGTGACGATCTGGGCGACGCGCTCCGACCCGTACTTCTCGGTGACGTACTTGATCGCCTCGCCGCGGCGCCGGTCGTCGAAGTCGACGTCGAAGTCGGGCATCGAGACGCGGTCCGGGTTGAGGAACCGCTCGAAGATGAGGCCGTGCTGCAGCGGGTCGAGGTCGGTGATGCGCATCGCGTACGCAGCCATCGACCCGGCACCCGAACCACGGCCCGGCCCGACGCGGATGCCGTTGTCCTTCGACCAGTTGATGAAGTCGGCGACCACGAGGAAGTACCCCGGGAACCCCATCTGGCTGATGATGCCGGTCTCGTAGTCGGCACGCTCGCGCACCGCGGTCGGGATGCCGTTCGGGTACCGGTAGTGCAGGCCCGCCTCGACCTCCTTGACGAACCAGGACTCCTCGTTCTCGCCCTCGGGCACGGGGAACCGCGGCATGTAGTTCGCCGCGGTGTTGAACTGCACGTCGCACCGCTCGGCGATCGCCAGGGTGTTGTCGCAGGCGTCGGGGTGGTCGCGGAAGAGGTGCCGCATCTGCTGCGGGGTCTTCAGGTAGAACTCGTCGGCGTCGAACTTGAAGCGGTTCGGGTCGTTCAGCGTCGAACCGGACTGCACGCAGAGCAGGGCGGCGTGGCTCGTGGCGTCGCCGGCGTGCGTGTAGTGCAGGTCGTTCGTCGCGACCATCGGGAGCCCGAGGTCCTTGGCGAGCCGGATGAGGTCGGACATGATCCGACGCTCGATCCCGAGCCCGTGGTCCATGATCTCGCAGAAGTAGTTCTCGGCACCGAAGATGTCCCGGAAGTCCGCCGCGGCCTTGATCGCCTCGTCGTACTGGCCGAGCCGGAGGCGCGTCTGGACCTCGCCGGAGGGGCACCCGGTCGTCGCGATGAGGCCCGTGCTGTACTCGGACAGGATCTCGCGGTCCATCCGGGGCTTGAAGTAGTAGCCCTCGATCGACGCCCGCGAGGACAGCCGGAACAGGTTGTGCATGCCCTCGGTCGTCTCGGCGAGCAGGGTCATGTGCGTGTACGAACCGGCCCCGGAGACGTCGTCCCCGCCGCCGTCGCCCCACTTGACGCGGGTCTTGTCGCTCCGGTGCGTGCCCGGCGTGATGTACGCCTCGGTCCCGATGATCGGCTTGATGCCGGCAGCGGTCGCGGTCTTCCAGAAGTCGAACGCGCCGAACATGTTGCCGTGGTCGGTCACCGCGACGGCCGGCATGCCCTGCGCGGCGGTCTCCTCGACGAGCTGTCCGATCCTGGCCGCACCGTCGAGCATCGAGTACTCGCTGTGCACGTGCAGGTGGACGAAGGAGTCGGAATCCGCCACGGAGCCTCCGTTGATCATGCTGCTGGCCGAGGGTCAGCGCCGGTGTCCGACCAGCCTAACGGGAGCCCACCGACACCACGTCACGCGGCGCGCACGAGCTCCAGCGCGTGCTCCAGGTCCGCCGGGTAGGACGCTTCGAAGGCCACCCAGTCACCGGTCCGCGGGTGCGCGAAGCCGAGCCGGACGGCGTCGAGCCACTGGCGTGTCAGCCCGAGCTCGGCGGTGAGCGTCGGGTCGGCGCCGTACATCGTGTCGCCGACGCAGGGGTGCCGCGTGGCAGCCATGTGCACCCGGATCTGGTGCGTCCTGCCGGTCTCCAGGTGGACCTCGAGGAGGGTCGCCGCGCGGAAGGCCTCGAGCGTGGCGTAGTGCGTCACGCTCGGCTTGCCCTCGGCCGTGACCGCGAACTTCCAGTCGCTCGACGGGTGGCGGCCGATCGGCGCGTCGATCGTGCCCGAGGTCGGATCCGGGTGCCCCTGGACGAGCGCGTGGTAGACCTTCTCGACGGAGCGCTCCTTGAACGCGCGCTTGAGGTGCGTGTAGGCGAGTTCGGTCTTCGCGACGACCATGAGCCCGCTCGTTCCGGCGTCGAGCCGGTGCACGATGCCCGCGCGTTCGGCTGCCCCGGAGGTCGCGATGGTGAACCCGGCCGCGGCGAGGCCACCGGGGACGGTGGGGCCGTCCCACCCCGGCGACGGGTGCGCGGCGACGCCGACGGGCTTGTCGACGACGACGATGTCCTCGTCGTCGTACACGATGGCCATGCCGGGGACCTCCACCGGCACGATGCGCGGAGGTTCCTTCGGGGACCACTCGACCTCGAGCCACGCGTCGGCGTGCAGGCGGTCGGACTTGTCGACGACCGAGCCGTCGACCCGGACCCCGCCGGCGGCGACGACGTCCGCGGCGAACGAACGGCTGAAGCCGAGCAGCTTCGCGATCGCCGCGTCGACGCGCTCGCCCGCGAGGCCGTCCGGGACCGGCAGGCTCCGCGACTCAGCCATGGGGCGTACCGCTCACGTCGCGTCGTGCCCGGACGACGACCGGGAAGCACGGGCCGCGTCGTCCGCGTCCGCGTCCGCGTCGGCCGGGCGCGCGGTGCCGGACGCACCCGCCTCGGGGACCGCAGCGGTCGCGGCGGCGGCGCCGTGGCCCTCCAGGTCGGCCAGCTCGGCCCGCTTGCGCTTCGAGACGGCGCGGGTGCCGTCGAGGTTGACCCCCATGATCGTCAGGACGACGAAGATCGCCATGCTGATGCAGATGAACGAGTCGGCGATGTTGTAGATCGCCGGCATCATCCACGGCGTGTAGATGAAGTCCACGACCTGCCCACGGCCGAACGCCGGTGGCCGGATGAGGCGGTCGGTGAGGTTGCCGAGCGCTCCGCCGAGCAGCATGCCGAAGAGGACGGCCCACCACAGCGACTTGATCCGTCGGGCCATCACGACGATGGCGACGACCACCGCTGCGGCGATGACCGAGAAGATCCACGTCTGCCCGGTCGCGAACGAGAAGGCCGCACCTGGGTTCGTGACGTAGTGCAGTTGGAGCACACGACCGAGGACGTCGACGGTCTGCCCGTACGTGAGGTGCGCGACCACGAGCGCCTTGACACCCTGGTCGAGCGCGTACACGCAGACAGCGGCGAAGGCCAGTGCCGCGATCGCGCGGGCACTGACCTTCGTCGGTCCGGCTGAGCCGGAATGGTTCTCCGTGGTCAACGTCAGTTGGAGCCGAAGCCCTGCGCCGACGCCGGCTGGAAGCCGTTGCTCTGGCCGCCCTGGGCGCCCGGCTGCTCGGACCCACCAGCGTCGAGCTCGCTGAGCTGACCCTGGATGTAGCTCTTGAGCTGCGAGCGGTAGTCGCGCTCGAAGGTGCGGAGCTCCTCGATGCGGCCTTCGAGCGTGGTGCGCTCCTGCTCGAGCACGCCGACGCGCTGACGCTGCTGCGCTTCGGCTTCCTGCTGGATCTGACGCTGCTTCGCCTCGGCCTCCGAGACGAGACGCGCGGCCGTGGCGTGACCCTCGGCGATGAGTGCGTCGCGCTTCTCGGCGCCTTCGCGGACGTGCTCCTCGTGGAGACGACGCGCGAGCTGCAGGAGGTTCGACGTGCCTTCGGTGTCCGAGTCCGGGTCCACCGCCGACGCTGCCGGGGCGACGACCGGCGCAGCCACGGGGGTGGGCTCCGGAGCGGCGGCCACCGGGGTCGGCTCGGGGACGGCTTCGGGCTCGGGAGCCGCGGCCGGTGCAGCCGCGGCGGCGGGCTGCGGGTTCGACTCCGCGGTCGCGAGGCGCTGACGCAGTTCCTCGTTCTCCTGGCCGAGACGGCGGAGCTCGACGACGACCTCGTCGAGGAAGTCGTCCACCTCGTCCTGGTCGTAGCCCTCACGGAACTTCGTCGGCTGGAACCGCTTGTTGACTACGTCTTCCGGCGTCAAAGCCATTGCCGTCACCTCAATAGAACTGCTGATCGTGTGGAACCGAACGGTCGTGTCGAATGTATCAGTGTCGATGCATCGGACGCGTCTTCGGTGCGGGTGCACGCCGTCGACGTGCACCGTGGTCCCGACAACCGTACACCGGAGTCGTCCGGGACTCACACACCGGCGACCGCGGCGTGGCGAAGTCGACCGCGGCGTGGCGAAGTCGACCGTGGAGATGTCGGGCGGTGGCGGATCCGACTCAGCGGATGGCGCCGAGGATGCTCATCACGATGATGACGACGAGCATGACGATGCTCCATCCGAAGTCGAGCGCGACGACACCCATCCGGAGCGGCGGCAGCACCCGTCGGACGGCCCGGATCGGCGGGTCGGTGACCGCGAAGACGAACTCGGCTCCGACGAGCACCGCACCCGTCGGGCGCCACCGCTGGTTGAAGTTCCGGACCAGGTCGAGCACGAACCGGGCCCACATCACGAAGAAGTAGAGCAGGACCAGGTAGTAGAGGATCGAGACAACGGCGGACATCGGGCTGATCAACTCGCTCGTTCAGGGGCGGGCAGCGGACCGGTGGATCCCGATCCGATCGGATCGATGACCACCTGCCCGGACAGGACTCGGGAGCGGGTCCTCAGGACTGGGCGAAGAAGGACGCCTCGATGTCGGACTCTACCTCAGCGGGCTCACCGCTCACCGCGATGTGCGCCGGCGACAGCAGGAACACCTTGTTGGTGACGCGCTCGATCTTGCCGTACAGCCCGAGGGACAGTCCGCTCGCGAAGTCGATCATGCGACGTGCGTCGCCCTCGGTCATCTGCGAGAGGTTGATGATGACCGGGACGCCGTCTCGGAAGCTCTCGGCGATGGTCTGCGCGTCCTTGTACTCGCGGGGGTGGACGGTGAGGATCTCGTTCATTTCCTGGACCGGGGTCGCCTTCTGTGCGTGGTTGCGGCGGAGCGGGGTGACCTGCGCGCGCTGCTGGGTCGGAGCCGCGACGGGCGCGACGGGTGCCGGAGCGGCGGCCGGGGCTGCCTGTGCCGCCGGAGCGGCGGCCGGGGTCTGGTGGTGCGGCTCGTTCTGCGGAGCGCGCGTGTGCGTCTGCTCGTCCTGCTCGTCGTACTCGAGGTCCTCGTCGGCGAGGCCCAGGTAGACCATCGTCTTGCGCAGCGGATTGGCCATGGTCGTTCCTCCGGTGGATCGGTACTCGTGGATGCCCACTGCGAGGCTAACGAGCAGGGGGCCGGTTTCCCGTGATTGCGGTGCCGATGCGGAGGTGTGTCGCACCTTCGGCGACGGCCTCGGCGTGGTCGCCGCTCATCCCCGCCGAGATGTCCGTGGCGTCCGGCGCGATCGTCCGGACACGCTCGGAGACCGCCCGCAGTCGGGCGAACGCGGCGCGGGGGTCCTCGCCGAGCGGCGCCACGGCCATCACGCCGCGGAGCCGGATCGTGCCGGTGGCCAGGACGCGCTCCACGAGTGCCTCGACGTCGTCGGGCTGCACGCCGCCCCGGGACGGGTCCGCGGAGAGGGCGACCTGGACGAAGCCGTCGATCATGACCGGGTCCGGGTCGGCCTCGGTCGGGGCGAACGCATCCACCACCGACGCCCGGTCGAGCGATTGCACGACCTGCGCGTACCGACGGACCTGACGGGCCTTCTTGCTCTGCAGCTGTCCGATGAAGTGCCAGGTGAGCCCGAGGTCGTCGAGCTCGGCGGCCTTCGCCTCGGCCTCCTGGTGGCGGTTCTCCCCCACGTCGGTGACCCCGAGCGCCGCGAGCTCGCGAACGAGCGCCGCGGGCTGGAACTTCGTCACGACGACGAGGGTGAGTTCGTCCGGATCCCGCCCCGCGGCCCGCGCGGCGTCGGCGATGCCGTGCCTGACGGACGCGAGTCGCGCCTCCAGTCCGGGGTCGACCTGGAGGCCCTCGCGCGCGTCCGACGCCACCGTTACTTCAGGAAGTCGGGGACGTCGAGCTCGTCGTCGTCGTCGTCGAACGCCGGGTCAGCGGCGCGCTGCGCCGGCGGCTGGTGCTCCTGCGACGCCCACGACGAGGTCGAGGAGTCCTCGATCGAACCGGTCGACGACGACGCGGCGGACGAGCCGCCGTCCGGGTCGACGTAGCTGGCGCGGCGGTCCTTCTGCGGTGTCGTCGGCTCGCCGCCGTCGAAGCCGGCGGCGATGACGGTGACACGGACCTCGTCGCCGAGCGTGTCGTCGATCACCGCACCGAAGATGATGTTCGCCTCCGGGTGGACGGCCTCCTGGACGAGGCGTGCGGCGTCGTTGATCTCGAAGATGCCGAGGTTCGACCCGCCCTGGATCGACAGCAGCACGCCGTGCGCGCCATCGATCGAGGCCTCGAGCAGCGGCGACGCGACGGCGAGCTCGGCGGCCTTGATGGCCCGGTCGGCGCCGCGGGACGACCCGATCCCCATCAGTGCCGAACCGGCGCCCTGCATGACGCTCTTGACATCGGCGAAGTCGAGGTTGATGAGACCAGGGGTGGTGATCAGGTCGGTGATCCCCTGGACGCCGGCGAGGAGCACCTGGTCGGCGGTGGCGAAGGCCTCGACCATGGAGATGCCGCGGTCGCTGATCTCGAGCAGCCGGTCGTTCGGGACGACGATGAGCGTGTCGACCTCGTCCTTGAGGGTCGCGACGCCGTTCTCGGCCTGGGACTGGCGGCGCTTGCCCTCGAACCCGAAGGGCTTCGTGACGACGCCGATGGTGAGCGCGCCGATCGACTTGGCGATGCGTGCGACGACCGGTGCACCGCCGGTCCCGGTGCCGCCGCCCTCACCCGCCGTGACGAAGACCATGTCGGCACCGGCGAGGGCCTCCTCGATCTCCTCGGCGTGGTCCTCGGCGGCACGGCGGCCGACCTCGGGGTCCGCACCGGCACCGAGGCCGCGGGTGATCTCGCGGCCGACGTCGAGCTTGACGTCGGCGTCGCTCAGGAGGAGCGCCTGGGCGTCGGTGTTGATCGCGATGAACTCCACGCCGCGGAGTCCCAGCTCGATCATGCGGTTGACGGCGTTGACGCCGCCACCGCCGACGCCGACCACCTTGATGACGGCGAGGTAGTTGTGGTTCGTGGTCACGTTGGCTGGCCTCCGGTGGAACCCTGAACCTCTAGTTGAAGTTCACGGTTTTTGCTGGTATGTGGGGTGCTGTCCTCGACGGTACGGGGGTCGACGGTGCGCTGGACACCCGCCACGCCGCGTGTCGCGGATGCCGCCCGCGAATTGCGACACCCTGGCCCGCGGACGTCAGCCCTTGGTCCGGACGATCCCGTTGTCGGGTGCCGAGACGTCGTACTCGACGGCCGTTCCCGGGTCGCGGGCCTCGTGGTCCTTGACGAGCGCGGTGAGCAGCGCGGCCTTCGCCGCCGAGTCGTCCGGGCTCCCCCACACGACCTCGGCACCGGAGGCCAGGGTCAGGGTCACGTCGTCGGAGGTCGTCGCCGTGACCCCGGTGACCGTCGACCGGATCGTCGACGGCAGCGCGAGCACGACGTCCGTCATCGTCCGGTACGCCGCCCCGCCGATCTGCGACGGCTGCACGTCGGCCACGGGCATCCCGTCCGGCTTGTTCGGGTCGGACTCGACGATGATGCCGGCGGGGTCGACGAGGTCGAACCCGGAACCGGTCTTGACCGCGACGATCGGCTCCCGCTCGGTCACGGTGATGACGAGCGTGTGCGGCGGCGCCTCGCTCGTGACGTAGCTCTCGATGAGGGGGAAGCCGGCGAGCTCCCGCTTGATCCGCCCGAAGTCGACCCGGGCGAGGGGCGTGCCGAGCTGGCCGTCCACCGCGGCGAGCACCTGCGACCGGTCGACTCGGCTCGTGCCCTTGACCTCGATCGTCGTCATCGCCATCAGCGGCGAGTACACCGCGACGACGACGGACAGCACGAGGACCAGCAGGACCGATCCGGTCGTGACCCACACGGCCCGACGATGACGACTGCGGCGCGTGAACCGCCGCACCTCCTGGCGTTCGACGACACGCCGGCGCTTCCGTGCCGCGCGGGCCTCGCGCGCGGTCTCCGCGGCGCGGACGCCAGCCCCGGCGGGTCGGGCGTGCTCGTCGTCGCGGACGCCGCGGTCGTCGTCGTCGCCGCGGTTGCTGGGGTCGCCGTTGTCCAGCAGGCCCGTCCTGGTCCGCGGCGCCGGCGCGTCCGGGTCGACGTAGTCCTCGTCCGGGCTCAGCTCGCGGAGCCGACCGCGGACCGAGGTCAGGCCGGCTCCGAGCCGGCGGCCCGCGACGCCGGCCAGCCGGGAGGCGCGTCCGGCGTCCGTCCCGTCGGTGCCGGACGGCGCCGAGCCGGCCCGGGTGGCCCGGTCGCTCCCGGCGGATGCGTCGTCGGCGGACACGTCGGCGGCGGACACGTTCGGCTGGGTGGTCCGCGCCGCGCCGGGACCGCCCGACGCCGGACGCCTGCGTGCGGCGTGTTCGTCGGTGCGAGTGCGCCCGTCGGCGCGGGTGCGCTCGTCGGCTCGGGTGCGCTCGTCGGCACCGCCGCGCTCGTCGAACCCCTCTGGTCGCCTCACCGGAGCGGTGCCCCGGCTTCGGTGCCGTCGGCGGTGCTGCCGTGGGACGGGCTCCCGTCGGACGTGGTGCCGTGGGACGGGCTCCCGTCGGACGTGGTGCCGTCGGACGGGCTCCCGTCGGCCAGGGCGGCGAGCACCTGCGGGATGATCCGGTAGACGTCGCCGCAGCTCAGCGTCATGACCAGATCGCCGGGCCGCGCGAGCTCGGCCGCCCGTGCCGCAGCCTCCGCCCAGTCCGGCAGGTAGTCGACCCGGGACTGGTCCACGAACCGCTCCTGCACCATCGCCCCGGTCACGCCGGGCTCCGGGTCCTCCCGTGCGCCGTAGACGTCGAGGACGACCGTGTGGTCGGCCAGCTGCTCGTAGACGTTCGCGAAGTCGGCCGCCATCAGCCGCGTGCGCGAGTACAGGTGCGGCTGGTGGATGGCGATGAGCCGACGGTCGCCGAGGACCGTCCGGGCGGCGCGCAGCGCGGCGGCGACCTCGGTGGGGTGGTGCGCGTAGTCGTCGTAGACGCTGACGCCGCGCTCGACCCCGTGCAGCTCGAACCGACGCTCCGTGCCACCGAACGCCTCGAGCCCCCGGACGGCGTCCTGCGGCTCGATCCCGAGTCCGACGAGCACGGCGAAGGCACCGGCGGCGTTCACCGCGTTGTGGCGCCCCGGCACCCGGAGCGCGAGGTGGTGGGTCTCCCCTCCGAACACGATGTCCGCCTCCACCCCGGCCGACTCCTCGATCGCGACGATCCGGACGTCGGCGTCGGACGCCTCGCCGAAGGTGACGATCGTCGGGCTCGTCGGGCTCGTCGGGCTCGTCGGGCTCGCTGCCGAGGCCGCAGCCGCGCGGAGGCCCTCGGTGACGCGCCGGGCGCCCGCGTCGTCGCTCGAGATCACGACCCGCTCGGAGGCCCTGGCGGTGAAGTCGACGAACGCGTCCATGAACGCCTGCTCGCTGCCGTAGTGGTCGAGGTGGTCCGCGTCGACGTTCGTGACCAGGGCGATCGCGGTGTCGTACAGCAGGAACGAGCCGTCCGACTCGTCGGCCTCCACCACGAACGTCTCGCTCGAGCCGCTGCCGGAGCTCACCCCGAGTGACTGGATGACCCCGCCGTTGACGAAGTTCGGGCTGAGGCCCAGCTCCACGAGCGCGGTGACGATCATGCCGGTCGAGGTCGTCTTGCCATGAGCACCGGCGACCGAGACCAGACGGCGTCCGGCGATGAGGGCGGCGAGGGCCTGCGACCGGTGCAGAACTGGGATCCCGCGCCGCCGTGCCTCGAGCAGCTCCGGGTTGTCCGACCAGAGCGCACTCGTCACGACGATCGTGTCGGCGTCCCCGACGTTCGCGGCGTCGTGCCCGATGCGGATCTCCGCACCGAGTTCCCGGAGCCGACCAGTCGTCGCCGACTCGCGCGAGTCCGAGCCGGTGACGCGGCGGCCGTCGTTCAGGAACATCCGCGCGATGCCGCTCATGCCGGAGCCGCCGATGCCGACGAAGTGCAGCGTGCCGAGCTCGGCGGGGACCGGCTGGGTGAGGTCGGGCTTGATGGTCATGGTCGCTCCTGGTCTGTCGCGTGCGCGCTGCGGTGGACGCCTGCCTGCGCGTCGAGCACCAGGTCCGTCATCCGGTCGGCGCCGTCGCGGTGGCCGACACTGCCGGCCCTGACCGCCATGTCCGCGATGCGCGCGCGGTCCTGCAGGATGCCGAGGAGCTCGAACGTGACCCAGTCGGGCACGAAGTCCGCGTCCGCCACGAGCACCGCCCCGCCGGCGTCGACGACGTCCTGCGCGTTGTGCCGCTGCTCGCCGTTGCCGACAGGATACGGCACCAGGACGCTCGGCAGCCCGACGGCGGTGAGCTCGCAGACCATGCCCGCGCCGGAGCGGGACACGACGAAGTCCGATGCGGCGTACGCGAGGTCCATCCGGTCGACGTACCGGAGCACCGAGTACCCGTCGAGCGTGCTGTCCGCGATCTCGGACTTCGCGCCGACGACGTGCAGGACCTGCCACCCGGCACCGACGATGGTCGCCGCGGAACGGTGCACGGTCTCGTTGATCCGCCGCGCGCCCGAGGACCCGCCGGTGACGAGCAGCACCGGACGATCGGCGGCGAGGCCGAACGCGGCGAGTCCCTCGGCACGCGACGCACGCCGGTCGAGCCGCTCGATCTCACGACGAAGCGGCATCCCGACGAGCCGGGCGTGCGGGAGTCGTGTGTTCGAGAACGTCGTGCCGACGTGCCGCGTGAAGACCGCGGCGAGCCGGTTCGCGAGACCGGCCCTGGCGTTCGCCTCGTGCACGGCGATCGGCGTCCGTGTCCGGCGCGCGGCGAGGTACGCGGGAGCGGCGGCGTACCCGCCCACGCCCATCACGACGTCGACGCCGCGCTCGCGGATGATCCGCTCGACGCTGGTGACCGCTCCGCGGAACGCACCGGGGAACCGCAGGGCCGCGGCACTCGGGCGACGCGGGAACGGCAGACGTGGGATGGTCACGAGCTCGTACCCGCGCATCGGGACCAGGCGGGACTCCAGGCCCTCCGCCGTGCCGAGCACCAGGACCTCGGCGTCCGGCTCGCGCTCCCGCAACCGGTCGGCGACGGCGAGCAGCGGGTTCACGTGTCCCGCGGTGCCGCCGCCGGCGAAGAGGTATCGGCTCACCGGGATCCCTGCCGGGTCCGGGACGCGCGCTGGGCCGCGGCAGCCGCCGACCGTTGCGCGGCGGCGTCGTGGAACCCGTCCGTGGTCACCGCGACCGGGGGCGCCGGTGCTTCGCGGGCGAACGACAGCACGACACCGATCGCGACGAGGGTCATGATGAGCGCCGACCCGCCCGCGGATATCAGTGGCAACGGGACGCCGAGCACCGGCAGCAGACCGAGGACCACGGCGATGTTCATGAACGCCTGTCCGATGATCCAGGCGAGCACCCCGCCCGTGACGGTGCGCACGAACGGGTCGCGGCTCGACCGGATGACCTTGATGAACCCGATCGCGAGGACCACGAACAGCGCCAGCACGACGATCGCGCCGATGAGCCCGAGCTCCTCGCCGATGATCGCGAAGATGTAGTCGTTGTCGGCCTCGGGGAGCCAGGACCACTTGGCCTTGGAGTTCCCGAGCCCGACACCGAACACCCCGCCGGAGGAGAGTGCCCACATGCCGTGGGTCGGCTGCCAGCAGAGGTCCTGGTACTGGTTCGCGTTCGTGCAGCCGGAGAGCCACGCACTGATGCGGCTCGACCGGGAGCCCCGTGAGAGCGTGACGATCGGCAGGACGACCGCGAGCGCGAGGAGCCCGACGCCCAGGTGTCGCAGCCGTGCGCCGCCGACGAACAGCGCCCCGAAGACGAGGATCATCATCACCATCGACGTGCCCTGGTCACCGCCGAGCAGCACCAGTCCGATCGACAGCACGCTCGCGACGCCGATCGGGACGAACACCTCGCGCCAGTCGTCGAGCTTGTCGCGCTTGGCGTAGATGATCGCCCCGATGCCGAGCACGAGCGCGAGCTTCAGGATCTCGGACGGCTGCGCCGTGAACGAGCCGACGCGGATCCAGTTCCGGTTCCCCTGGATCGAGTAGCCGAGCGGCGTCAGCACCACGAGCGCCTGCACGAACAGGCCGATGATGACGATCCGCATCGCCCACTTGCGCCAGAACCGCACTGGGAGCCTCGATGCGATGAGCATCAGCGGGACGCCGATGACCGCGTACAGGCCCTGCCGCGTGAACGCGCCGAAGAAGTCGTGCGTCGCGGCGTACTGCTCGACGCTCGACGACGACAGCACCATCACGACGCCGAACACGACGAGGAACAGGGTCACCCCGAGGATCGTGTAGAACGCCCCGGTCTCGGCGACGAACAGCTGCTTGACGGCCACGACCGCGCCGCGTCCGGAGCGGTGCCCGGACGCGGCGTGCTCAGGCGTGCTCGTCGCGGTCCCCCGGCGGAGGCTCGTCGGCGGATTCGCCATCGGCGCTCCCCTCCAGGTGATCGGTGTTCAACAGGTCGCGGACCGCGTCCGCGAAGCGTCGCCCCCGGTCGCCGTAGGACTCGAACTGGTCGAAGGACGCCGCCGCCGGGGCGAGGAGGACCGTGTCACCGGGTCGAGCGACACCGGCGGCATGCCGGACCGCCTCGGGCATGACCTGATCAGTGTCGGTCGTCGACACCTCGCGCACGATGACATCGGGCGCGTGTCGCGCGAATGACTCGAGCACGGCCGACCGGTCCGCGCCGATGACCACGACCCCCCGCACCGCCGGTCCGAACCGCGCGACGAGACCGTCGACGTCGACGCCCTTGAACAGCCCGCCGACGATCCAGACGACACCGTCGAAGGCGGACAGCGACGCGGTCGCGGCGTGCGGGTTCGTCGCCTTGGAGTCGTCGATCCAGGTGACGCCACCCGCCGCCGCGACGAACTCGGTCCGGTGGTGGTCCGGCGAGAACCCGCGCACCGCATCCCGGATCGCGACGGGCTCGACACCGCCGGCACGGGCGAGTGCGGCGGCCGCGAGCACGTTCATGACCATGTGCGGGGACGTCAGCCCAGCGGCGTCGAGGTCCGCGTGCGTCGCGAGTTCGAGGGCGGCGTTGCGGCGGTCGTCGAGGAACGCGCGGTCGCAGAGGACCTCCTCGACCACGCCGAGGTCGCCGGGTGCCGGGATGCCGGGGGTGAACCCGACCGCGCGACACCCCTCGAGCACGTCCGCGTCCTCGACCATGGTCCGCGTCGCCGCGTCGGTGACGTTGTACACGCAGGCGATGACGGTGTTGGCGTAGACCTTGGCCTTCGCAGCGCGGTACGCCTCGGCCGAGCCGTGCCACTCCAGGTGGTCGTCGGCGAGGTTCAGGCACGTCGACGCGAGCGGCACGAGGGCGCCGGGTCCGGTCGTCGGGAGGGCGTGCAGCTGGTGGCTCGAGAGCTCGACGACGAGGACGTCCCACCCGTCCGGGTCGCGCACCACGTCGAGCACCGGCACCCCGATGTTGCCGCACGCGACGGCACGCATCCCGCCCGACGCGTACATCGCGGTCGTGAGCTGCGTCGTGGTGGTCTTGCCGTTCGTCCCGGTGACGAGCACCCACGGCGCCACGCCGGGCGTCGTCCCCGGGGCGGCCGCACGAATGACCTTGTCGCGGACCCGCCACGCGAGTTCGACGTCGCCCCAGACGGTGCTGTGCTCCGCACTCCAGACCACGCTGGCGTTCGACGGCGGGAGCCCGGGCGACGCGACCACGAGGTCCGGCGCGAACGCGGCGAGTCGATCCGGCACCGTCGTCAGGGACGTCTGCGCGAACGCGGCGCCGATGACGTGCAGGAGTTCGACCCGGTCCTCCGGGGCGTCCTCGGAGAGCACGAGCACGTCGCTGCCGAGCTCGACGAGGGTGTCGGCGACCGAGAACCCCGTCGACCCGAGCCCGAGCACCGCGACGCGGAGGTGCTTCCAGCCGTCGGCGTACCAGGACGTCAGCCCGTCGAGACGGTCAGGCATTGGCTCGCGTGATCCACTCGAGGTAGAACACCCCCACGCCGGCCGCGACGCAGAGTCCCGCGATGATCCAGAAACGGACGACGACGGTGACCTCGGCCCAGCCCTTCAGCTCGAAGTGGTGGTGCAGCGGACTCATCAGGAAGATCCGCTTGCCGTGCGTGATCTTGAAGTACGCGCGCTGCAGGATGACCGAGCCGGTGACGATGAAGAACAGTCCGCCGATGAGGATCAGCAGCAGCTCGGTGCGGCTGAGGATCGCGAGCGCGGCGAGTGCCCCGCCGAGTCCGAGGGAGCCCGTGTCGCCGAGGAAGATCTGCGCCGGCGACGTGTTGTACCAGAGGAACCCGATGAGCCCACCGCAGATCGACGCGGCGACCACGGCGAGGTCGAGCGGGGTCGTCACGGTGTAGCAGGCGTGGACGACGCTGTCGTCGAGCCGGGGACCACCGCACTCCTGGTTCGACTGCCAGAACCCGATGAAGATGTACGAGCCGATCGCGAGGATGCTCGTGCCCGTCGCGAGTCCGTCCAGGCCGTCCGCGACGTTGACGCCGTTCGACGTCGACACGGTCAGGAGCACGGTCCACGCGAGGTACAGCACCGTGCCGACGACCGTGCCGAGCGCCATGAAGTTCAACCAGTCGATGTCCCGCACGGCCGAGATCATCTTGGACGCCGGGTACTCACCGTTCACGCTCGGCACCACGAGGGCGACGGTCGCGAAGATGACACCGACGATGACCTGGCCGAGGACCTTGGCCCACCCGCCCAACCCGAGACTGCGCTGCCGTCGGACCTTGAGGAAGTCGTCGAGGAACCCGACGAACCCGAGCCCGACCATCATGAAGAGCACGAGCATGCCGGAGAGGGTGACGTGGTCGCGTCCGACGAGGTGCCCGACGAAGTACCCGATCACCGTGCCGATGATCAGCACGATCCCGCCCATCGTCGCGGTGCCCCGCTTGGTGTGGTGCGACTGCGGTCCGTCGTCGCGGATGAACTGCCCCCACCCGAGCCGGTGGAACAGGCGGATGAACAGCGGCGTGAGCAGGAGTGTGAACGCCAGCGACACGGCACCGGCGATGAGCAGGGCGATCATGCGGGAACACCTCCCAGGCGGTCGCCGAGGTGTCGGAGGCCGGCGGACTTCGAGGACTTCACGAGCACGACGTCGCCGGGGCGGACCATCTGCTCGACGACACGGACGGCGTCGTCGGCGTCCTCGACGTAGACCGACTCGCCGTCCCACGACCCCTCGAGGGAGGCGGCCTGGTGGATGGGCAGCGCGCCGCGGCCGACGACGATGAGCTGTCCGATGCCGAGGCGGACCACGAGGCGGCCGATGCGGTCGTGCTCCTCGACGGAGTACTCGCCGAGTTCCGCCATCTCGCCGAGCACCGCGACGGTCCGCTCCCCGGGGCGGACGACCTGCGCGAGCGTGCGGAGCGCGGCGGCCATCGAGTCCGGACTCGCGTTGTACGCGTCGTTCACGACGGTCACGCCCTCCGGCCCGCCCTGGAG
This sequence comes from Curtobacterium phyllosphaerae, assembly GCF_049341865.1. Lineage (NCBI taxonomy): Bacteria > Bacillati > Actinomycetota > Actinomycetes > Micrococcales > Microbacteriaceae > Curtobacterium > Curtobacterium phyllosphaerae. Next base: position 196,240 of record NZ_JBMPIU010000003.1, on the reverse strand, counting down.
GAGCTCCATCCGCCAGCGTTCGGCTCGCGTCATCGAGGCGAGCGCCCGGGCACCGTCGGCGAGCGGCACGCCCCATGCGGCGGCGACGACGAGCGCGGCGGTGGCGTTCATGGCGTGGTGCTCGCCGAGGATCGCGAGCTGGACGGTCTGCGTGTCGCTCGCCGACGACGCGACGTCGGCCGCGCCTCCCGTCCGGCCCGCCGCAGGCGCGTGCGTCAGCACGAACCGCGTGCCGGTCCGGTCGGTCTCCAGGTCCGTGATCCGGTACTCGGCCGACGCGTCCGTGCCGAAGGTGACGACCTTCGCCGCGGTGATGTCCGCCATCGCCATCACGCGGTCGTCGTCGGCGTTGAGGACCGCCGTCGCCGTGCCGGGCAGGTCGGTGACCATCTCGGACTTCGCCCGCTGGGTCATCTCGATGCCCCCGAACTCGCCGGCGTGCGCGAGCCCGACCTTGAGGACGACCCCGACGTCCGGCTCGGCGATCCGGACGAGCTTCGCGATCTCGCCCATGCCGCTCGCACCCATCTCGACGACGAGGAAGCGGGAGTCGTCGGTGAGCCGCAGCATCGAGATCGGGGCGCCGACGTGGTTGTTGAACGAGCCCTCCGGGGCGACCGTCTCGCCGACGGTCGACAGGATCGTGCGGAGCATGTTCTTCGTGCTCGTCTTGCCGTTCGAGCCGGTGATGCCGACCGTGCGGAGCGGCCCCTCCGGGCGGTCCGCGGTCGCCGTGCGGACGCGCGCGACGACTTCGTGGGCGAGCGCGGCGAGGGCGCGGTAGCCGTCCTCCACGACGATCTGCGCGGCCGCCGTCTCGACCCGTTCCTGCGTGACCACGAGCGCCGCGCCGGCAGCGACGGCGTCCGGGACGAACCGGTGCCCGTCGGTCTCGGCACCGACGAGGGCGAAGAACACGCTGTCATCGCCGACCAGTCGCGAATCGGTCTCCACCGAACCGGCGACGACCGTCCCGGGTGCCCCCGTCACGAGCCGGCCGGAGACGGCGGCGGCGATCTCGGCCAGCGTCAGGGCGATCACCGGGGCGCCTCGGACGGGGTCCAGCCGGCTTCCCGGAGTGCCGCACGCGCCTCGGCGCGCGCCGAGTACTCGGTACGGACGCCCTCGATGTCGCGGTAGTCCTGGTGTCCGGGGCCCGCCCAGAGGATCGAGTCGCCCTCGCCGGCCAGTTCGACGGCCTTGCGGATCGCGGCCTCCGGCGGGGTGACCTCGTACAGCTCGTGGTCCGGGTACGCCTCGCGCGCAGCGTCGACGAGTGTCTTGCGGATGCTCGCGGCGTCCTCGAACCGGGGGTGGTGGTCGGTGACGACGAGGACGTCGCTGCCCGCGGCGGCCACACGCGCCATGTCCCCGCGCTTCGTCGTGTCGCGGTCGCCGTCCGCCCCGAACAGCATGATGACCCGGCCGGGCGTGAACTGCCGCACGGCGGCGAGGGTGTTGAGGAACGCGTCCGGACTGTGCCCGAAGTCGACGTAGACGCTCGGGCCGTCGTCGCCGGAGACACGCTCGGTCCGTCCCGGCAGGTAGGCGTCGATGCCGCCGTCGAGTGCCTGCTCGATCGCGCCGAGCTCGAACCCGCCCTCGACGAGCATGACGATCGCGAGCGCGGCGTTCGCGGCCATGTGCCAGCCGATCAGCGGCACACGGGTCGTCAGGTGACGGCCCTCGGGACCCTCGAGCCGGAACTCGGTGTGGGCGGCGTGCGCCTCGGTGATCCGGACGTGCCAGTCGGCCTCGACGTCGTCGTGCACGGTGATGGTGGTGACCGGGATGCGGGAGTCGTCGACGACGCGCTGCCCCCAGGACGAGTCGAGCGAGACGACGCCCCGGCGCCCGCGCTCCGGCTGGAACAGCGGGAGCTTCGCCTGGTAGTACTCCTCCATGTCGGCGTAGTCGTCGAGGTGGTCGTGGCTCAGGTTCGTGAACGCCACCACGTCGAAGACGATGCCGTCGACCCGGTGCCGGCTGAGCGCCTGCGCACTGACCTCCACCGCGACGGCACGGACCCCGGCCTCGCGCATCCGGGCGAGGAGCGCGTGCATCTCGCTCGCCTCGGGCGTGGTGAGCCGGCTCGTCACGCTGAGCGACCCGATGTGACGCTCCGCCGTCGAGCTGAGACCCGTGACGAGCCCGAGCTGCTGGAGGATCGCCTCGAGGAGGTACGCGGTGCTGGTCTTGCCGTTCGTGCCGGTGACCGCGAAGAGCTGCGGGAGGTCGTCCGCGTCCTCGTCCGTGCGGTACACCCACGCCGAGACCTCGCCGAGCGCCGCACGGGGGTCGTCGACGACGAGCACCGGGAGCCCGCTCGGCACGGCGAGGTCGAGGCCGTCGGCGTCGGTCATCACCGCGACCGCGCCGCGCTCGGCCGCCTCGGACGCGAACTCCGCGCCGTGCCGGTTCGCACCGTGCACGCCGACGAAGACGTCACCCGGCTGCACCTCGGCCGCCGTCAGGGTGACGCCCGTCACGTCGACGCCGTCGACCGAGCCGGCGACACGCAGCCCGAACGCGTTGACGAGTTCGGCGAGCGGCCGGGGTGCCGGGTGTTCCGGGCGGAGGACCGGGGGGATCCGAGCGGACAAGTGCTCCTTCTTCCTCACCACGTCGTCGGGTACGACTTGACCGAGGTCGTGGAGGGGGTGACACGGTACTTCTCGAGCACCTGGGACATGAGGGTGTGGAACGCCGGAGCCGCGGAGCTGGAGAACCGATGTCCGGGCCCCGGCTTCGTGAACGTCACCGTGACAACATACTGGGGGTCCTCCGCAGGTGCCATTCCGGCCACCGAGATCACCCGGTCGCTGCCGTAGCCGCCGCCGTTCGCCGTCGCGACCTCGGCGGTCCCCGTCTTGGCCGCGACGTTGTAGCCGGAGATCGGTCCCATCGCGTGCAGGGTGCCCGCCGTGGCCGTGATCGTGCTCTGGAGCATGTCGACCGTCTGCGTCGCTGCGGCCTGGGACACCACGCGCGTCGGGGTCAGATCGGGCTGGTCGGTCACGGTGCCGTCGGCCTGCTTGCAGCCCGAGACGAAGTGCAGCGGGATCCGCTCCCCGCCGTTCGCCAGGGTCTGGTAGATGCCGGCGACCTGGAGCGCGTTCGTCGAGATGCCCTGCCCGAACATCGAGTTGACGTTCGTCTGCTGGTCCCAGTTCGGGCTCGCGGCGTCCGGCCAGGTCGGCTGACCGGGGAACCGGATCGCCGGGTCGGACTCGAACAGCCCGAACTTCTTCATCGCGTCGAAGCGCTGCTGAGCACTCAGGGCCTCGCCGACCTCGGAGATGCCGACGTTGGAGGACTGCGCGAGGATCCCCGTCAGGGTGAGGTTCTCGCGGCCGTGCGCCTCGGCGTCCGTGATGCGACCGCCCCACGGGAAGGTCCGCGAGTAGTCGACGGTCTCCTGCGTCGTCGGGCTTGCCTTGCCGGTGTCGATGAGCGTCGCGGCGATCGCCGCCTTGATCGTCGAACCCGGTTCGTAGAGCGACGTGATCGCCTTCGACCCGAAGTTCCCCGGGTCCTTCGTCGCGTTGATGTCGTTCGGGTCGACGCTCGGGTAGTCGGCGAGGGCGAGGACCTCGCCCGTCTTGGCGTTCGCCACGATCCCCGTCGCGGACTCCGCGCCGAGTGCCTGGGCCTGCTGCGCGATGTCCTGCTGCGTCATGTACTGCAGGTCCTCGTCGATCGTGGTCTGGACGGTGCCGCCGTTCCGCGCCTGTTTCGTCGTGACCGTGCTGCCGGGCAGCTGCACGCCGTCCTCGCCGCGCTCGTAGACCTGCGAACCGTTCGAGCCGGCGAGGCACTTGTCGTAGGCGTACTCCAGGCCCGCCTGCGCGCCGTCGGTGCCCATGAAGCCGGTGAGGTTGCCCGCCGCGGCACCGTTCGGGTAGACCCTGGCGGACTGCTTCTGCGGGTAGAGCCACGGGATGTCGAGCGCCATCACCGCGCGGTAGTGCGGGATGTCGAGGCCCTTCACGAGGAACGCGAAGTCCGAGTCGGGGTTCTGCGCGATGGTCTTCTTCATCGTGCCGACGTCCGCGCCGTCGCCTGCTGCCTGCGCGAGCGCGGTGAGGGCCTGCGCGACGGAGACGTCCTTGATCCGGGTCCCGCCGAGCGTGCCGCTGAACTTCGCGACGATCCGCGGGGCCGTCGTGATGTTGTAGCGGGTGACGCTGTCGGCGAGGTCGGTGCCGTTCCGGTCGACGATCGCGCCGCGCGTGCCGTAGAGGGTCACCGGGATGCTCCGCTTGGCGGCCGCGGCCTTGTTCAGCTCGGCCGCCTGCACGACCTGGATGTCGACGAGCCGCACCACGAACACGGCGGCGAGGGCGATGACCGCGAGCATGACGATGCTGTAGCGGATGCGGCGGTTCTTGAGGGTCTTCCTCACCTCGTGTCCTTCCGGTCCCGGGGAGCTGCTCCGGCCGGGGCCGGGCGGTACGTCGTGCTCCGTGCGTCAGCGCGTGGTGCGTCGACGCGTGGTGCGTGAGCGCATCGTGCGCCGACGCGTGGTGCGTGAGCGCATCGTGCGCCGACACGTGGTGCGTGAGCGCATCGTGCGTCAGCGCGTCGAGGGCGCCTGGAGCTGATCCGCGGACGACGATACGGACGAGTCGGTCGATCCCGGGGCCGACGCGCTGGCCGCGCCGGTGTTCTCAGACTCGGTCGCGGCCGTTCCGGTCGCCGCGGCCGCGGCCCCGGCGGGCTGCTCGGCGCTGGTGGCCGTGTCCCCCTGCTTCGTGACGACCTTCGTGCCGTCGAGGAGGGAGTTCGGGACCTGGTTCGTCGTCGTCGCGGCGGCGGGGTCGTCGGCCGCAGCGGGCGTCGGCGTGCCGTAGACCGCTCCGGTCTCGGGGTTGAGGTAGACCGGCGTCGAGTTCGCGATCATGCCGAGCGCCTGGGCGTTGCGTGCCAGGTTCTGCGGCGACCGGAGGACGGAGAGCTGCTCGTCGAGCTGCTGCTGCGAGCGCGTGAGCTCGACCTGCTGCGCCTGCAGCGAGTTCAGCGAGTACGCGCCGCTGGAGAGCACCATGCTGATCCCGAGCTGGGCGAGCAGGAGCACGCCGAGCGCGCCCATCGCGACGATCGCGTAGACGATGCGGGGTCGTGCCCGGCGCTGCGCCCGGGTCGTGGCGACCTCGACGAGCTCCGGCCGGACCCGTCGCTCGCGGTGCGGTGCGGTGGGGGCGGCGGGCAGGGGCGTGGCGAGGGCCAGGTTGGTGGTCATGTCACTTCCGGATTCGCTCGGCCGCGCGGAGACGCACGGGGGTTGCTCGGGGGTTGGCGGCGCGCTCGGCCTCGTCGGCCTGCTCGGCGCCCTTGACGACGGCGGAGAACGTGGGGGCGTGCTCGGGGAGTTCGACCGGCAGCCCGGCCGGGGCGGAGGAACTCGTGCGCTCGACGATCGCGCGCTTGACGATCCGGTCCTCCAGGGACTGGTACGCCTCGACCACGAGTCGCCCGCCGACACCGAGCGCGTCCATCGCGGCCGGGATCGCCCGCTCGAGCACGCTCAGCTCCTGGTTGACCTCGATCCGGAGCGCCTGGAACACCCGCTTGGCCGGGTGTCCCTGCCTCTGGATCGCGACCGGCGTCGCCGCCTGCAGGACCTCGACGAGGTCGCCGGAGCGCTCGAACGGCCGCTCGGCGCGTCGCGCCACGATGGCCTTGGCGTACCGTCCGGCGAGTTTCTCCTCGCCGTAGCGGTGGAAGATGCCGCGCAGTTCGCGCTCGTCGTAGGTGGCGAGCACCTCCGCTGCGGTGGTCTCCGCGGTCTGGTCCATGCGCATGTCGAGCGGGGCGTCCTTGCTGTACGCGAACCCGCGCTCGGCCCGGTCCAGCTGGAGCGACGAGACGCCGAGGTCGAAGAGCACGCCGTCGACCGTGCGGAAGCCCTGGTCCTGCACGGCGGTCGGCAGCTGGTCGTAGACGGTGTGCACGAGCCGGACGCGATCGCCGAACCGGGCGAGGCGCTCCCCCGCGATGCCGAGCGCGTCGGTGTCACGGTCGAGACCGATCAGCGTGACCTCGGGGAAGCGCTCGAGCAGCCCCTCGGCGTGGCCACCCATGCCGAGGGTGGCGTCGACGACGACCTTGCCGGGCCCGTCGAGGGTGGGGGTGAAGAGCTCGACGATGCGCTCGAGCATGACCGGGGTGTGCGGGAACGGAGCACCGACGCCGGTGTCCTCGGGAGTGGCTGCCATGTCGGCCCCTGCGCCCTCCGACCCGTGGACCCGGATCCCCATCCATCCCGACCTGGCACCGGGGAAGGTGCGCCAGGGCGGACGGCTGGGAGTCCGGGTCGGCGGATCAGAAGATGCCCGGGATCACCTCCTCCTCGTTCTCGGCGAAGTCCGCTTCGCTGCTCGCGTAGTAGGCCTCCCACGCGTCGGTGGCCCAGATCTCGGCCCGGTCGCCGGCGCCGATCACCGTGAGGTCGCGGCCGAGACCGGCGTACTCACGGAGGTTCTGCGGGATGGTGACGCGGTTCTGCTTGTCCGGCTGCTCGGAGCTGGCCCCGGACAGGAAAAGACGCATGTAGTCGCGGGTGCGCTTGTTCGTCATCGGCGCCTGACGGATCCGGTCGTGGAGCGACTCGAACTCGCGAGCGCTGAAGACGACCACGCAGCGTTCCTGACCACGGGTCATGACGAGGCCGCCGGAGAGCTCGTCGCGGAACTTGGCGGGGAGGATGACGCGGCCCTTCTCGTCGAGCTTCGGGGCATAGGTGCCGAGCAACATGTCGGACCCCCCTCCGCTCCAGTGGTCACCCTGTTCCTCCACTTTACTCCACTGCGCCCCACTTCACCACGGAATGGTGCCCGGGAACGGCACTGCGGCCCCGAAATGGGGGCACCGGACGTCGTCCTGGAGGCGCAGCTCACCGCCCGCGAGCCCGGAACCACGCGGGGTGGCGGGCCCCGCGGTCGCGGTGGAGGGAAATGGAGGAGGAATGCGTCGCGTGGGGCGCGCAGTGGCGCGTCGACCCGCCGGGCGCGGGTCGCGCCTCCAGGCCGGACGCGGGCGCGCCCGACGGCTCTCGCGGCCCGTACGGACGGCATCGCACAACACGCCGCCGCCCTGCCGTCGAGATCGCACAACACGCCGCGACGCCGGGGCCGCACGCGGCGTGTTGTGCGACCTCGAAGATCGGCGCGGGCGCGGGCGCGGGCGGGAGGGGCGCGGGCGGCACGGGCGCGGACGGTGCGGACACGGGCGGCACGGGCGCGGGCGGCACGGGCGCGGGCGGCACGGGCGGCACGGGCGCGGATGGTGCGGAGGCGGGCGGCACGCTTGCGGACGAGATCGCAGAACACGCCGCCGCCCCGCGGTCGAGATCGCAGAACACGCCGCGTCGTCAGGGGCGCAGGCGGCGTGTTGTGCGATCTCGAGGATCGGGAGGGGGGCGGGGCGAGGGCGGGGCGGGGGCACCGGGCGGACGGGCGCGGGGAGCAACGACTGACGGGGCCGGCCCGGGGGCCGACCCCGTCAGGGAGTCATGGGTGGAACGGTGCTCAGCGGTCCTGGCTGCGCTTGTCCCAGCGGTCGTTCATCCGGTCCATGAAGGACCCGCCACCCTTTGTGGCCGACGAGCCGCCGCCGGAGGTCGCTCGAGGGGCGCGGCCGGAGCCTGCCGACCGGAACCCGGGGCGGAGGGCGTAGAGCACCCCGGCGAGCATCACGACGAACCCGACCACACCGATGAGCGGCTGTCGGATCACGAGGCCGAGGACGACCACGGCGATCCCGACGAGCGCCCCGAGGACGCCGAGCGTGATCGAGGTGTAGGTCGGTCGGCCCTGACGCTTGGTGACACGCGCCACGAAGTCGGAGTCGTTCTGGTAGAGGCTGCGCTCCATTTCTTCGAGGAGTCGCTGCTCTTGCTCCGAGAGTGGCATCTTGATTCCCTCATCCCTGGGATCAACGCGTGGACCTGGTGGACCGATTGTATGTCCCGGTCATCGACTAGGCTAGGGAACGTGGCTGAGAGTACGCGATTAGTGGACCTCGTCGCAGACCGTGTCGATCGTGCTCTCTCGGAGCAGTGGGACCGGCTCGGCGCGATCAGTCCGGACCTCGCCCCGTTCGACCGTTTCGCCCGCGACCTGCTGTCCGGCGGCAAGCGGTTCCGGGCCCTGTTCTGCTACTGGGGCTGGCAGGCCGTGGCCGGGCGTTCCGGGTCGTTCGACCCCCTCGCGGAAGGCTCCCGGCAGACCACCGCGCAGGCCGTCGTCACCGCCGCGGCGGCGCTCGAGGTCTTCCACGCCGCAGCGCTCGTGCACGACGACATCATGGACCGGTCGGACACCCGCCGCGGGATGCCCGCCGCCCATCGCCGGTTCGAGTCGCTCCACGAGTCCTCGGGGTGGATCGGCGACCGGGCACTGTACGGCACGAACTCCGCCCTGCTCATGGGCGACCTGCTGCTCTCGCTCGCCGACAGCGTGTTCGACGAGTCGATGAACCTGCTCGAGCCGTCCCGCGCGCGGATCGTCCGCCAGGAGTTCCACACGATGCGGCTCGACGTGACCGCGGGGCAGTACCTCGACGTCCACGAGGAGATCGCCTGGCCGACGGTCGACGAGACCGACCTGCTCCGCCGGGCGCAGCGCGTCATCGTGTTCAAGTCGGCGAAGTACTCGATCGAGGCGCCGCTGGCGATCGGCGGCCTGATCGCCGGCGCGTCCGAGGCCCAGCTCGCCGGCCTCCGCGCGTTCGGCCTGCCGCTCGGGGTCGCGTACCAGTTGCGCGACGACCTCCTCGGCGTGTTCGGCGACCCCGAGCTCACCGGCAAGCCCGCCGGGGACGACCTCCGCGAAGGCAAGCGCACCGTGCTCATCGCGACGGCACGCAAGGCGCTCGGTCCCGGCCCGCGGCAGCTCGTCGACGAGCTGCTCGGCGACCCCGACCTCGACGACGACCAGATCGCGATGCTCCGCGCGACGATCACGGAGTCCGGGGCGGTCACCGCCGTCGAGCGGTCGATCGAGCGGCACGTGGCCCGGGCCACCGCGGCGCTCGGCGAGGCACCGCTCAGCCCCTCGGCGCGGGAGCAGTTGGCGACCCTGGCCGACACGGTCTCGCGCCGGTCGGCGTAGTCCGGCCCGGCTAGAGCAGGCTCTGCGCGACCCGACGCACCTCGGCCTTGCGGCCGGCACGGAGTGCCGCGATGGGTGCGACGCCGATCGAGTCCTCGACCGTCAGCATCCAGCGGACCGCCTCGTCGTCGGAGAACCCGTTGTCGCCGAGGACGACGAGCGTGCCGCGGAGCTCCGGGAGCGGCTCGGCGTCGTCGAGGAACTCCGCGGGGACCTTGAGCACGCCGTCCACCCGCGCCGGCAGCAACGTGCGCTGCTCGAACAGCCGGTGGATGCGGCCAGGGCTGACCTGCAGGATCTCCACGAGGTCCGGGACCGTCAGCCAGTGCTCGGACAGGGCGTCGTCGGTAGGTGCATCGCTCACGCGTCCATGCTGCCAGACGAGCGTGCCCCGTCCGCAATCCCCGACCTCCATGCGCGGCCGATCGTCGGGGGTCACACCGACCTCACCAGTCACACACACCTCACTGATTGACTCCTGTGACCATCCGTGGCACGGTGGTCCGGACCATGTCGGGACACCGGCCGAGGTCATCGCACCCGGTCCCCGACCCGAGGCTCGGGGCAGAGCGGAAGGCGACACCATGGACACCCCCGACGACGCAGTCCGCAGGGCCAGGGCTGCACGGTTCGCCACGGTGCCGATCGTGATCGCGGGGACCATCGCCGCCGCCGCCGGACTCACCGGCCCGATCGCGGCGCACGCCGACCAGCGCCACCCGGACGAGCACCGACGGCAGGACGACCGCGACCGGGGCGACACCGGTCCCGACCGCGTCGTCGGCGCGCGCGGACCCGTGTTCGGGACCGCCGTCGCGCGGAACGTCTCCACCGTCGTCGCGACGCCCGTCGCCGCGGTCGCGCCCGCCCCGGCGACGTACACTGTCGTCCAGGGCGACACCGTCAGCGCGATCGCCGCCCGGTTCGGCCTCGGCACGCGTGACGTGTTGGCTGCGAACGGGCTCGGCTGGAACGCGATCATCCACCCGGGGCAGACCCTGCGGCTCGGCAACGGCTCCGCCCGGGTCGCGACCGTCGCCGCGGTGGGCCCGACGGCCGGCGCGTCGACCGGCGGCTACCACGTCGTGACGGGCGACACCGCGAGCGCCATCGCGGCACGCCTCGGCGTCCCGACGTCGGCGCTCCTCGCCGCGAACCAGCTCTCGTCCTCGAGCGTCATCTACCCGGGGCAGACGCTCCGCGTCCCCGCGGCGAACGCCCCGGCCACGGCGAGCCCGGCCACGACGAGCCCCGTCGCGGCGAGCCCGGCCGCGCCGTCCCCCGCCGCGAGCAGGACCGTCACGATCGCGACCGGCGACACGCTCGCGACGATCGCCGCCGCCCATCAGGTCACCGTCACCGCGCTCCTCGCCGCGAACGGCCTGACCTACACGAGCACGATCTACGCCGGGAAGACGCTCGTCCTCCCGTCCACGAGCACCACCGGCCTGACGAACGAGATGCGCGCGAACGCCGCCACGATCGTCGCCGTGGGTCGCTCACTCGGCGTCCCGGACCGCGGGCTCGTGATCGCCCTCGCCGCCGCGATGCAGGAGTCCGGCCTCCGGAACCTCGACCACGGGGACCGTGACTCGGTCGGCGTGTTCCAGCAGCGGCCGAGCCAGGGCTGGGGCACCGACGCGCAGCTCATGGACGTCCCGCATGCGACGCGGCTGTTCTTCGGTGGCCGCTCGAACCCGAACCGCGGTGTCACGGCGGGGCTGCTCGACGTCCCGAACTGGCAGGGGATGTCGGTGACACAGGCCGCGCAGTCCGTGCAGTACTCGGCGTTCCCGGATGCGTACGCGCAATGGGAGAAGCCGGCGACCGGGTGGCTCGCGACCCTCTGACGACACGGGTCGGAACGGACCGTTCCATCCTCGAGGTTGAGATTGGATCACGGCCGGTGCGCCTGTCGGGGCCTTTCGGGAACCGATTCGTAGAATGCCGTCCGTGACGATGAACGCTGCCACGGATCCCATGATCGGTCGGATGATCGATCAGCGGTACCGTGTCCGCTCGCGCATCGCCCGCGGGGGGATGGCCACGGTCTACCTGGCGACGGACGTGCGCCTGGAACGCCGGGTCGCCATCAAGATCATGCACGGGCACCTCGCCGACGACGTCGCGTTCCGGAACCGGTTCATCCAGGAGGCCCGGTCCGCTGCCCGGCTGTCCCACCCGAGCGTCGTCGGCGTGTACGACCAGGGCGCCGAGGACGACTGCACCTACATCGTGATGGAGTACATCCCGGGCATCACGCTGCGGGATCTCCTGCAGGAGCACCGCGCCCTGACGAGCGAGCAGGCGCTCGACATCCTCCGCGCGGTCCTCGGCGGACTCGCGTCCGCGCACCGCGCCGGCATCGTGCACCGCGACCTCAAGCCAGAGAACGTCCTGCTCGCGGACGACGGCCGGATCAAGCTCGGCGACTTCGGACTCGCCCGCGCGGCGTCCGCCAACACCGCGACCGGCGCGGCGCTCCTCGGCACGATCGCGTACCTCTCCCCCGAGCTCGTCACCCGGGGCATCGCGGACACCCGCAGCGACATCTACGCAGTCGGCATCATGCTCTACGAGATGCTCACCGGGGAACAGCCGTACAAGGGCGACCAGCCGATGCAGATCGCCTACCAGCACGCGAACGACACCGTGCCGGTGCCGAGCGCGGTGAACCCGTCCGTCCCCGCTGCGCTCGACGACCTCGTGCTCTGGTCGACCGCCCGCAACCCGGACGACCGGCCGCGCGACGCGAAGACGATGCTCGACGAGCTCGTCGGGCTCGAGGGGCGGATCGACAGCGGCACGAACCGCACCGCGGTGCTCCGTCCGGCGGCCACGACGTCGGTCCTGCACGACCCGCACGACGCCGACCGCGACCGCGCGCCCTGGCCGGGCGCCGCCGACGACACGACGGTCCTCGGCGGTGCCGCCATCGGCGGTGCCGCCCTCGGCGGTGTCGGCCTCGGCGGTGTCGGCGCGGTGTTCGCCGACCACCCCCCGGCACGGACCGACGGCCGCGGCCCCGGTCCCCGCCGGAACACCGGGCCGACGCGACCGGCCGGCCAGGCGCTCAGCCCGGCGGCCGAACGGCTGGCGGGCAAGGCTGCGAAGCGTCGCCGACGCGGGTGGATCGCGCTCGCGGTGATCGTCGTGCTCGCCCTCCTCGTCGGCGGCGCGAGTGTCTGGTACCGCCTCGGACCGGGCGGGAACGTGCAGATCCCGGCCGTCGCGGGCAAGACCGTCCCCGAGGCCCGACGACTGCTCGAGGCCCGGGGGCTGGAGGCCGACGCGGCCACCAGTGCCCGACACGACGCGGTGGTCGTCACCGGTTCCGTCTCCACGACCCGTCCGAGCCCACGAGCGACCGTGCAGCGCGGGACGCGGGTCCGCATCGTGGTGTCGTCGGGCCCGCGGATGATCGCCCTGCCCGCGATCGTCGGGCAGCCCCTGTCGAACGTGCAGGCGGTGCTCGGGGACGACTTCGACCTCCGCGAGCCGACGTACCGCTTCGACGCGGACGCCCCGAAGGACACCGTCCTCAGCGCGACCGGCACCAACGCCGACGGCTCGGACCTCGACCTGACGACCGTGCAGACGTACGCGGAGCGACAGCCGATCCGGCTCGAGGTCTCCCTCGGCGCGGTCCCGGACGTCGTCGGCCAGAGCGCCGAGCAGGCCACGACCACGCTGCGGGATGCCGGGCTCGCGATCGCCGCCGACCAGGACGACCAGTACAGCGAGACCGTCCCGGCCGGTCAGGTGATCAAGACCGTGATCAAGGACGACCCGGTGGTCAAGGGCTCGCAGGTGCAGCTCGTCGTGTCCCGCGGTCCGGCGCCGATCACGCTGCCGGACGTCTCCGGCAAGACCATCGACCAGGCCGCGTCGACGCTCGAGGGCCTCGGCCTCAAGGTCACCTACCCGGACTGCACGAACATCCTCTGCAGCTTCTACGACTGGAAGGCCAGCCTCCCCGTGTCCGGCACGGACCCGGCCCCGAACTCGACGGTCCACAAGGGCGACACGGTCACGCTGGCGTACAAGCAGTAGCGGTGACGGACGGGAGGCGCGATGCCCGTCGGCACCGCGCCTCCCGTCCGTCACCGGTCGCGACTACCCGCGGACCGGCGCGTTGCTCAGCTCCTCGGCGACGAGGAACGCGAGCTCGAGCGACTGCATGTGGTTGAGGCGCGGGTCGCAGAGCGACTCGTAGCGGGTCGCGAGCGTTGCTTCGTCGATGTGCTCCGACCCGCCGAGGCACTCCGTGACGTCGTCGCCGGTGAGCTCGACGTGGATGCCGCCCGGGTAGGTCCCCACGGCTCGGTGCGCCTCGAAGAAGCCGGCGACCTCGGACATGATGTCGTCGAACCGGCGCGTCTTGTAGCCCGTCGGCGTGGTCAGGCCGTTGCCGTGCATCGGGTCGGTCACCCACAGCGGGTTGGCGTCCATGCCCTTGATCGCCTCGAGCAGGGGCGGCAGTGCGTCGCGGATCCTGCCCGCGCCCATCCGCGTGATGAAGGTCAGCCGACCGGGCTCACGGTCCGGGTCGAGCTTGTCGATGAGCCGCTCCATGTCGTCGATCGACGTCGACGGTCCGAGCTTGACGCCGAGCGGGTTCCGGACGCGGGACAGGAAGTCGACGTGCGCACCGTCGATGTCGCGCGTGCGCTCACCGATCCAGATGAAGTGCCCCGACGTGTCGTACGGCAGGCCCGAGCGGGAGTCGATCCGGGTCATCGGGCGCTCGTAGTCCATCAGGAGGCCTTCGTGCGACGCGTAGAACTCGACGTGCTTCAGCTCGTCGAAGTCGGCACCGGCGGCCTCCATGAACCGGATCGCCTTGTCGATCTCGCGGGCCAGGTGCTCGTACTGGGCGTTCGCCGGGTTCGCCGCGAACCCCTTGTTCCAGGAGTGCACCTGCCGGAGGTCCGCGAACCCGCCCTGGGTGAACGCCCGGACGAGGTTCAGCGTCGACGCGGCGGTGTGGTACCCCTGCACGAGTCGGCGCGGGTCGGCGGCCCGGGACTCCGGGGTGAAGTCGTAGCCGTTGACGATGTCGCCGCGGTAGGCCGGCAGCGTGACGTCGCCACGGGTCTCGAAGTCACTCGACCGCGGCTTCGCGAACTGCCCCGCCATCCGCCCCATCTTGATCACCGGCATCGAGGCGCCGTAGGTCAGGACGACCGCCATCTGCAGGATCGTCTTGACGCGGTCCCGGATCGAGTCGGCGGTCGCGCCCGCGAAGGTCTCGGCGCAGTCGCCGCCCTGCAGCAGGAACGCGCGCCCGGACGCGGCGGACGCGAGCCGGGTCCGGAGCCGGTCCACCTCGCCGGCGAACACCAGCGGGGGGAACGTCGCGATCTCGGCGGACGCCTGCTCGGCGGCGACGGAGTCCGGCCAGGTGGGCTGCTGCTTGATCGGGAGCGTCCGCCAGGTGTCGAGGCCCTCGATGACGTCCGGATCCTGCAGGGCGACGATGTCGGTCGACTCGAACAAGGGGGGTACCTCGTGGTTCTCGTGTGTGCTGGTTGACGTGACGGTCCGCGTGCGCGATGCGCTCTGCCGACCGGAGCCCGGGCGACCGGGCGGACTGTCCGAGCCTAACGGGTGGGTGCGGCGCGCCGTTCCTTGACGCTCGAGGCGTACACGTCGGCGTACTCCTGCCGGCTGATCCCGCGCAGCTCGTGCATGATCTCGTCGGTGACGCTCCGGAGGATGAAGCGGTCGGACTCGAGCCCCTCGAACCGGGAGAAGTCGAGCGGTTCGCCGAACACCACGCCGACCCGCTTGATCTTCGGGACGTGCTGCCCGATCGCCATCACCTCGCGCGTGCCGACCATCGCGACGGGGACGACGAGCACGCGCCCCTCGAGCACCATGCGCGCGACACCGGTCCGTCCCCGGTAGAGCAGCCCGTCGGGGCTCCGGGTGCCTTCGGGGTAGATGCCGAGCTGTTCACCGCGGGCCAGGACGCCGAGGCCCGTCCGCAGCGACGCCTCGCTCGCCTTGCCGCCGGACCGGTCGATGGGGAGCTGTCCGAGTGCGCCGAACGCGGTCTTCGTCGCCCAGCCCTTGAGGCCGCGGCCGGTGAAGTAGTCGCTCTTGGCGAGGAACGAGATGCGGCGGTCGAGCACCACGGGCAGGATCACCGAGTCGATGAACGACACGTGGTTGCTCGCGAAGATCACCGGCCCCGACGTCGGCACGTTCTCCCGGCCCACCACCCACGGCCGGAACACGGCCGTGAGGACCGGGCCGATGACGAGGTTCTTGAGTATCCAGTAGAGCATCGATGCGTCCTTGCGTCCGTCGTCTGCGCCGCGGGCGTCAGGCGGTCCTGGCGTGGATGCGGGCGAGGTCCGCCGCGCCGACGACACCGGCGTCGTTGACGAGTTCCGCGATCACGAAGTCGGGCTCCGGGTGGTACCCGCGTGCCGGGAGGTTGTTGAGGTACGCCTGCCGGATCGGCTCGAGGAGCCGGTCCCCCGCGCTCGCGACACCGCCACCGAACACGAACAGCTGCGGGTCGAGGACCGCGGAGAGCGACGCGCACGCCTCGCCGAGGTGGCGCCCGAGCCGCCGGAGGGCCGCGAGGGCACCGGGGTCGTCCGCCAGGATCAGGTCGCCGACGACCGCGCCGTCGAGCGTACCGCCGTTGTCGTCCCGCGCCTGTGCGAGTGCGGCACCGATGCCGCCGGCGTCCGCGATGTCGTTCGCCATCCGCTGCAGGGCGCGACCGGAGCCGTACTGCTCGATGCAGCCACGAGCCCCGCACCCGCACGGGAGGCCGTTCGGGACGATGCGCAGGTGCCCGATCTCGCCGCCGGTGCCGAAGCCGCCGCGGAACAAGCGGTCCTCGGTCACGATCGCGCCGCCGACGCCGGTACCGATGGTGAGCATCGTCATGTCGCTGACGAGCCGGCCGGCACCGAACCGGAACTCGGCCCAGCCGGCGGCGTTGGCGTCGTTGTCGACGGTGATGTGCAGGTCGCCGAGCCGCTCCTGCAGCTTCTGACGCAGGGGCTCGTTGCGCCAGCGGATGTTCGGCGTGTAGTACACGATGGACTGCGACGCGTCGATGAACCCCGGCGCGGCCACACCGACCGCGCCGACGTCCGGCTGTTGCCCGCGGAGCCGCTCCACCATCGCGACGACGTCGTCGAGCATCGCGGTCGGGTCCGCTGCGTTGGTGGGGACGCGGTCCTCCGAGAGGATCTCGCCGAGCTCCGTGACGACCGCTCCCGCGATCTTGGTGCCCCCGATGTCGATTCCGATGGCGTGCACGAGAAGTCAGCCTAGCGCGGCGTGCGCGCCCACCGGTGCTCCCGCGTCGAGCCCTATGCTGGGGGGTGCCGGCTCGACGATGAGCCCGGCAGCATTCGACGGTCGACGAAGGAGTTCACCGTGCCAGAACAGCTCTTCGACGCCGGTTCCGCCGGTCGCATCCTCGTCCGCCGCGCGGCTGCGACACCGGACCGCCCGATCCTCGGTGAGCGGCACGGCGACACCTGGACGTCGATCCCGGCATCGAGCGTCCTCGCACGCGTCCGCGGGATCGCCAAGGGCTTCGTCGCCGCGGGCCTCGAACCCGGCGCACACGTCGCGGTCCTGTCCCGGACCCGCCTCGAGTGGACGCTCGTCGACTTCGCGATCTGGCACGCCGGGCTGGTGTCGGTCCCGGTCTACGAGACGAGCTCCCCGGACCAGGTGCGGTACATCCTGCACGACTCCGAAGCCGTCGCGATCGTCGTCGAGACCGAGGACCACGCCCGCCGCGTCGCCGGTGTCGCCCCCGACCTGCCCCGCCTCGGCCAGCGATGGACGATCGACGGCGGCGGCCTCGAGGACCTCGTCCGTCTCGGCTCGGAGGTCGACGACGACGAACTCGACGCACGGCTCGACGCCGTGCGGGGCGTCGACGACGCGACCCTGATCTACACGTCGGGCAGCACGGGACGGCCGAAGGGCTGCGTGCTCCGCCACGACAACTTCACGTCGCTCGTCGACGGGGCGGCCGAGGCGATGCCCGAGGTCGTGCAGGACGGCGCCTCGACGCTGCTGTTCATCCCGATGGCGCACGTCTTCGCCCGCTTCATCGCGATCATGTCGGTCGGGACCGGTGTCCTCGTCGGTCACGAGCCGGACACGAAGGACTTGCTGCACGCGGTGTCGACGTTCCGGCCGACGTTCCTGCTCGCCGTCCCCAGGGTGTTCGAGAAGATCTACAACGCCGCCGAGCAGAAGGCGACGATCGGCGGTCGTGGTCGTGTGTTCCGGATGGCGGCGGCCACGGCGGTCGCGCACTCCGAGGCACTCGCCCGCGGCCGGGTCGGTGTCGCGCTGGCGCTCCGGTTCCGACTGTTCGACCGACTCGTGTACGCCAAGCTCCGGGACGCGATGGGCGGCCGGGTGTCGTTCGCGATCAGCGGCTCCGCACCGCTGTCCCCGCGGCTGGCGCACTTCTTCCGGTCGGTCGGTGTGCTCGTCCTCGAGGGGTACGGGCTCACCGAGACCACCGCGCCCGCGACCGTCAACCGCGCCGCGGAGGTCCGGATCGGCTCCGTCGGGCGGGCGCTCCCCGGTGTCGAGGTGCGGATCGCCGACGACGGCGAGGTCCTCGTCCGCGGCGTCGACGTGTTCGACCGGTACTGGAACGCCCCCGACGCGACGGCCGCGGCGTTCGTCGACGGGTGGTTCCGCACCGGCGACATCGGCACGCTCGACGGCTCGGGCATCCTCACCGTGACCGGGCGCGCGAAGGAGCTCATCGTCACGGCGAGCGGCAAGAACGTCGCGCCGGCACCGCTCGAGGACGCCGTCCGCGAGCACCCGCTCGTCGGCCAGGTCGTCGTCGTCGGCGAGGGCAGGCCGTTCATCGCCGCGCTCGTGACGCTCGACCGCGAGATGCTGGCCGGCTGGTGTGCAGCGAACGGCATCGCACCAGCGCTGTCCCCACGGGCCGCGGCGTCGGACGAGCGTGTGCACGCGGCCGTCCAGGACGCGGTCGACGCCGCGAACCGACGGGTCTCCCGGGCGGAGTCGGTGCGGTCGTTCACGGTCCTCGACGCCGACCTCACCGAGGCGTCCGGACACCTCACCCCGAAGCTCACCGTCAAGCGGTCGGTGGTGCTGTCGGACTTCGCGGCGGACGTCGACCACATCTACTCCGGCTCGGCGGTGCAGACGACGGCGGTGCCGGTCGTCGACCGTCGGCGACCCCGGTAGGCACGCGGCTACCGGACGGTCACCGTCCGGCAGCCGAGACCCGGGTTGTCCCCGGCCGGTGTGTTGATCGCGTACGCGCAGATCGAGTGCGTCGAGCCGGACGGCAGCGCCAGGTGGGTGAGGAACCCGTTCATCGACGGCGACCCCCGGAACGACCTCGAGACGTCCGGTCGCTGCAGGCTGGTCGTCGTCGTGCCGAGGTACCGCGAGCCCTCGTAGAACCGGACCTCGGTGGTCGATGCCGACCAGTCGAAGGCCCACCCGCGGAGCGTCACGTCACCGCGTGCCGAGGACGAGGCCTCGTCGAGCGAGCCGAGCGGCATGCCGACCACCAGCTGCTTGCAGCCGAGGGCGACGTCGCCGATGCCCGGTCCGGTGTTGACGGCCGACGCGCAGATCGTCCGCGTCCCGCCGGGAGCGTCGAGGTACCCGTCGAACCCGGTCGTCGACGGGGCACCCGCGACGTGGCGCGCCACGTCGGTGCGGGTCCCACCGGTCGACAGCGTCCCGAGCCGCTGCGGGGTCCCCGAGGTCGTGTCGGTGAGGAGGACAGTGCTCGCACCGCTGTCGTCCGGGTCCCACGCCCAACCCGTGACGTGGATGCCGTCACGCTCGGCCGTGACCGTGTCGAACCCACCGCGTGCGTCGTGCGACGCGTCCCGGACCACCGAGAGGGTCCGGCACCCGAGTGCGGCGTCCCGTCCCGCGCCGACGTTCAACGCCGTCGCGCAGACGGTGTGCGATCCCGTCGCGAGCTGGATCGTCGTCCGCCACCCCGTGTTCGCCGGCGCGCCGGCCACGTTCCGCGCGACGTCCGGACGGGCCTCCGAGGTGCCCACGGTCGCGAGCGTCGTCGTGCCCTCCGTGACGCGGACCTGGGTCGCCGAGGTCTGGTCGGGGTCCCAGGCCCAGCCGCGGAGGAGCACCCCGGACGAGTTGCCGGAGAGCTCGTCGAAGCTGCCGCGGGCGTCGTGCGAGGTGTCCGGAGGCACCGTGACGGACCGGCAGCCGAGCGCGACGTCGCCGCTCCCGAGACCCACGTTCACCGCGGTCGCGCACAGCGTGTGCTGCCCGGCTGACAGCGGCACGGTGGTGCGGAACCCGGAGTTCGTCGGGGCGCCGGGCACCGCACCGGCGACGTCGGGCCGGGGCTCGGACGTCGCGACCGTCGCGAGCGTCGTCGAACCTTCCGTGACCCGCACCTGCGTGGCACCCGTAGCGTCCGGGTCGTACGCCCATCCGCGGACCGTCGCTCCGGTGCTCCCGTTCGCGGAGACCTCGTCGAGGCTGCCACGGGGATCGCTCGACGCGTCCTTCGCCATCCGGATCGGGGCCTTCGAGAACGCGAGGGCGCCGCCGCCGACCGGGTGGTGCAGGACGAGCTGGACGGTGTAGCTGCCGGCGGGCATCGAACCGAGGGCGAACCGGACGCTGTTCTGCCCGGACGTCACGTCGACGCCGGACGCGATCGTGGTGTACGCCGTCCCGGGCGCGCCGGTCCCGACGAGGACGTCGGCTGTCGTCCCGGCGACCCACGCGGCGTCGTGGAACTTGACGGTCGTGGCGTTCGTCGCGGCCGGGTCCGCGCGGAGGTGCAGGGACTCGAGGTGCCAGACGGCCCGTCCCGGGTCCTCGTTCGGGTCGAAGCGGAACGAGTCGATGGTCTGCCCCGACCACCCGAGCCGCGGGTTCGCGGCGTTCTCGTCGAGCGGGTTCGTGTTGAGGTCGATGAGCCCGGGGGTGGCGTTCGCCCCCGAGAACGTCAACATGTCGTTGCCGATCTGGATGATCGGCGACCCGGCCACCGTCCAGTGCACGCGCGCCATCTTGCCGCCACCCGCGGCGTCGTCGAGCGAGAAGCCGCCGTCGTACGTCATGTCCCAGGACAGCCAGTGGTACTGGCTGCCGGAGAAGGTCGACACCGGGAACCGGACGATCGGGTCGTTCTGGTCCGGCCCCGCGTTGACGGCCGTCAGCCCGGCGCTCCCGTACCCCTGGAGCGTCGCGTTCTGCAGGGCGACCCCCTTGGCGTTCGCGGAGTTCGTGAACTCCCAGGGCGCACCGCGCGTCGCGGTCGCGAGGTCCTGTCCATCCGCCGGACTCGGGCTGTCCACCACCGGCTCCGGGATCGCCTCGATCCGGTAGGTGCCGTAGTCCCCCGGCGGGAGTGCCGCCTGCGCCGACGTGCCGGCGTGCAGACGCATCCAGTCGAGCGAGACCGTCACGGTCGGCGATCCCGACGGGACGACGACCGGCTGGACGCGGAGCGCGACGACCCGCCCGGAGGTCCAGGGCACCTTCGCACCGAGCGTGGACGCACCGTCGAGCGCGACGTCGTACACGTGCGAGCCGCGGGTCAGGGGGAACGTCGTCCCGCCGACACACGCGGAGCTCTTCTCCCGACAGGTCCACCAGTAGATCGCGCCGATGCCGCCGTTCGGCTGGTCCATGCTGAACGAGAGGCGGCGGTAGCGGTTCGTGTCGACGCTGTTCGACGCGCCGTCCCGGCCGTACGGGACGCTCCCGGCGACGGTGTCGATCGGGTCGAACCAGTTCCCCGGACCGACCTGCATCGTGTACTTGCCGTTGGCCACCGATCCGGTCGGAGGGCTCGCGAAGTCGGTGTTCTGGTCGGCCGCGTCGCTGTAGTCCCAGGGGTCGCCGAACACCTCGGACGCGTAGTCCGGGGCTTCCGCCTGGACGGGCGTCGCGGCGGACGCCGCACGCGCCGGGACCGGTGCGGTCCCGAGGGCGACACCGGTGACCGGTACGACGGCGACGGCGATCGCGACGGCCAGTGCGAGACCGGGCCTGCGCTTGGGCATCGCGGTCGCCGGATCGGCAGACGAGTGGTACGTGCGCATGGTGATCCCCTGATCCCGATGAGGCGCCGCCCCTGCACGGCACCGTTCCCGACGAGCGGGCGCCCTCACTGCGCCCGCCCTCACCCTAAGCGGATCCGGGGTCGGCTCCGAGCCCCGTGTCCGGGGGGGGGGCGAGACGGCCCGGTCGGAGGTGGGGGGGCACGGACTGGAGGCGCGGTGCGGGCTCGCACCGTCCCTCCCGTCGGTCACGGTGTGCGGCAGACCGCGCTCAGAACCAGTCCTGCTCGCGGATGTCGCGGAGCGCCTGGCGGCGCGTCTCCGGGTCGAGGGTCATCACGTAGACGGTGCCCCTGAGGTGGTCGGTCTCGTGCTGGAGCGCCTGGGCCATGAGCCCCTCGCCCTCGACGACGACCTCGTTGCCGTCGAGGTCGACGCCCCGCACCTTGGCGTACGGGTACCGCGGCGTCGGGTACGCGAGCCCCGGCACCGACAGACAGCCTTCGTCGACGAGCTCGAGTTCGCCGGACGTCTCGACGACCTCCGGGTTGACGACGTAGCCGACCTCACCGTCGACGTTGTAGCTGAACGCGGTGAGCCCGACCCCGATCTGACAGGCGGCGACGCCCGCGCGACCGGGCTCGCGGACGGTGTCGAGCAGGTCCTGCACGAGGTCGCGGACGCCGTCGGCGACGCCGTCCGGGCCGACGCGGACCGGGTCGGAGGCAGACCGGAGGACGGGATCGCCGAAGAGGCGGATGGGACGGACGGTCATCGCTGGTCCAGCACCACCAGGAGGTCGCCGGCGTCCACCTGCTGCGTCACCGGGATGGCGAGGCGCGCAACTGTGCCGCCGACGGGCGCGGTGATCGCCGCCTCCATCTTCATCGCCTCGATGCTCGCGACCGGCTGTCCGGCCTCGACCGCGTCGCCGACCGCGACCTTGAGCGTCACGACGCCGGAGAACGGCGCGGCGACCTGGTTCTGGTCGGACTTGTCGGCCTTCTCGGCGGCCTTCGACTCGACCGCGACCGAGCGGTCCCGGACGTACACCGGTCGCATCTGGCCGTTCATCGTCGCCATCACCGTGCGGATGCCGCGCTCGTCGGCCTCGCCGATCGCCTCCAGGCCGAGGTACAGGTTGACGCCCTTGCCGATCGACACGACGTGCTCGTGTCCCTGGCGGAGTCCGTAGAGGTACTCCGCCGTGCCGACCACGGACAGGTCGCCGTAGGTGTCCCGGACCCGCTCGAACTGCTTCGTGGGCTCGTCGAACAGCAGCCGGTTCAGGGTCTGCTGGCGCGTCCGTCCGGCCGTCCGCAGCGCGGCCGCGTCGTCGTCGTCGATGGGGGTGATCGTCAGGTCGACGGTGCGGCCCGCGAGGACCTTCGTCCGGAACGGCTCCGGCCAGCCGCCGGGCAGGTCGCCGAGCTCGCCGGCCATGAAGCCGACGACCGAGTCCGGGATGTCGTAGTCCTGCGGGTTCTCCTCGAAGTCCGCGGGGTCGGCGTCCGCTGCGGCGAGCTGCAGGGCGAGGTCGCCGACCACCTTGGACGAGGGGGTCACCTTGGTCGGTCGGCCGAGGATGCGGTTCGCCGCGGCGTACCAGTCCTCGACCTGCTCGAACCGGTCGCCCAGGCCGAGTGCGATCGCCTGCTGCCGGAGGTTCGAGAGCTGCCCGCCGGGGATCTCGTGCTGGTAGACGCGACCGGTGGGACCGGGGAGTCCCGACTCGAACGGTCGGTAGACCTGGCGCACGGCCTCCCAGTACGGCTCGAGGGCACTGACCGCCGCCAGCGAGATGCCGGTGTCCCGCTCGGTGTGCGCGAGGGCCGCCACGAGCGCCGACATGCTCGGCTGGCTCGTGGTGCCCGCCATCGGCGCCGCCGCGACGTCCACCGCGTCGGCCCCGGCGCGACTCGCGGCGAGGAGCGTCGCGAGCTGCCCGCCGGCCGTGTCGTGGGTGTGGACGTGCACCGGCTGGTCGAAGCGCTCGCGGAGTGCGGTCACGAGCTTCTCGGCGGCACCGGCGCGGAGGAGCCCCGCCATGTCCTTGATCCCGATGACGTGCGCCCCGGCGTCGACCATCTGCTCCGCGAGGCGGAGGTAGTAGTCGAGCGTGTAGAGGTCCTCGGCCGGGTCGAGGAGGTCGGCGGTGTAGCAGAGCGCCGCCTCGGCCACGGTCGTCCCGGTGGCCAGCACCGCGTCGAGTGCCGGACGCATCTGCGAGACGTCGTTCAGCGCGTCGAAGACCCGGAAGACGTCGACCCCGGTCGCCGCCGCCTCGGCGACGAAGGCCTCGGTGACCGCGGTCGGGTACGGGGTGTACCCGACCGTGTTCCGGCCGCGGAGCAGCATCTGGATCGGGATGTTCGGCATCGCCGCACGGAGGGACGCCAGGCGCTCCCACGGGTCCTCGCCGAGGAACCGGAGCGCGACGTCGTACGTCGCCCCGCCCCAGGCCTCCATGCTGAGCAGGTCCGGCGTGAGTCGGGCCACGTGCGGGGCGACGGCGATGAGGTCCTTCGAGCGGACCCGGGTCGCCAGGAGCGACTGGTGGGCGTCGCGCATCGTCGTCTCGGTCACGGCGAGGGCGGTCTGCGCGCGGAGGGCCTCCGCCCAGGCGGCCGGCCCCATCGCGCGGAGTCGGTCACGGCCCCCGGGTGGCGGCGGTGCGGTCAGGTCGAGCGTCGGCAGCTTGAGGCCCGGGTCGATCGCGCCCTGTCCGGCCCCGTTCGGCTGGTTCACCGTGACGTCGGCGAGCCACCCGAGGATCTTCGTGCCACGGTCGCGCGAGACGTGCCCGGTGAAGAGCTGCGGGCGCTCCTCGATGAACGACGTGCTGATGTCGCCGCGCGCGAAGTCCGGGTCCTCGAGCACCGCCTGGAGGAACGGGATGTTCGTCGACACGCCGCGGATCCGGAACTCCGCGAGCGCACGGCGCGCCCGGGCGACCGCTGCCGGGAAGTCGCGTCCGCGGCACGTCATCTTGACGAGCATCGAGTCGAAGTGCGGGCTGATCTGCGCCCCGGTGGCGACCGTGCCGCCGTCGAGTCGCACACCGGAGCCGCCGGGGCTCCGGTAGGTGGTGATGCGGCCGGTGTCCGGTCGGAAGCCCTGGTTCGGGTCCTCGGTCGTGATCCGGCACTGCAGCGCGGCGCCGTGCACCGCGACGGTCTCCTGCGAGAGCCCGAGGTCGGCGAGGGTCTCGCCCGCGGCGATCCGCATCTGGGACTGCACGAGGTCGACGTCGGTGACCTCCTCGGTCACGGTGTGCTCGACCTGGATGCGCGGGTTCATCTCGATGAAGACGTGCTGGCCGGCGCGCTCCCCCACGGTGTCGAGCAGGAACTCGACCGTGCCGGCGTTGACGTACCCGATGCTCCGGGCGAACGCGATGGCGTCCCGGTGGAGTGCCGCGGCGACGGCCGGGTCGAGGTTCGGGGCCGGGGCGATCTCGACGACCTTCTGGTTCCGCCGCTGCACCGAGCAGTCCCGCTCGAACAGGTGGATCGTGCCGGCATCGGTCCCCGTCGCGTCGGCGAGGATCTGCACCTCGATGTGCCGGGGGCGGAGGACGGCCTGTTCGAGGAACATCGTCGGGTCGCCGAAGGCGCTGTCGGCCTCCCGCATCGCTTCCTCGAGCGCGGCACGGAGGTCCTCCTTGCGCTCGACGCGGCGCATCCCCCGGCCACCGCCACCGGCGACGGCCTTCGCGAAGATCGGGAACCCGACGGCGTCGGCTCCGGCGACGAGCTCGTCGACGTCGCGGCTCGCCGGGGTGCTCGCGAGGACCGGCACGCCGGCCGCGATCGCGTGCTCCTTCGCCGTGACCTTGTTGCCCGCCATCTCGAGGACGTGCTCGCCCGGGCCGATGAACGTGATCCCGGCTGCGGCGGCCGCGGCGGCGAGCTCCGGGTTTTCGGAGAGGAAGCCGTAGCCGGGGTAGATCGCGTCCGCACCCGACTCGACCGCGACGCGGACGATCTCGGCGACGTCGAGGTAGGCCCGGACCGGGTGCCCCGGCTCGCCGATCTGGTAGGCCTCGTCGGCCTTCAGGCGGTGCTGGGAGTTGCGGTCCTCGTACGGGTAGACCGCGACGGTGCGGGCCCCGAGTTCGTACGCGGCGCGGAAGGCGCGGATCGCGATCTCGCCGCGGTTCGCGACCAGGATCTTGTCGAACACTCGGAGCCCTTCGAGCGGTCCGGACCCACTCGGGCCCGAACGGGATGACGACCCGGTCCGGTGCCGCGACGGCCCCCGTACGGCGGATCTTGAGGTGGTTCAACCCTAGTGCGGCTATCGTTGCTCGACGTGCATGTACTCAGCGTCAGCTCCCTCAAGGGAGGCGTCGGAAAGACGACCGTTACCCTCGGCCTGACGTCGGCCGCGTTCGCCAAGGGACTCCGGACCCTCGTCGTCGACCTGGACCCCCAGTCCGACGTCTCGACGGGTCTCGACATCTCCCTCGCCGGCCACCTCAACGTCGCCGACGTCCTCGAGTCCCCGAAGGAGAAGATCGTCCGTCAGGCGATCGCACCCTCCGGCTGGACGAAGGGACGCGCCGGCAAGATCGACGTCATGGTCGGCTCGCCCTCGGCCATCAACTTCGACGGGCCGCACCCGTCGATCCGCGACATCTGGAAGCTCGAGGAGGCCCTGGCGAACGTCGAGGCGGACTACGACCTCGTGCTCATCGACTGCGCGCCCTCGCTCAACGCCCTGACCCGGACCGCGTGGGCCGCGTCCGACCGCGTCACCGTCGTCACCGAGCCGGGGCTGTTCTCGGTCGCCGCCGCGGACCGTGCGCTCCGTGCGATCGAGGAGATCCGACGCGGACTCTCGCCGCGCCTCCAGCCGCTCGGCATCATCGTGAACCGCGCCCGGGTGCAGTCCCTCGAGCACCAGTTCCGCATCAAGGAGCTCCGGGACATGTTCGGGCCGCTCGTGCTCTCCCCGCAGCTGCCCGAGCGCACGAGCCTGCAGCAGGCCCAGGGCGCCGCGAAGCCGCTGCACGTCTGGCCCGGGGAGTCCGCGCAGGAGATGGCGCGGAACTTCGACCAGCTGCTCGAACGGATCATGCGGACCGGCAAGATCGGCGACTACGCCGAGGACATCGCCCGGGCGTAGGGGCGGGGGGTCAGCTCGCTCGCGTGGCCCGGCGTGCTGCGAGCTCGTCGGCCGGGTCGGCGGCGGGGCTCGCGTCGAGTTCGACGAGGCTGGTCTCGACTTCGCGGAGGACCTTGCCCACCGCGATCCCGAACACACCCTGCCCGCGCGAGACGAGGTCGATCACCTCGTCGTTCGAGGTGCACAGGTAGACCGAGGCACCGTCCGACATGAGCGTCGTCTGGGCGAGGTCGTCCACGCCGGACTCACGGAGCTGGTTGACGGCGGTACGGATCTGCTGCAGCGAGATGCCGGTGTCGAGGAGACGCTTGACGAGCTTGAGCACGAGGATGTCGCGGAAGCCGTACAGCCGCTGCGAACCGGAACCCGCGGCGCCGCGGATCGTGGGCTCGACGAGACCGGTGCGCGCCCAGTAGTCGAGCTGGCGGTAGCTGATGCCGGCCGCGCGTGCTGCGACGGTGCCGCGGTAGCCGTTGGACTCGTCGCGTTCCGGCATGCCGTCGGTGAAGAGCAGACCGAGGTCGAAGCGGTTCGGCTCGGCAGAGTCCCCGGTCTCACCGGTGGTGTCGTTGCCACTCATGCGTTCCCACTCATTCGGATTGCCTTCCGCGACGTCCTGACCCTCGTCCGAAGGTTCAACATTCGGTTGAGAGTTATGCCGAGATCCACGGTAGCGAGTCGGAGGGCATCGCCGCGGGACATCTGGCTCTCGGACTCCGGCGTGTCGAGGATATGCCGCCGAGTCGTGACCTGTCCATGCACCGAGGCGGTCGGAGCCACGCGGAGGCGCCCCGTCGTCACGCGTCGAGCTGACCGATCGCCGCGCGGATCAGCGACGACCGGACGACCTCGAGGTGCCCGGCGATCTCGCGCGCGAGCTCGGCGGCCTTGGCGCGCGAGGTGCTGTCGCCGCGTCGGCGGACCGG
The DNA here is from genome assembly GCF_049341865.1 of Curtobacterium phyllosphaerae. Classification (NCBI taxonomy): domain Bacteria; kingdom Bacillati; phylum Actinomycetota; class Actinomycetes; order Micrococcales; family Microbacteriaceae; genus Curtobacterium; species Curtobacterium phyllosphaerae. The sequence continues at coordinate 169,021 of NZ_JBMPIU010000003.1, read as the reverse complement.
GATCAGTGCCGACTCGATGAGCCCGAGCTCCCGCTCCGCACTCGCCCGGAACGTCCGGAGGTGCCGCGGCTCGATCCCGCTCCGCTGCAGGTCGACGAGTGCCTTGACGACCGACACCGCAGCGTCGTCGTAGTGCTCGGTCGCAGGGAGGAGCGACGCACTGACGGCGTCGGACACGAGCATCGGGGTGGCTCCAGCCGCTCGGACGAGCTCGTCGCGGGTGTAGCGCCGTTCCGTCCCGAGGATCGACGGGCGTGGTCCGTCGACACCGCCGGGGAGCACGGGCTCGCGTCCGGCGTCGAGGTCCGCCAGGTACTCCTTGATGACCTTGAGCGGCAGGTAGTGGTCGCGCTGGAGTCCGAGCACGATCCGCAGACGCTCGACGTCGGCCGGGGAGAACTTGCGGTACCCGCTCTGCGTGCGCACGGGGGTGACGAGCTCACGGTCCTCGAGGAACCGGAGCTTGGAACTGGAGAGGTCCGGGAACTCCGGCTTCAGGCGCGCGAGGACCTGCCCGATGGTGAGCAGGTCGCGCGGGAGCGCTCGGGCAGGAGCGGCACCCGGGGCGCGACCCTGATCGGCACCGCCCGGATCAGCACCGACCGCGCGAGCGGCCGACGACTGCGCCGGCACTACGCGTTCGCCAGGCGGGCGAGGTCGACGCGGGACGCGTAGAACGTCAGGCGGAACTTGCCGACCTGGACTTCGGCACCGTCGGCCAGGAGCGCCTCGTCGATGCGGACGCCGTCGAAGTAGGTGCCGTTCAGCGACCCGAGGTCCTTGACGCTGAAGGTCGTGCCGTGGCGGAGGAACTGCGCGTGCTTGCGGGACACGGTGACGTCGTCGAGGAAGATGTCGGCGTCGGGGTGTCGACCTGCCGTCGTGACGTCGGAGTCGAGGAGGAACCGCGCACCGACGTTCGGACCACGACGGACGACGAGCAGCGCGGAGCCGGACGGGAGTGCACCGATCGCGTCGGATTCCTCGCCCGAGACACCGGACTCGGACGAGAGTGCGGCGCCCATGTCCATGCTGAAGGTCAGGGTGGTGTCGACTCGGCCGTGGGTGCCGTCGTTCTGCGCGGTCGTGCCGTGGTTCTCACCCGGCTGCTGGTCTGCCATCGTGGACCTCCTTCTGGCGGACAAGCGTATCGGAAACTCCCGACCCGGCGGGAGTCACATCCTGAGCATGTGCGAGACGTTCCGTCGGCGTCCGTCCACCTCCGCGCCAGCCGGGCAGCGGGGCAGCGGGGCAGCGGCGCTGCGGGTCAGCGGGTCAGCGGGGCAGCGGCGCAGCGGGTCAGCGCTGGCGCGTGATCAGCCAGAGCAGGTACGGCGCACCGACGATGCCCGTCACGACGCCGACCGGCAGCTGCACGCCGGGGACCGCGAACTGCGCGACGAGGTCGCTCGCCTGCACGATGACGGCGCCGACCGCGGCCGACACGGCGAGCGCCACACGACCGCGACCGACGAGCCGCCGCGCGACCGGTGCGGACATCAGCGCGACGAAGGACACCGGCCCGGCGCACGCCACGGCGGCCGCCGTCAGGCCCACCGCGGTGAGCACGAGGGCGAGCTTCGCCCGGTTCGGGGCGAGACCGAGCGAGGACGCGAGGTCGTCGCCGAGGGCCAGCACCGCGAGCCGGGACGACTGCAGCAGCGCGAGCCCGAACAGGACGACGAACGCGCCCCCGAGGACCGTGAGCACCGTGCCGTCGACGCTGTTGATGCTGCCGGTGAGCCAGAGGAGCGCGACGCCGGCGTCCTGCACGTCGCCGCGGGTGAGCATCCACCCGGTGACGCTGAACGACAACGCGGCGATCCCGATCCCGACGAGCACGAGCCGGTTCCCACCGATCCCGCGACGCCAGCTCAGCCCGATCATCGCGCCGGCGACGACGAGGGCCCCGACCACCACGGTCGCGAACAGGACGATCCCGGACGCGGCGGCGAGCGCGATCGCGGTGATCCCGGCAGCGCTCGCACCCGAGGTGATGCCGATGACGTCGGGGCTCGCGATCGGGTTCCGCACGACGCTCTGCACGATCGCGCCCGCGACGCCGAGGCTCGCCCCGACGAGGACCGCCGCGAGGAGGCGGGGGCCGCGGAGCTCGGTGATGACGAAGGCCGTGACCCGGTCCGCCCGCCCCACCAGGGCGGAGAGGATCTCGCCGGGCGTCAGCGCGATCTCGCCGATCGACAGGGCGACGCCGGCGAGGACCACTGCCACGCCGAGCACCACCCCGAGCACGAGCATCTCGCGCCGCAGTCCGGTGTCCGGACGGCGGCTCGTCACGGCGGCGGACGCGCCGGTCCGCCGTGTCGTCGCGCCGGTCACAGGCCCCGCACCGCCCGGCTCCGGACGAGCGCGATGAACACCGGCGCGCCGATGAACGCGGTCACTATGCCGACCTGGACCTCGCCCGGGAACGCGATGACCCGGCCGATGACGTCCGCCACGAGCAGGAGGGCCGGTGCCGCGATCGCGGACAGGGGCAGGATCCATCGGTGGTCGGGTCCGGTGAACCGTCGGACGGCGTGCGGCACCGCGAGCCCGACGAACGCGATCGGTCCGACCGCGGCCGTCGCCGCACCGGCGAGCAGCACGGTCGCGAGCGCACCGAGGGCCCGCGTGACCACCACACGCTGCCCGAGGGACGCGGCGAGCTCGTCCCCGAGCGCGAGGGTGTTGAGCGACCGGCCGAGGGAGAACGACAGCGCGAGCCCCACGACGACGGGGACCGCGACGATGCCGATCACCCCGAAGCCGCGACCGCCGAGCCCGCCGACCTGCCAGAACCGGATCTGCTCCAGCACGGAGGAGTCGACCAGCTGGATCGCGGTCGTCACGGACGAGGCCGCGGCCGCGACCACTGCGCCGGACAGGGCGAGCGCGATCGGCGTGGCCCCGCGCCTCCCCACCGACGCCACGCCGTAGACGACGACCGCGGCGATCGCCGCACCGACGAACGCGAACGGCAGGTACCCCGCCGTCCCGGTGACGCCGAACACGACGATGCCGACCACCACCGCGAGCGCCGCCCCGGCGTTCACGCCGAGGATGCCGGGGTCGGCGAGCGGGTTCCGGGTGACGCCCTGCATGACGGCACCGGCGACCCCGAGGGCGGCACCGGCGACGATGCCGACGACGGTGCGCGGCACCCGGCCGTCGAGCACGATGAGCGAGAGCTCGTCGGTGCCGGTCGGGTGGGCGAGGACGCGGAGGACCGTGACGGGGTCGATCGGGCGCGACCCGACCATGATGCTGAGGACGGCGATGACCGCGAGCACGCCGAGCGCGAGTGCCGACACCCCGGCGAGCCGCGCCGGGGGCACGGGACGTGGGGGTCGTTCGCGGGAGGCCATCCGGCCAAGGCTACCCGCAGCGGCGCGGGTGCCGGCGGCCGCGTGCCGGCGGCCGAGGCGGGCATCCGGGGTGTGACCGGCGGTCGTCGACCTCGGACCTCGGGCGTTGCCGAGCGACCCTGGAGCGCACGGACGGCTCGTTCATAGGCTCCCCATGGAGAACGGGCCTGTACTTGCTCCATCGACGCCCTCCCGGCAGTCGGACGAGCCACCGGAGACAGTGATGAACGACAACCCCACCACCCCCGCAGACGACGAGCGCCACCAGCACGACGAGGCTGCCGCGCCGACCGACCCGCGACCCGCCACCCCCGCGTACACCGTGCCGGCCTGGGCGGAGGCCCCGCACGTCGACGCGTCGACACTCCGGAGCGCCTACGCGTTCGACGGCTCCGGCCCGTACCTCTACGGTCCGGACGGGTCCGGCCCGTACACCTACACACACGACGGTCGCGGCCCGTACCTCGTCGGCAGCGCAGCCGCGTCGTCTGCATCCGGCACGGCCCACGGTCGGAACGGTGTGCCGTCCGGACACGGCGCCGACGCACCGGGCAGCGCCTTCGGCGGCGGGTCGCGGAAGCGTCGGCACATCGGTCTCATCGTCGGCTCGGGCATCGCGGCACTCGCGATCGTCAGCGCTGCCGGCGGCACGGCCTTCGGCCTCGCGACGCGGGGGTCGGAGCAGACCACCTCGAGCCAGACGCAGGGCCAGAGCGGCTCCGGACAGACCGGCACGGGCACACCGGGCGGGACCGGCCTGCCGGGCGGGACCGAGGGCGGCTCCGGCGCACAGGGCGGCAGCGGCAGCGGCTCGGGTGGCACCTCGACGCAGTCGTCGGCGACCCCCGCGACCGACTCCCAGAAGGCGGGCGTCGTGACGATCGTCTCGACCCTGGACTACGACACGCAGTCGCAGGCAGCCGGCACCGGGATGATCATCTCCTCGGATGGTGAGGTCCTCACGAACAACCACGTCATCGACGGCGCGACGAGCATCACCGTGACGGTCGAGTCGACCGGCAAGCAGTACACCGCCGACGTCGTCGGCACCGACTCCACCGACGACGTCGCCGTCCTGAAGCTCCGGAACGCATCCGGGCTGACGACGTCGACCCTCGACACCTCGGGCGACCTCGCGGCGGGCGACGCGGTGACGGACGTGGGCAACGCCGAGGGCACCGGGAACCTCGTGTCGGCGGGCGGCACGGTGACCGCCCTCAACCAGAGCATCCAGGTGCAGAGCGAGTCCGGGACCGGCACCGAGTCGCTGTCCGGACTCATCGAGGTGAACGCGGACGTGGTGTCCGGCGACTCCGGTGGTCCGATCCTCGACGCCGACGGCGAGGTCGTCGGCATGACCACGGCGGCGTCCTCGGGCTCGAGCGACGTCACCGGCTACGCGATCCCGATCCAGACGGCGAAGAGCATCGCGGACCGGATCCTGGCGGGCAAGGCGTCGTCGACGGTCACCATCGGCCTCCCCGCGTTCCTCGGCCTGGAGCTCTCCACGGCGTCGAGCGGGTCCACCGGCACCACCACGTCGGGCGTCGCGCTCGGCGGTGTCGTGGCGGGGTCGCCCGCGGCGAAGGCCGGGCTGGCCGCCGGTGACGTCATCACGAGCATCGACGGCACCGCGGTCACCGGGTCCGACCAGCTGAGCAGCCTCATCAAGGCGCACGCGATCGGCGACACGGTCACGGTCGGCTACACCACCGCGGACGGCACGGCGGGTTCGGTGACGGCGACCCTCGTCTCCGGACCGGCCGACTGACCCCGGGGACGCGCCGCACCCCGGGCCGACCGGCCTGGAGGCGCGGGCTCAGTCCTCGAGGACCGTCCGGACGAGCAGACGGTACAGGTTCGCCGGGGCCTCGACGCGGAACGCCCGGTCGGCGCCGGACGTCCGACCGACCCGGGCGAACACGCCGTCGGCGGCACGGACGATCGTCACCGGGTGCGGCCGGCCCGGGCGCCGGAGGGACGACACGGTCCACGGCTGGTCCCACAGCCGGGCGAGCACCGGGTCCCCGCTCCGGACGTCGGCCGGGAGCGGCGCGAGGTCCGCACCGGCCGCGAGACGACGTTCGAGCAGCGCGGCGCCGAGCCGGGTCGTCCGGAACGGGACGGTCCATGTCGGACCGGTGCCGAGCCTCCCGGCCAGCAGCGCGACGAGCGCGACCCGGTCCACGGACGCGACCGCCGACTCGGTGACCTCGCCGGCCGCTGCAGCGCCGTCGAGGACGGTCGCGTGGTCGCCGTCGATCCAGGCGCGGAGCCGGACCGCGCCGGACGGGCCCCGCTGCTCGAGGGCGAGCGGGACGACGTCGGCGGCCCAGGGACCGAGGATGGCGGACGTCGCTGCGGGCACCGTGCCGAACCGTCCGACGAGTCCCCGGTCGATGAGCGTCCGACCGCCCTGCGTCCGCAGCACCCCGGGGTTCCACCGTCGTCCGGCCATGCCCTGCAGGGTGGCGAGGGCCTCGTCGTCGATCGACGGCCCGGTGGGCGAGGGTGGAACGGGTGCGGGCGGGAGCGCTTCCGGGGTGGCCGCTGCGGTGTCCGTTCGAGCAACCGTCGGCGCGGGGGGCGTGCCGACGACCCGCACCGAGTCGAGGACCCGGAAGACCTCGTCGTCGGTCGTCGCGACCAGGGCGAGGGGCCGTTCCACGAGCAGGTCGACGCGGTGGCGCCCCGTCGCGAGGAGCAGGTGGGTCACGAGCGTGTCGCCCGCCGGGGTCGGTCGGCGGTACTCGACGAGCCGTCCCGGGGCGCCGGCGGTCGTCCACGGATCGACGCCGACGACGAGGACGCCGTCCACGGAACCGGGGAGTCGGTCGAGGAGTCCGCGGTGCTCGGTGACGACGTCGTGCTCGCTCGGACGGGAGCGCACGGTCACGACGACGCCGGTCGCGGTGCCGTCGCCCGAGACCGTGCCGTCGCCCGGGGTCGTGCCGGCCGTGATCCTGAGGTCACTGCCCGACGGGACGTCGCTCGTCCACGACACGGGGCGGCGCAGGGTGATGCGGGCGGTGCGCTCCTCGACCGTGCCCGCGCGTTCCGGACCGGGCAGCGGGGAGACGTCCATGCGGTCCACGCTACGGGCGGGGACGCACGTGTCCGACGAGGCGCGCGGGGACGGCGCGGCGGCGGGGACGGGGACGAGGCGGCGGGGACGGGGCGGCGGCGGGGACGAGGCGCGGGGCGCGTCGCGGCGGTCAGGACACGCCGCGACGCGGGCGTGGGGCGGGCGGCGGCGGGACCGGCTTCGCCGCGACGACGTCCGTGAGGGCGATGCGGAGGTCCTCCCGCCTCGTCCGGACCGTGCACGAGGTGTCCGTCCGGGCGACGAGCTCGCCGAGTGCGTCCCGCGCACCGGTGCCGTCGAGGGCCCGCACGACCACGCGGCTCCCGAGCGGCGCCGCGGCGAGGAACGCCACCGCACGGCGACGGTGCACGCCGGCACGGTCGTCGTCGCGGTCCACGGGGCAACCCTACGACGCACCGGCCGGTGCCCCGAGGCCGCGCCTAGGCTGTCCGGCATGGAACGCGCCCGGGTGGACAGCTGGATCTGGGCGGTGCGGCTCGCGAAGACCCGCTCCGCCGCGACCGCTGCATGTCGCGCCGGCCACGTCCGGGTGAACGGGGAGCGGGCCAAGGCCGCGCAGACGGTCGGCCCCGGGGACGAGGTCCGGGTGCGCGCGAACGGCTTCGACCGGATCGTCGTCGTCAAGGGCGTCATCGTCAAGCGTGTCGGGGCGGCCGTCGCCGCGGAGTACGTCGACGACCGCACCCCGCCGCCGCCCACGCCCGAAGAGGCGGGCTTCGTGCCGACGCGCGACCGCGGCACCGGGCGGCCGAGCAAGCGGGAGCGTCGGGACCTGAAGCGACTGCGCGGCCACTGAGCGACGTCGGCCGGCAGCGGACCGAGGGGCTACACGAAGCGGACGGTCTCCTGCAGGCGGGCCCGCACCTCGAACACGTCGACGGCCCCCCGGTCAGGTCCGTACCCGCCGTTCAGCACCATCGCGAGACTGCGCCGCTTGACGACGAGCGCGGTCGGCTTCTTCGGGTTGCCGACGATCTGGACGTCGTCCTCGATCGCGGTGTCCGGGACGACGAGGATCCGCCCGGTGAACCGCACCCGCGTCTGCTTCGTGACGGCGCGTGCCGCACGGACGAGCTCCTTGACGGGCTTCTCCCCCGGCGCGAGCGTCGGTCCGACGACCTCGCCGCGTTCGACCTCGACCGGGCCGCCCCAGTCGATCGACTCGAGTGCCCACAGACCGGACGGTGCGAGGACGGCGTGGTCGAGCTTGCCCTCCGGTCCGGCGTCGACGTCGTGCCAGACCGTCACGCCGATGCCCAGGTCGCCGACGATGAGCGCGGTCGACTCCTCGGCCAGGGCCTCCCCGAGGAGGCGTCGGATGTGCCGAGGAGCGGAGCGGACGAGCTGCGGGTCGTACGGGTCCTCGATCGGGTCGCCGAGCCCCACCCACTCCCGCTCCGCCTGCAGGAAGACCTCTCTCGAACGGCCGCCGGGATGCCCGAACGACCGTGCTCGGGGACGGGAGTCACGCCGCGCGGACGGCGGGGCGTACGCGGAGCGGCCGGCGTCGGAGCGCCAGACCGACGACCCGGACGGCGCGTGGATCGACGCACTCGCCGCGGCACCGGAGTCGTAGGCACGCCGCGCCTCGGGCGTGCCGACGCGCTCCCATGCGGACTGCAGGGCACGGAACCGCTGCGGGTCGCCGCCGAGGTCGGGATGGGTCTCACGGGCGGCTCGTCGGTAGGCACGACGGAGTTCGTCGGCGTCGACGGTGGCGGTGACACCGAGGACCTCGTACGGCGTCGCGTCGGCAGGGCTGTCGGTCATGGCCCTGGAACAGTACCGAACCGCGGTGCGTGTCCGGTCACGGCGAGCCGTGCGGAACCCGGGCATCCGCTGGGCACCGCCGGAGCGCAGGGTGCCGGTGCGACGGCCACGGCCTTGGCGACGACCACGGCCACGGCCACGGCCACGGCCACGGCCACGGCCACGGCCACGGCCACGGCCACGGCTCAGCGTGTCATCGGTCCGACGGTCGCGGTCGCACCACCGAACGGGAACAACGCGGGGTGGACGTCACCGACGGCGACGGCGGCGGTGACGACGTGCAGCTGCCACACGCTGTACACCAGGACCCCGACGACGAGCAGCACCGGGATCGCCCAGGTCGCGACCGTCCGGAGTCGTCGTCCGGCCCGGTCGTGGCCGGTCCGCGCGAGGACCGGCGGCACGGCCAGAGCGACCGCCGCGGCGCACACGATGAAGAACACGACGATCGGCGCCGGATGTCCCACGACCTCCACCGACGGGGGCGCCCGGTCGACCACCGCGCCGGACGCGTCGACCCAGTTGCCGTCGGCGTCGACACCGCCGAGGCCGCCGCCGGCGCTCCAGGTCCCGAGCGCCTGGTAGAGCGCGAGCACCACGATCGTCAGCAGGACGACCATCCATCCGCGGAACCGGAGCGTCCGTCCGGTCGCCGCCATCACCGGTTCGTCGAGCGTGCCTTCCCCCATGCCAGGACCGTAGCGCGCACCCGTGCGATCGCGGAAGACCGGATCGGCAGATCGGGCCCGGGCGGGAGGCGCACCCGGCGCCCGCGGTCAGCCGCCGGCGACCGAGACGGCCGAGTCCGCGAAGTGCCCGTACCGCTCCGCCGCGGCGGTCACGGCGCGCAGGTCGGCGGGCCCGAGCAGGAGCTCGTCGAACCCGGGCAGCAGGTGTGCACTCGCGACGCGGACCGGGCCGCGGGCGAGGTCGGCACCCGTCCCGGTCGCCGTCCCGGGCAGGCGCAGCAGGGCGTCGACGTCGCGGTCCGAGTCGCCCCCGATCCGTTCGACCTCCTCGCCGCTGCCGCCCGGGAACGCCCCGCCCGAGGACCGCAGGACCTCGAGGGCCCGCCGTGCGTCCGCGAGCGGCAGCTTCGTCCACCCGGCGAAGTCCGCGAGCGTGGCCGGGGCGCGACCGCGGAGGTACCCGAGGAGCGCCCGCCCGAGTGCCTCGTCCCGCTCGGGGACCGGTCCGGCCGCGGGTGCCCACTCGTCGAACAGCACGAGCGCCTGTCCGACGGGCGCCGACGGGCCCCACACGATCAACGACTCCTGCGCGAAGTGCAGCAGCAGGTGGGCGCCGCGCTGCGCCGAGGTCGGGACACCGCCGGCCTCGAGGACCGCGAACAGCTCGCCCCGGGTCATCGCGACCCCGCCGGACAGCGCGCCGACGACCAGGTCCCGTGCCCGGTCGAGGAGCCGGTCGTCGAGGCCGAGGTCCTGCCCCTGCAGCGCGAGCATCCGGTCGAGGACCCGACCGACCGCGACGGCCTGGCCGCCGAGGACCGCGGCGCTCCGCCCGATCCCCTGGGACGCGACCCGTTCGGCGCGGAGTCGCGCCGGTGTCGGAGCGCGCGTCATCGATGTGCTCAGCGCACCGCGTCCCGGATCGCGGCAGCGTGCGACTCGATGTACGCGACGTCCGCGCGGTAGAGGTCCGCGTGGCCCTGCTCGAGGTCCTCGGCGAACTTGGCGTCGCCGGCCGCCGCGCGTGTCTCGATCGTGGTGACGAGCGCGACGAGGCCGGCGACCATCGCGTCGACGAGCTCCGCGCGACTCCCGGCGTCCAGGTCGTAGGCCCGGCAGAACTCGGCGGCGCGGACGAGTCGGTGATCGAGACTCGGCGTCGGTGTGCTGCGGTCGTCGCCCGTCGTGAGCGGGGCGAACCGGTACACCGCGGACGCGACGTCCCAGACCCGGGGACCCGGGTGCGCGGTGTCGAAGTCGAAGATGCCGACGGCGTTCCGGCCGTCGAACGAGCAGTTGTACGGCGCGAAGTCACCGTGGCAGATGGTCTCCACGGGCAGGCGCGCTGCCTGCGACCAGATGTCGTCCTCGCTCCGCACGAAGGTCGCCGCCGCGTCGTGGTAGTTCCGGAGCAGGCGGGCGGACGTGACGAGGGCCGCCTCGGAGGCGACGTCGGCCGTCCACGGGTACTCGCCGGCCTGGCCTGGGATGAACGACACGGTCTCGAGCATCTCGCCGAGGGCGATCGGCTCGGGGGCCGCGACGAAGCCGGCGTCGTGGAGGTGGGCGAGCAACCGGTGCACCGTCGGGGTCCACGGTCCGGCCGGGCGGTGGACCCGGTCGTCGGCCCTGGTGATCCGTTCCATGGGTCAGCCTCCAAGCGTGACGTCGTCGTCGACGTCGTCCGGCAAGGCTACTCGTCGCGTTCCTGGTCGTTGCCGATGTGACTGCTGATTTCACCTGCCGGAAACGTGCGGCGGTGGGGTCGCCGGACGCGACCGGCCACCGGACCCGGCCTACGCTTGCCGCATGACCACGATCCTCCTGTCCGGGTTCGAACCGTTCGCGGGTGCCGTCCGCAACCCGTCGTGGGACGCCGTGTCGGCGATCGCCGCAGACTGGCAGGGCGACGAGCGGGTCGAGGCGGTGCTCCTCCCGGTGGCGTTCGACCGTGCGGTACAGGTCCTGACCGCGGCAGTCGACCGGGTGGTGCCGGACGTCGTGGTCGCGGTCGGCCTCGCCGAGGGGCGCACCGGCATCACCCCGGAACGCATCGCGGTGAACCTCGACGACGCCCGGATCCCGGACGCGGACGGCGCACAGCCCGTCGACGCCCCGGTCCGGTCCGGAGGCCCGGCCGCTTCCTTCACCTCCCTCCCGGTCAAGCGGATGGTCGCGGCGGCACAGCAGGCCGGCGCTCCTGCCGCCCTGTCGGCGACCGCGGGCGCGTACGTGTGCAACCACGTCTTCTACGCGCTGCAGTCCCTGGCGGCGGAGCGTCCCGGGATGCGCGCGGGGTTCGTGCACGTCCCGGCGACGCCGGAGACCCGCGTGTCCGAGCGTCCGGACGCGACCGCGGTGCCGCTCGAGGTCCTCGTGTCGGGGCTCACGGCCGCGGTGCGGGCCGCCCTCGACCCGGCGCCCGACTCCGCGGAACCCGGGGGCGCGATCGCCTAGGGTCGCCCGGACGGGAAGCGCTCGCGGAGCCAGGAGGGGCCGCGTGTCGCGGCCCCGAAGGCCTCGACCCGGGACCGGAGCTCCCGGTCGGCCGTGACCACGAGGACGGGAGCGTGCCCGGACGCGAGCGCGCGGCCCGTCTCCGCGACGATCGTGTCGTCCCCGCTCCCCGGCGCGAGCACGACGTCGACCGATGCCGCCGCGGACCCGGACGGTCCGGGGACGACCGGCGCATGCGTCGCGCGCGCATCGCCCTCGAGGACCACGGTCCAGGCCGGCCACCAGGTCGTGAACGGCAGCGCGAACTCGTCCGCCGGGATCCCGGTGCGGGCCACCCCGCCGATCTCGTCGACGAGCCGCGCGGCAGCACCGGCGCGGTCCCGCCACCAGCCGTCCGGGACGCTGCCGACGACGTTCGCGGCGTCGACCACCACCGCCGGCGACGAGGGCAACGCGGCACGGAACCCCGGCCAGCTCGCGCCGAAGCCCGGGTGCAGGGGAAGGGCCTCGACGGCGTCGACGGCGACCCAGTCGAGCGACAGGCTCTCCCGGTCGCCGATCACCGGGTCGAACGGCCGGTCGGCGCGGGCGACGACCGTGGTGTAGGTCCAGAAGCCGAGGTCGAGCTCGGACGTGTGCCGGAGCCGGAGCGCATCGGCGGGGACGGCGGCCTCCTCCGCGGACTCGCGGAGGGCACCGGTCACGGCGTCCTCGCCCTCGTGCCGCGCGCCGCCCGGGATGCCCCACGTGCCGCCGTAGTGGCTCCACTCGACGCGGTGCTGCAGGAGGACCCGGCCCGCGCCGTCGTCGACGAGCAGGCCGGCGGCCCCGAAGAGCCCCCACGCCTTCCGGCCGTCCGGCCCGTACGCCCAGGCGTCGCCCGGGTCGCGCGGGCCGGTCGGCGGCCCCGGGTGCGAACCAGCGGGGACGGGCGGGTGCTCGACCGGGCCGGGGAGGTCGCCGCGCGGCTCGTCGTGCATGGGGCAAGCCTCCCACGTCCCGGTCAGGCGCGGCCAGGATCGGCCGCGGTCAGGATGAGCCGCGGTCAGGATGAGCCGCGGCCACGGTCGTCGCGGTCAGGATGAGCCGCGGGGTGGGACGCGCTCCAGCTCGACGCCGAGGTCCGACCCGTCGACCCGGATCCGCATCCAGGTCCCGGTCGGCTGCCGACGGCGGTCGGTCGGCGACCCCGGGTTGAGCAGCCGGAGACCGTTCGGTGCGACGGTGTCCCACGGGATGTGCGAGTGTCCGAACACCAGGACGTCGGCGTCCGGGTACTCGGCTGCCATCCGGGTCTCGCGACCGGTCGACGCCCCGGTCTCGTGCACCACCGCGAACCGCAGGTCGCCGATGGTCCTCGTCGCCACGAGCGGGAGCCGGTCGTCGAACTCGGGGCCGTCGTTGTTCCCACGCACTGCGACGAGCACCGACGCCCGCGCCGCGATCCGGTCGAGCGTGTCGAGGTCGACCCAGTCCCCCGCGTGCACGACGACGTCGGCGGTGTCGATCGCGGCCCACAGTGCCGCCGGGAGGTCCTTCGCACGCTTCGGCAGGTGGGTGTCGGAGAGCGCCACGACGTCGATCGCACCCATGTCCGTCAGCGCCCGGACACGGTGTCGGGGGTGTCGGCCGGTTCGTCCGCGGTGTCGTCCGCGGCGACGGTGCCGCCCGCGGCGACGGTGTCGGCGGCGCCGAGCCGCTCGAGGAGACCGGCGAGGAGCGCGACGTCGTCGTCCGACCAGGACGCCAGGCGCTCCTCGAGGCTGTCCCGGTGCAGGCGCACCGACCGCTGGAGCGACGTACGACCCGTCTCGGTCACACCGAGCGGCTTCCCGTTCCCGGTGCCGCCGTCGACCGTCTCGACGAGTCCGGCGCGGACGAGGCCGGCCAGTTGTCGGGAGATCGTCGACCGGTTGAGACGCAGGGACCGGGCGATGTCGATGGCCATGCACCCGGGATGCTGCGCGACGAAGTCGACGAGGGAGTGGTCCACGATGCTGAGCGCCGACTCCGGCCCGCGCGCCCGGACCGCAGCACGCCGGGTGATCCGCGACAGCTCCGCGTACGCGCGGGCGACGTCGGCCTCGCGGAGTCGGCCGTGTCCCTCCTGCGTCACCGCGGACTCATCGCCCGTCGGCAGCTGCCTCGAGCGCCGCGACGTCGAGCTTCACCATCTCCATCATGGCGGCCATCGCCCGGCCGGCCCGCTCGGGGTCCGGGTCCGCCATCAGCTCCCCGAGCCGTGTCGGCACGACCTGCCAGGAAAGGCCCCAACGGTCCACGAGCCAGCCGCACCCCACTCCGCGACCGCCGTCCGCGACGAGCGTGTCCCAGACCCGGTCGAGCTCCGCCTGGTCGTCGACGTCGACCTGGAACGAGACCGCGTCGGAGTGGGGGTGGCCCGGTCCGCCGTTCATCGCCCGGAAGGGCTGCCCGAGCAGCGTGAACTCGACGACGACGGTCCGGTCGTCGGCCATCTTCGTCACGGTGTCGATCGACGAGTCCGGGAACAGCCCGGTGTAGAGCCGGGCCGCGTCCTCGGCCTGGTGGTCGTACCAGAGGAACGGGACGATGCGCTGCATGGCGGACTCCTGTCGGGGGCTCAGCGGGTGAGCAGGTGGGATCGTTCGGGGTGCTGGTCGAACCACGCGCTGACGAACCAGCACATCGGCACGACCCGGCGGGCGGAGTGCTGCTCGACGTCGTCGACCGCGGCGGCGACGAGCTCCGCAGCGTACCCGCGACCCCGGTGCGCCGGGATCGTGGCGGTGTGCGGGAACGCGATGGCGTCGCCGTCCACCCGGTAGTCGAGCACGCTCACGAGCTCGCCGTCGACCGTGAGGGTGTACCGGTCCTGCGCTGGTTCGTCGCGGAACTCGTGCGTCATGTCCCACATCCTGCACCCTGCCGCTCCCGGGAGGAACCTCGGAATGCACCGGCACCACGGGCGTTGTCTGGAGGCATGACCACCATCGGATTCATCGGTTCAGGAAACATCGGCTCCCAGCTCGCCCGGCTCGCCGTCGAACATGGCTACGACGTCGTGATGAGCAACTCGCGCGGTCCCGAGACGCTCGCGGACCTCGTCGCGGAACTCGGCGAGCACGCGTCCGCCGCCACCAGGGACGAGGCCGCGGCCCAGGGCGACCTCGTCGTCGTGACGACCCCGCTCGCAGCGATCCCGTCGATCCCGGCCGCCGCGCTCGCGGGCAAGGTCGTCGTCGACACGAACAACTACTACCCGCAGCGCGACGGACAGATCGAGGCGCTCGACGACGAGTCGACGACCGTCTCCGAGCTGCTCCAAGACCAGCTCCCGGACGCCCACGTCGTGAAGGCGTTCAACCACATCATGGCGTCCGACCTCACGACCGCCGGCTCCCCGAAGGGCACCGTCGGCCGGCGCGCACTCATCGTCGCCGGAGATGACCCGGAGGCACGGAAGGCCGTCGCCGACCTCGTCGACGAGTTCGGGTTCGAACCGGTCGACATCGGTGTGCTCAGCGAGGGATGGCGCATCCAGCGCGACACCCCCGGGTACGTCAAGCCCTTCGACGCGGTCGGCCTGGAGCTCGCGGTCGCGGACGCGAAGCGCTACGCCGACATGTAGGACGGCGCGGGATCAGCGCTTGGCGAGCTTCCGCGCGATGCCCTTCGCGACGTTCGCCGGGCGCTGCATCTCGCCCTCCTTGGCGTCGACGACGATGAGCCATCCTCCGAAGACGACCTGCACCCACTGCATGACCCGGAGCTGCTTCTGCACGCTCGCGAGTTCCGGCGAGGTCCCTGTGCCCGGCTCGGTGGCGCCCTCGGCGGGTTCGCCCTTCCGGGAGTCCTCGGCGACGAGCCGCCCGTACCGGGCACCGATCACACCGGTGTAGACGGTCGCGGCGACCCCCGCCACGAGGACGACGGCCTTGTACGCGTTGAGGCGCCCGACGCCGTGCTGGGTGGCGGACCGCCCCTTGTTGCTCCAGAGTTCGGTGAGGGAGCCGAGGACGTACAGACCGGTCGCGGCACCCTGGACCGGAGCCCACCGCTGCCAGCCGATCGCGGCGAGCCGGGTCCGTTCCTCCGCGTCCTTCGCCTCGGCTGCCGCACCGTTCAGTCCGAGGGCACCCATCAGGGACCCTCCGAACCAGGTGCCCGCGCTGAGGTCGGTGATCGACCGTCCGATGAGGTTGCCTGCCATGTCAGCTCCTTGGCTCCACAGCCTCGAACGGCTGCGGAGCGGCGACGTTACGCGGCCGGGGTCGGCCGGAGCCCGGCGTCCGACACCCATGTCCGCATCCCGCACGGCGCCCACTCGGACGGCTACGCGCCGTCGAACAGCACCGTGAGCTCGACGAGTTCGTCCTCGGACGGCGTCCACGCCGTGCCGGCATCGACGTCCTGCAGGATCTGCTCCGGCTTGGTGGCACCGGCGATGACGCTCGTCAACCCGGGCTGCGCGAGCAACCACGCGAAGGTCGCCTGGAGCATCGAGATCCCCCGGGCGTCGCAGAACCCCTGGACCGCGCGGAGCACGTCCCACGGGGCGCGCTCGAGCAGCTCGGGCTTGAGCGTCGAGATCCGGCCGTCCGCGGGGCCGCCCGCCTCCGTGTACTTGCCCGTGAGCAGACCGTTGTACAGCGGGAAGTACGGCAGGAACCCGAGGGCGTACGCGCGCACTGCGGGGAGGACCTCGTCCTCGACGCCGCGCGCGAGCGGGCTGTACTCGTTCTGCGCCGACACGAACGCCGTCGTCCCGGCGATCGACGCCGTCAGCTCGGCCTCGGCGATCTGCCACCCGGCGAAGTTCGAGTGGCCGACGTAGCGGATCTTGCCCTCGCGGACCAGGTCGTCGAGCACGGACAGGGTCTCCTCGATCGGGGTGATCGGGTCCGGTGTGTGCATCTGGTAGAGGTCGATCCAATCGGTCCCGAGCCGTCGGAGCGACGACTCGACGGCGAGTCGCACGTACCGTCGCGACCCTCTCGCCCCCCAGTCCGGACCGTTCGCGCCGCGCATGTCGGCACCGAACTTCGTCGCCAGGACGATCTGGTCGCGTCGTCCGGCGAGCGACCTGCCCATCATCGTCTCGGACCGACCGGGCTCACCGCCGTAGACGTCCGCCGTGTCGAACAGCGTGACCCCCGCGTCGATGGCGGCGCCCACGACCGCGTCGGTGCCCTCCTGCGTCTCGGTGGCCGTCCCCGGTCGGCCGAAGTTGTTGCACCCGATGCCGACCGTCGAGACGACGAGTCCGGAGGGACCGAGTGGACGGTGTTCGATGTCTGCCATGTCCTCGACCGTACCGGCGTGACCCGGACTGGGGAGTCCGGAGTCGACCGATGCTCGCTACAAATGGAGGAACGCGTCTGCAGGATCGAGGAGTTCATCGTGGGGTCACATCGTCTGCCGGGCCCGCCCGACCGACCCGCACCGTCCCCGGCCGCCACGCCGGCCGCCGCCCCGCACGCCTCCGCCGTCGTCCCCACCACGTCCGGTCCGCTCGTCCCCGACGCACCAGCCCGTCGTCGCCTCGAGACCGCCTTCGACACCGTCACGGCGATCCCCGTCGAGCTCGCCGCACTCACCGCCGCTCCCGCACCCGGGGACGTCGGACGTCCGACCGCGCCCGCCGCCACCGCCGCCCGTCCGGCCACCGCCACTGAGCCCGACCCGCAGTCGGTCGGTCCGAGACCGAGGAAACCGCTGCCGGCGTGGGTGACCGCGCCGCCGATCCCCCTCGCGTCCGACGCTGCGACCCCCGGCCTGCCGCCCGCCCCGAACTCCCCCGTGGCCGCTCCCACCGCGCCGCCGGCGCAGCCGACGTCACCGATCGGATCGGAGGCGCGACCCGCCCCCGCCACGTCCGCACCGCTCGCGCGGACCGTCCCGACCGACACCCGCCCCGGCGTCCCGGCCCTCGACCCCGACGCCGTCGTGCCGGACTTCCCACCGGTCGAGGGGACGCTCGGACCGGCGCCCACGTCGCCGCGGATCGAGACCCGACCGATGCAGCAGCAGGTCCCACCGTCGCCGGCGGTCGGCGGCGACGGCGCACCCGTCGTCCCGACGCCGGTGGTGGCGCAACCGGCCGGCACGCCGCTGCCGTCGATGCCGGGGCAGCGCGCGCACCGGCCGCTCGCCGCCGACGCGTCGACGCCCGGCCAGACGACCCCCGGACAGCCCGCCGCGCCGCAGTCCGCGCCTCGGCAGGGCACGGTGCCACGGCCGGGCCAGGTGCCGCCGTCGACACCCCAGGAGGCCGCGGCCCAGCAGATCGCGCTCCAGCAGGCCGCGTCGCACCAGGCTCGGGTGGCGCAGTCCGGCGCTCGGCCCGTCCCGCCCCGGTCCGCCGGACAGCCGGTTCCGGCGCAGGCCGGGCCGTCGCCGAAGCCGCCCGCGCAGCTCCGGCCCGGGCAGACCGCGCAGACCGCGCCGTCCCCGACCCCGCCGGGAGCCGGGCAGCTCGACGGGGAGCAGCAGGCGTTCGCGGAACCGACCGTCGGACGGCCCCGGTTCTCGGTCCCCGGCCTGGAACACGTCATCGTCCCGGGGAGCGACGCGCCCGCTCCGACGCCGCAGCGCTCGACCGGCGGACCGCAGTACGGTGCGCCGCAGCAGCCCCCGACGGCAGGCCGATCCGCGACGGTGCCGCAGTCCGCGCCGCGGTGGGGCGCACCCGCGTCGCCGGACGCCGCTGCACCGGACGCGGCCACGCGGTTCGGTGCCGCACCCTCGTCCGTGCCGCAGACCCCTGTCCCCGGCAGGGCCGCCCTCGCCGGCCAGCCCGTCGTCCCCGGCAGGGCCGCCCTCGCCGGCCAGCCCGTCGTCCCCGGCCAGCCCATCGTCGCCGGGCAGCCCGTCGTCCGACCGACGTCGCAGTCGGCGCCGACCACCCCCGCTCCGGACCTCGCCGCAGACGCCACCGCCGGACTCGTCGTCCCCGGGGCGACCGCGACCGACCACCCTGCGGAGGCTGGAGCGTCCGCAGGCGGTGATGCGGGCCTCCCGGCCGGACCGGTCCCCGTGTCGAAGGCCGAGACCCGCCGCCGGGCAGCCGCCACCCGTGCCGCCGCCCGCGCGGCCGCACGGCAGCGCACCACCGACCGCCCGCCGAGGGCACCGCGACGCGGGACGACCGCCGCATCGACAACCGCACCAACACCCGCACCGACGCCCGCACCGACGTCGGTCCTGACCCCGGCACCGCACGACGCCCCCGTGGACGCCGCCCCCGCAAGTCCCGCGGCCCCCGCGAGTCCCGCCGCCCCCTCGCGTCCCGCCGTCCCCCCGGGAGCCGGAGCCGCCCTCGGCGCAGTGCTCGGCCTCGGCGCGCTCGCGATCGCTGCCTGGAGCGTGCTGCACGGCGGGCAGGTGCACCTGGTGGGCATCGTCGTCGGCCTGGTCGCCGTCGCGCTCGCGGTCGCGGTCCTCCGCGGTCGGGCGACCGTGTCGTGGCAGCGGATGCTCGCGCTCCTCGGGGTGGTGCTCGGCGTCGTCGGGATCGCCCTGACGCTCTACCAGGTCGCCGTCGTGCTGGGGCCGCTCGCCGGCGTGACGCTCCCGCCCCTGTCCGGGACCGGACCGACCCGGCTGACCGCGTAGCGCCGCCACCGCGCCCGGGTGCGGGCTCAGACCGCGCGGATCACTCCGCGGGACAGGATCGCGTTCGTCAGCGCGTCCACCGGCTCCGGTGCGACCGTCGGGTTCGCCATGAGCACGTAGTCGACCGCAGGCAGGTCCGGGAGCCCGAGCCGCTGCGACACCTTGACGAGGTCCGCGGGGATGAGCGAGTGCGGGAACACCGCGACCCCGATCCCGGCCCGGACCGCCGCCAGCACCCCGTTCACGTCACGCGTGTTGCAGGTGATCCGCCAGGTGCGGCCCGCCGCCTCGAGTGCGTCGATCGCCATCTGCCGACTGATGCTCGGCGCCTGGTACGCGATGAGCGGCACCGGCTCGTGCTGCTCGACCGCGATGCCGTCCTGCGCCATCCACACCATCTGGTCCGTCGCGACCCGCGTGCCGTCGGCGGACTCCCCCGCGGTCTGCTTGATGAACACGAGGTCGAGCTGCCCCGCCCGGAGCCGTCGGAGCAACGGGGTGGACTGGGTCACCGTCAGCTCGAGGTTGATCTGCGGGTGCAGGCGACGGAAGTCGCGGAGGATCCGGGGCAGCTGCGTGATCGCCAGGTCGTCGGCCGCCCCGAACCGCAGTCGGCCTCGCGTCGCCGACCCGGAGAAGTACGAGTCGGCCTGGGCGTGTGCGGCGAGGATCGTCCGCGCGAACCCGGCCATCGCGTCGCCGTTGTCGGTGAGCGCGACCCCGCGGGTGTCCCGTGCGACGAGGGTGCGTCCGGCGGCCACCTCGAGCCGGCGCACGTGCTGCGACACGGTCGGCTGGCTGATGCCGAGGCGGGACGCGGCCTGGGTGAAGCTCGACGTCTCGGCGACGGCGAGGAACGTCTGCAGCAGCACGGGATCGAGCACCGGTGCACCCCTGTCATTGCGAAGTCGAATGGAGTGATAGCAACCATACGGGGATCGAATGGCCACCGGGCAACTAGTTTCGAGAGGGTACCGGTTCCGCGGCGGCCACGGGCTCCCGGACCTCGAACCACCTCCCGTCATCGACATCGGAGCACCCACCGTGAGCGCGCCCACGTCCACCCGTCCGCCGACCGCCTTCCCGCCCACCGAGCCCCTGCCGATCCAGGCCGACCGACCCCCGTGGCGACACACGCTCATCGCCCTGTCGGTGCCGAACTTCCGGCTGTTCACCGCCACGAACCTCGTCGCGATGACCGCGGGCTGGATGCAGCGCGTCGCCCAGGACTGGCTCGTGCTGCAGCTCACCGGGTCCGTCGCGGACGTCGGCATCACCGTGGCGATGCAGTTCGCCCCGATGCTGCTCTTCGGGCTCCTCGGCGGCGTGCTCGTCGACCGCTACTCCAAGCGGGTGCTCATGATGATCACCCAGGGGTCGTTCGCGGTCCTCAGCGCCCTGCTCGCCGTCCTGACGCTGAGCGGCGTCGTCGAGGCGTGGCACATCTGGGCGATCGCGTTCGTCGTCGGGCTCGTCACCGTCATCGACAACCCCGCCCGACAGGTGTTCGTCACCGAGATCGTCGGCCCGAAGCACCTCCGGAACGCGATCAGCCTGAACTCCTCGGTGTTCCAGCTCGGCGGGATGATCGGACCCGCGGTGGCCGGCGTCCTCCTGGTGTCGGTCGGGGCCGGCTGGTCGTTCGGGATCAACGCGATCGCGTGCGCCGCGGTGGTCGTGACGCTCTCGTTCCTCAACGTGGCGCAGCTGCACCGCACCCCGCCCATGCCGCGCCGGAAGGGCCAGCTCGCCGAGGGCCTCCGGTACGCGGTCGGCAAGCCGACGATCATCGTGCCGGTGATCCTGGTGGCCTTCTTCTCGGTGTTCGCGCTCACGATGCCCGTGATGCTCTCGGCGTTCGCGTCGGACGTCTACCACGTCGGCGCCGGTGGCTACGGGCTCTTCAACTCGATGGTCGCGATCGGCGCGTTGACCGGTGCACTCCTCTCCACCCGGCGGGCGGTGGTACGGCTGCGGACCATCGTCACGGGCGTGTTCACCACCGGCGTGCTGCTCGTGGTGACGGGGGCGATCCCGTCCATCGCGCCCTTCACCGTGATGCTCGTCGCGGTCGGGATGGCGCAGCTGCTGTTCCAGACGGCGTCGAACTCGCTCGTGCAGATGTCCTCGAACATCGCCATCCGCGGTCGCGTGATGTCGCTGTACGTGCTCGTGCTGCTCGGCGGGCAGGCGATCGGCGGCCCGCTCATGGGGCAGATCGTCGACCACTTCGGTGCGCACGTCGGGATGGTCGTCGCCGGCGGCGTCCCGGCGCTCGCAGCGGCCGTCATCGGCGTGGTGCTCGCCCGGCGCGGCGGCCTCCACGTCGAGGTGCACCTGCGCCACCACCTCCCGCTGCCGGCCATCGTCGGCCACCGCTGAGCGGGGCGCGCCGCGGCGCGGCGCGCCGCGCCCCGCCGCGCCCGTCTCGCCGACTCGAGGTCGCAGAACACGCCGCGTGGCGTGCGCGCCAGACGGCGCGTCCTGCGATCTCGCGGAGCGAGCGCCGGCGTGTCCCCGCGGTCTCGGGCGGGAGGTGGCGCGCAGCGTCCGGGAGGCGCGGCAGACCCCGCGACGGCGGCCGGGAGGCGCGGCAGACCCCGCGACGGCGGCCGCGTTCCGGGGTCTGCCGTGCCTCCCGTCCGGTCCGCCCGGAATCCCGCACGGCGGGCCGGTGTTGGGTAGGAGCATGCAATCCATCATCTACACGCACACCGGTGACCCGTCCGTCCTCGAGCTCGCGGACCGCCCCGTGGTGGATCCCGGGGCCGGCGAGGTGCGCGTGCGCGTCGTCACCTCCGGGGTGAACCCCACCGACTGGAAGGCCCGTGCGGGCGGGACGTACGGCGACTCCCTGCCGTTCCCCGAGATCACACCGAACCAGGACGGCGCGGGCGTGGTCGATGCGGTCGGGTCCGGCGTCGACGGGCTCGCCGTCGGGGACCGCGTCTGGCTGTACATGGCCGCCGCTTCGCGGCCGACCGGGACTGCGCAGGAGTTCACCGTGGTCCCGGCGTCCCGGGTCGTCGCGCTCCCGGACGGGGTCTCGTTCGACGTCGGCGCGTCCCTCGGGGTCCCGGCGATGACCGCGCACCGCGCCCTCACCACGCACGAGCAGGGTCCCACGCGGCTCTCGCCCGGGGCACTGACCGGCCGGACGGTGCTCGTCGCAGGTGGTGCCGGTGCCGTCGGCCATGCCGCGATCCAGCTCGCGCGGTGGTCCGGTGCGACGGTGGTCTCGACGGTCAGCGGCGATGCCAAGGCGGCCCTCGCGACGGCTGCGGGTGCGCACCACACGGTGAACTACCGGTCAGACGACGCCGCCGCGCAGATCCGGGAGTTCGCGCCGGACGGTGTCGACATCGTGGTCGAGGTCTCGATCCCGCAGAACGCCGAACTCGTGTCGAAGGTCCTCGCGAACCACGGCGTCGTGTCGATCTACGCGAACAACGGCGGCGACGAGGCGACGCTGCCGGTGCGGCCGAACATGGGCATCAACGCCCGGTACCAGTTCCTGCTGCTCTACACGATCGGGGACGACGCCCTGGCGGCCGCCGCCGAGGACGTCACTGCGGCACTGCGGGACGGCGCCCTGCCGGTCGGGGAGGAGCACGGGCTGCCCATCACCCGGTTCCCGCTGGAGCGGACCGCGGACGCGCACGCCGCGGTGGAGGCGGACACGGTCGGCAAGGTCCTCGTCGAGGTGGCGCCGGAGTAGCTGGCCGGGCCGGGGGCTCAGGCCGGCCGGCGGCTGGCGGCTCCTGGGGCTGCGGCTGGCTGGCGGCTCCTGGCCGAACGATGGCGAGGATGCGGAGATCCGGGGTGTCGGACGGCCCGGACCCCGGTTCCGCGCATCCTCGTCGGTCGAACAGCGACCGGGGCGGGTCAGGAACCGGACGTCTCGGCGGACTCGGACCGCTCCGCAGCCAGGACCTGGCGCCGCCGGTAGACCTGCACGCCGATCGCCACCGGGATCGCCACGAGTGCCAGTCCTCGCATCCACGGTCGGTCGAGCACGTGGCCGGACGCGTGGTCGAGCGACACCGGGCCGGGACCCCCGAGCGCGAACGTCGCCGCCGCGAGCCCCAGGAACGCCGGGAACTCCAGGCCTCCCCCGGCGTTGAAGAACCCGTTCGGCACGTGGCTGCTCGACGCGACGCCCATCGTCGTCGCCGCTCCGGCGCCGGCGAGCGGGGTACCGACGCCGAGCACGAGCGCGGCGCCCGACCCGGCCTCGCCGATGCCCGCGAGCACGGCGTTCCGACGGCCGGGGCGGAACCCCATGCCGTGCATCGCCTGTGCGGTGCCCTCGATCCCGCCCCCGCCGAAGAGGCCGAACAGCTTCTGGGAGCCATGCGCGACGAGGACCGTCCCGAGGCCGATGCGGAGGATGGTCGTGGCGGCGACGGCGGCCGCGGGCTGAGCGCTCATGCGCAGAACGCTACGCCGGCTGACGGGCGTTCGACAGCAGCCACCGGGCGACACCGTCGTCGGCGTTGCCCCCGATGACCGCCGTCGCGGCACGGCGGACCTCCGCGACGGCGTTCTGCACGGCGTACGCCTCGTCGGCGGCCGCGAACATCGGCAGGTCGTTGAGGTTGTCGCCGAACACGACGACCCGGTCCGCACCGAGCCGGGTGGCGAGCATCCCGACGGCGACCGCCTTCGAGGTCCCGGCCGGTGCGACCTCGAGCCAGACCTCCTCCGGATGGTAGGTGTCGGGGTGCGCGTTGACCACGGCGCGGTCGCCGACGGCCGCGCGGATCGACGCCGCGAGCGCCTGCATCTCGACCTCGCCGCCGATCACCTGCACGATGAACACCCCGGACGTCGGCAGGTCGTCCCACGTCGCGAGCGGGTCGTTGCGCGGGTCCGCCGGCCGGTCGTCCCAGAAGCTCGCGACACCCCGGTTCGCCACGGCGCGCACCCACGACACGCGCTCCTGACCGGTCTCGTCGATGCGGAACACGAGCGGCGGGCAGCCGTGCGCGCGGCAGACGTCGACGGCCCGCCGGACGACGTCGTCGGGCAGCGCGTGTCGGTCGAGCGTCGAACCGGTGACGGCGTCGTAGGTGAGGATCCCGTTGTAGAGGACCATCGGCAGGCCGAAGCGGAGGTCGCCGAGGACGCGCGAGGTCGACAACCAGGAGCGGGCCGTGGCGCAGGTGAGGAGCACGCCGTCGTCCTGCAGTCCGCGCACGGCGGCGGCGGTGAACGTGCTGACCCGGCCGGTCGGTGCGAGGAGGGTCCCGTCGAGGTCGGTCACGTAGAGCGTCGGCACACGCCCACCCTGCCAGACACGACGGGTAGGCATGCTGCATGACGTACTCCATCGGACAGCAGCGGACCGCGATCGTCTTCGGCGGCGGCGGTGTCGCCGGGATCGCCTGGGAGCTCGGTCTGACGAGCGGTCTGCTCGACGCCGGAGTGCCCCTGGCCGACGCCGACCTGGTCGTCGGGACGAGTGCCGGGAGCGTCGTCGGCGCACTGCTCCGTTCCGGGGCGGTCGAGGAGACGTACCGGCAGCAGCTCGCTCCGATGCCGTCGTCCTACCGGGAACCCGTGCGGCCGGACTGGGACGCCATCGGCGAGCTGCTCGCCGAGCGGCTCCGCGGCGTCCGGACGGACGACGGCGGCCAGGAGGCCCGGGCACGGGTCGGCGCGCTGGCGCTCGAGGTGACCGCCGGCCAGACCCCCGGGGAGCGCGAGGCGACGTTCGCCGAGACGTTGCCGAGCGGGACCTGGCCGTCGGGTGCGCTCGCCGTGTGCGCGGTCGACGCGGTCGACGGTGCCTTCCGGGTGTTCACGGCCGCGGACGGCGTCCCGCTCACCCGTGCCGTCGCCGCGAGCTGTTCGGTGCCGCTCGTCTGGTCCCCGGTCGACATCGGGGGCCGGAGCCACATCGACGGGGGTGCCCGGTCGGCGACCAACGCGGACGCCGCCAGCGGGTACGACCGGGTCCTCGTGGTGGCGTGTCGGCCGGAGCAGCCGTCACCGACCGGACCGTGGCTCGACGTGGCGGTGCAGTCCCTCCGGTCGTCGGGGTCGGAGGTCCTCGTGGTCGTCGCCGACGATGCGTCGCAGGCCGCGTACGGCACGGACGTCCTCGCGGTCTCGACGCGAGGACCAGCAGCGACGGCCGGTCGGGCACAGGCCGCAGCCGTCGCAGCCGAGGTCGGGGCGTTCTGGAGCGCCGCTCGGTAGCGTGACGGCATGGCAACCCCGTTCTCCGACCTCGAATCGTTCATCGCCCTGCCCCGCGTCGACGGCATCGCCCTCGCGCCCGACGGCACCCGGGTCGTCCTGACGGTCAGCACCCTCGACCACGACCGCACCGGGTACCGGCGTTCCATCTGGTCGGTGCCGACCGCCGGCGACGGCGCCCCGGTCCGGCTGACCAGGTCCGCGAAGGGCGAGAGCGGGGTCGCGTTCTCCCGGCACGGTGACGTGCTGTTCACCTCGGCACGGACCGACACCGACGCCGCGGCCGACACCGAGGAGTCCCAGGTGTGGATGCTCCCTGCCGCCGGCGGCGAGGCCCGGGCACTGACGGCGTTCGCGGGCGGTGCCGGCGGGGTCCTCGCGACGGCGGCCGAGTCCGACGTGATCGTGGTCGGGGCGGACCTGCTCCCCGCGGCCGCGTCGGACCCGGAGCACCTGCTCGAGCGCGACGCCGCCGTCCGGGCCGCGCGCGCGGAGTCGACGGTGACGGCGATCCTCCACGAGACCTACCCGGTGCGGTACTGGGACCACGACCTCGGGCCGGACGAGCCGCACCTGCTCGCGCTCGACCTCGCCGGACTGGTGGAGACCGCGACGGTACCGGCCGGGCCGGACGACCCCACCGCCACCGCGGCCGAGACCGCCGCACGCGGGACGACGAAGCCGTACCCGACCGGGCTCCCACGACCCCGGACGCTCACCCCGAGCCCCGGCCGGAGCGCGGACACCGCCGGACAGGCGCTGACCCCCGACGGCCGGACGCTCATCGCCGCGCTCAAGGTGCAGGAACGACGGGACGGCCGGACCCGTCTCGTCGCGATCGACGTCGCCACCGGCACGCACACCGTCCTCGTCGACGAACCGGACGTCCACGTCGAGATGCCGACCGTCAGCCACGACGGCCGGTCGATCGCCTACCTCCGGGCGGCGCGTGACACGCCGGCCGGTCCGAACGACCAGGAGGTCTGGGTCGCGGACGTCGACGGCGGGAACGCGCGACGGATCGTCCGGGACTGGGACCGCTGGGCGAACGAGTTCGTGTTCGACGCCGACGACGCCGCCCTCGTCGCGACCGCCGACCAGGAGGGCCGCGGTCCGGTGTTCCGGCTCCCACTCGACGGCGGTCCCGCCGAACAGGTCACGACGGACGACTTCGCGTACTCCGGCGTCGCGGTCGACCGGGCGACGGGAACCATCGTGGCGCTCCGGGCCTCATGGACCGCACCGCTGCACCCGGTCCGGATCGACCCGGACGGCACCGTCACCGCGCTGCCGACCCCGGCGCCGCTGCCCGAGGTGCGTGCGACCATCGAGGACGTCGAGACGACCGCTGCCGACGGCAGCCGGGTCCGCGGATGGCTGCTCCGGCCGACCGCCGAGGACGACGCAGACGCCGGGGCCGGCACAGACTCCGGGGCCGGTGCCGGCACAGCCGCGCCCGCTCCCCTCCTGCTCTGGGTCCACGGTGGCCCGCTCGGCTCGTGGAACCAGTGGAGCTGGCGGTGGACGCCGGCACTCGCCGTGGCGCGGGGCTACGCCGTCCTCCTGCCGGACCCGGCACTCTCGACGGGCTACGGCCTCGACTTCATCGCCCGCGGCTGGGACGCCTGGGGTCAGGCACCCTTCACCGACCTGATGAGCCTCACCGACGCCGTGGTCGCGCGACCCGACATCGACGAGACCCGGACCGCCGCGATGGGCGGGTCCTTCGGCGGGTACATGGCGAACTGGATCGCCGGACACACCGACCGGTTCCGGGCGATCGTCACGCACGCGTCGCTCTGGGCACTCGACCAGTTCAACGGCACGACCGACAACTCCGACTACTGGCAGCAGATCTTCACACCGGAGGGGATGGCTGCGAACGACCCGCACGCCGCGGTCGCCGACATCGTGACGCCGATGCTCGTCATCCACGGCGACCACGACTACCGCGTCCCGATCGGCGAGGGCCTCCGCCTCTGGTCCGAGCTCGCCGAACACCACGCCGACCCGGACGGTCGGATGCCGCACCGGTTCCTGTACTTCCCGGACGAGAACCACTGGGTCCTGGGGCCGCAGCACTCGAAGGTCTGGTACCAGACGGTGTTCGCGTTCCTCGACGAGCACGTCCGCGGCGAGGAGTGGCGGCGGCCGGAGCTGCTCGGCTGATCGGCTGCCGGCCCGCTCGCCTGCTCGCCACGGGAGCTCGTCCCCCGTGGGACCGACCAGCCGGCCATCGGACCGGCCGGCCGGCCATCGGACGGGCCGGCCGGGTTCAGCGTGTTGCACCCGGCAACATGCGCCAGACGCGGCGTAGTGTCGGTCGGGTCGACGACGACGACCAGGAGGACCGGATGAGCGCAGCAACCCCGAACCCAGCCCCGACGACGCCCCCGCAGCGCGTCGCCATCGTCACCGGCGGCGCGCGCGGCATCGGCGCCGCGACGGCGATCCGGCTCGCGGCGGACGGCCTGGCCGTCGCGGTGGTCGACCTCGTCGAGGACACGACCAGGGACACCGTGGACACGATCACCGCCGCCGGTGGGCGTGCGATCGGCGTGGGCGCCGACGTGTCCGTGACCGCTGACGTCCAGGCCGCCGTCGCACGGGTCGCCGACGAGCTCGGGGCCCCCACCGTGCTCGTCAACAACGCCGGGGTGCTCCGCGACAACCTCGTGTTCAAGATGAGCGACGACGACTGGGACACGGTCGTGAACGTGCACCTCCGCGGGTCCTTCCTGATGGCGCGCGAGGTCCAGCAGCACCAGGTCGCGGCCGGGTGGGGGCGGATCGTGTCGATGTCGTCCACGTCGGCGCTCGGCAACCGCGGCCAGGCCAACTACTCCGCCGTCAAGGCCGGGCTGCAGGGGCTCACGAAGACGCTCGCGATCGAGCTCGGCCGGTACGGGGTGACGGCGAACGCGATCGCGCCGGGGTTCATCGCGACCGACATGACGCGGGCCACCGCCGAGCGGATGCACGTGTCGTTCGAGGACTTCCTCGACGCCGCTGCGAAGGAGATCCCCGTGGGTCGGGTCGGCGAACCGTCGGACATCGCCAACGCGGTGTCGTTCTTCGTGTCCGAGGCGTCGTCGTACGTCTCCGGACAGGTGTTGTACGTCGCCGGTGGGCCGAAGGCGTGACGATGCGGTTCGCCTCCCCGACGGCGCTCGTCGACGCCGGCAGTCTCGACCTCGGCGAGTCGTCGTGGCTCGAGGTCACCCAGGACATGGTCGACGGGTTCGCCGACGCCACGGGCGACCACCAGTGGATCCACGTCGACCCGGCGCGTGCGGCCGACGGACCCTTCGGCGGCACGATCGCGCACGGGTACCTGACGCTGGCACTCGTCCCGCGGTTCGTGGGCGAAGTCCTCGAGGTCGGGAACCTCGCGCTCGCGATCAACGCCGGGTCGGACCGCGTGCGCTTCGTGCAGCCGGTGCCCGTCGGCTCCCGGGTCAGGGCCGGGGTGCAGCTCGTGTCCGCGGAGCCCTCGGGTCCGGGCATCCGGGCGTCGGTGCGCGTGACGGTGGAGATCGAGGGAGAGGAGCGTCCGGCCCTCGTCGCCGACACGCTGACGATCTACGTGTCCGAGGCGTAGCGCGGGGCCCCCGCAAGACACCAGGTTGGCCACATCGCGCAGAGCTGTACCTCTGCGCGACGCCGCCAACCTGGTGTTCCGCGGAGGGAAGCGGAAGGAAGGGGGGCGGGACCGGCCTACAACCGCTCCACGACCATCGCCATGCCCTGGCCCCCACCGACGCACATCGTCTCGAGCCCGTACCTGCCACCGGTCGCGCGGAGGCCGTTCAGCAGGGTCGCCGTGATCCTGGCCCCGGTCATGCCGAACGGGTGCCCGAGCGCGATCGCCCCGCCGTGCACGTTGAGCCTGTCCGGGTCGATGTCGAGCTC
The DNA here is from genome assembly GCF_049341865.1 of Curtobacterium phyllosphaerae. Classification (NCBI taxonomy): domain Bacteria; kingdom Bacillati; phylum Actinomycetota; class Actinomycetes; order Micrococcales; family Microbacteriaceae; genus Curtobacterium; species Curtobacterium phyllosphaerae. Next base: position 139,919 of record NZ_JBMPIU010000003.1, on the reverse strand, counting down.
CCGTGCCGACGGGATCACCTGGGCGGCGAACGCCTCGTTGACCTCGACGAGGTCCATGTCGCCGATCGTGAGCCCGGTCCGTGACAGTGCCTGCCGCGATGCCTCGACCGGACCGAGCCCCATGATCTCCGGCGACAGCCCCGTGACGCCCGTCGACACGATCCGTGCCAAGGGTGTGACGCCGAGCGAGGATGCCATCGTCTCGCTCATGATCACCATCGCCGCCGCACCGTCGTTGAGCGGGCAGGCGTTCCCGGCGGTCACGGTGCCGTCCGGGCGGAACACGGGCTGCAACTCGGACAGACGAGCAACGGTGGTGCCCGGTCGGGGTCCGTCGTCGGTCGACACGACGTCGCCGGAGGCCAGCGTCAGCGGCGTGATCTCGTCGTCGAAGAACCCGGCGTCGCGCGCGGCGACGGCGCGCTGCTGGGACCGGGCGGCGTACTCGTCCTGCTCCTCCCGGGTGATCCCGTGCAGCGACGCGACGTTCTCCGCGGTCTGGCCCATCGCGATGTACGCGTCGGGCATCTCGCCGGACGACCGGGGGTCGGTCCACGGCGCGGTACCGGCAGCCGAGCGCGCGTCCGTCCGCTGCTCGGCCTCCGCGAACACCGGGTTCGTCAGGGTCGCGCCGGGGATGGAGTCGGACGACCCGGCAGCGGTCCGGGAGACGCTCTCCACCCCCGCGGACACGAAGACGTCCCCCTCGCCGGCGCGGATCGCGTGCATCGCCATGCGCGTGGTCTGCACCGACGACGAGCAGTAGCGGGTGACGGTGGTCCCGGGGAGGTGGTCGTACCCGAGCAGCACGGCGACGATGCGGGCCATGTTGAACCCCTGCTCGCCCCCGGGCATCCCGCAGCCGAGCATGAGGTCGTCGATGCGCGCGGGATCGAGCGACGGAACGGCGTCGAGGGCGGCCCGCACCATCTGTGCCGTCATGTCGTCGGCGCGGAGCCCGGTCAGGGACCCCTTGAAGGCCCGGCCGATCGGCGAGCGCGCGATCGAGACGATGACCGCCTGCGGTGTGTTCTCGAGCAGCGCGACCATCAGACGAACGCCGCCATCCCGGTCACGGACCGGCCCACGATGAGCGTGTTCATCTCCCGGGTGCCCTCGTAGGAGTAGATCGCCTCGGCGTCGGCGAAGAACCGTGCGACGCCCTTGTCGAGGACGATCCCGTTGCCACCGAGCACCTCGCGGCACCAGCCGACGCTCTCCCGCATCCGCGCCGTCGCGAACGCCTTCGCCAGCGCCGAGTGCTCGTCCCGCTGCACCCCGGCGTCCTGCATCTCGGACGCGCGCATGCACACGCCGATCGACGCCGTGATGTTCGACAACGACTTGACGAGCAGGTCCTGGACGAGCTGGTGGGAGGCGATCGGCTTGCCGAACTGCTCACGCTCCCGGGTGTACCGGAGCGCGGCCTCGTACGCCCCGACGGCGATCCCGACGGCCTGCCACGCGACCTCGCACCGGGTCAGGCGCAGCACGGTCGCCGTGTCGCGGAACGAGTTCGCGTGCTGCAGGCGGCGCGACTCGGGCACGCGGACGCCCTGCATCACGATGTCGGCGTTCTGCACCATCCGGAGCGAGATCTTGTCCTCGATCTTCGTCGCGGTGAACCCGGGGGTGTCGGTCGTGACGATGAACCCCTTGACCTGACCGTCCGCGACGTCCTTGGCCCAGACGATCACGATGTCGGCGAAGGTCGCGTTCCCGATCCAGCGCTTCTCGCCGTCGAGGACCCAGTCGTCGCCGTCCCGCCGTGCGGTGGTGCGGAGCCCGCGAGCGGAGTCCGAACCGGAGAGGGGCTCGGTCAGCCCGAACGAACCGAGCACCTCCCCGGTGGCCATGCGCGGCAGCCACTCCTGCTGCTGCTCCTCGGAACCGCCGACCGCGATCGAGTTCATCGCGAGCCCGGACTGCACCCCGACGAACGTCGCGACGCTCGCGTCGACCCGGCCCGTCTCGAGTGCCGCCCAGCCACGGAACACCGCGGAGTTCTCGAACTGGCGGACGGCCGGGATCGCGGACCCGAAGGACCCGGTCGCGGCGAGCGGTCGGACGAGCTGCATCGGGAACTCGGCCCTGGCCCAGTACTCGTTCGCGATCGGGGCGACCTCGGCCTCGAGGAACGCCCGGAGCCGCAGGACGTGTGCGCGCTCGTCGTCGGTGAGCCGGTCCATGTACCGGTAGAAGTCGGCCTCGAGGTAGTCCGAGTCGGCGCCTCGGGCGGGCGTGGTCTGTGCCGCCGGAGCAGCGGTCGTCGTTGACATGCACACCACTGTGCATCGTTCTGGAGAATGTTGCAACACCGGGGCTAGGATGCTCGGCATGGTCACGACATCGACGTCGGCGACGACACCCATCGCAGTTCCCGACGTGGTCGGGGACCGCGGCACGGCGCTCGTTCCGAGCGCGCTCTCGAACCGCCTGGAGGCCCATCCGGACGCCCTGCGCGCGTTCCGTTCCGCGCGCCACCGGTTCATCGACGGGGACCGCATCGACATGGGCCGGCTCGCCGCCGAGCTCGGCGTGGACCGCACGAGCCTGTTCCGCTGGGTCGGGAACCGGGACCAGCTGTTGTCCGAGGTGCTGTGGTCCCTCGCCGTGCCGACGCTCGACGCCGCCGACCGTGCCGTCACCGCGACCGGCCCGGCCCGGATCGTCGGGGTGTTGTCGCACTTCGTCGTCGACCTCATCGAGGCGTCGTACTTCCGGGTGTTCCTCACGCGGGAACCGTCCCGGGCACTCCGGCTGCTCACCACGACCGACAGCGACGTCCAGCGACGGTTCATCGCCGTGGTGACGAGTCTCGTGGACGAGGAGCAGGCCGCCGGACGACTCGACCCGGCGCCGTTGTCCGCCCGCGAACTCGCGTCGCTCCTCGTCCGCATCTCGGAGTCGTTCACCTACGCGGACCTCATCAGCGGCGAGCCACCGAGTGCCGACCGTGCGCGCGCGGCCTTCGAGTACATCCTCCGACCCGCCACCCACCCGACCGACTGACCAGGAAGCCCCGATGCCCGACACCGACCTCGCCACCGCCGACCGCACCGACGACACCGCACCCGACCCGTTCGGGAGCGTCGACGCGTTCCCGTACCGCCGGTCGTTCGACACGCGCTGGAACGACAACGACGTCTTCGGCCACCTCAACAACACGATCTACTACGCCGCGATGGACACCGCCATCACGAGCTGGTTCGTGGCCGAGTACCACCTCGACCCGACCGGCAGCGAGTGGATCGCGGTGATCGTGGCGTCGTCGTGTCGGTTCGTCGAGTCCGCGGTGTTCCCGGACGTCATCGAGGTCGGGGTCCGTGCGGAACGGATCGGCCGCTCGAGCATCGTCTGGCGGTTCGGGCTCTTCCGACGCTCGGACGGCGCCCTCCTGGCGACCGGTGAGTTCGTGCACGTCGTCGTCGCGCGCGAGGGTGCGCGTCGCCCGAGGCCCGTCCCGGACGACCTCCGGACGCTCGTCGAACGCACCATGCTCCGTCCGGCGCCCAACGGTGTCAGCTGACTCCGAGCCTCCAGTCCGAATCCCGACCGACCCGACCACGCAACCGAAAGGAACCGGCATGAACGACGACGTCCTGACCGGACCAGGGCTCGCGACGCTCAGCGTCGCGGCCATCCTCGCCGAATCCGCCCACCGCCACCCCGACAAGGCGGCCGTCATCTGGGCCGGCAACGACGGTCCCGACCACGAGGTCAGCTACGGCGACCTCTGGGACCAGGCGCGTGCGACCGCCGCCGTGCTGCGGGAACAGGGCGTCGGGAAGGGCGACCGCGTCGCGATGCTCATCCCGAACGTGCCGGCGTTCCCGCGGGTCTACTACGCGATCCTGGCGCTCGGCGCCGTCGCGGTGCCCGTGCACCTCCTGTTCAAGCACGACGAGATCGAGCACGTGCTGCGCGACAGCGGGGCGAAGCTGGCCGTGGTGGCCGCGACCTCGCTGCAGGAGGCCCTCCCCGCGGCGGCGGCGGTCGGCATCCCGGTGCTGTCCGTCATGGTGCCCGACGCGATGCGCGACCAGGTCCCCGTTCCGCGGCTCGAGGAACTCGCTCGGGCGACGACGCCGATCGAGCGGTACGTCTCGACGAACCCGTGCGACGCGGCGACCCTGCTGTACACCTCCGGCACGACCGGCACGCCGAAGGGCGCGGTCGGCTCGCACGTCGCACTGGTCGAGCAGGTGCACGTGTCGCTGATCGACGTGTTCGACCTGACCCACGACGACGTCGTCTTCGGCGGGCTGCCGCTGTTCCACACCTTCGGACAGACGGCCGTGCTGAACACCGCGTTCCGTCGCGGGTGCACCATCGTCATGCTCCCCAAGTTCGACGCCGTGCAGGCGCTCGAAGCGTGCGTGGAGTACGGGGTGACCGCGTTCGACGGCGTCCCGACCATGTTCATCGCGCTGCTGCAGGCCGCGGGGTCGACCGACGCACGGCCGCCGCTCCGCTTCTGCGTGTCCGGTGGGGCGTCCCTGCCGGTCGCGGTGCTCGAGCAGTTCGAGGAGACGTTCGGCGCACCCGTGCACGAGGGCTACGGGCTGACCGAGACCTCGCCCATCGTGTCGGTGAACCCGCGGGGCATGCCGACGCAGCCCGGGACGGTCGGCGTCCCGCTGTGGGGCGTCGACGTCGTCATCGCCGACGCCGACGTCGACGACCGGATCGTGCCGATGCCGCTCGGGGAGCTCGGCGAGATCGTCGTCCGCGGCCACCTGCTGTTCAAGGGGTACCTGGGTCGTGACGCCGCGACGTCCGAAGCGGTCGTCGACGGCTTCTTCCGCACCGGCGACCTCGGGACGATGAGCGAGGACGACCACATCACGATCGTCGACCGGAAGAAGGACATGATCGTCCGGAACGGCTACAACGTGTACCCGTCCGAGGTCGAGGCGATCATGCACCACCACCCTGCCGTCGGGAACATCGCCGTGTTCGGGGTCCCGCACGACACGCACGGGCAGGAGGTGCAGGCGGCGGTGGTCGCGGCACCCGGGGTCTCGCTCGACGCCGACGAGCTCATCGCGTACGCGAAGGAGCACATGGCGGCGTACAAGTTCCCGCGGGTGATCCACGTAGTCGATGCCCTGCCGCTCGGGCCGAGTGGCAAGGTGCTGAAGCGGCAGCTCGTGGCGGAGTTCGCGGACGCTGCGCCGGCGGCGGTGGCGCCGGCGACGAGCAGCATCGGGGTGGTGGGCGCGTAGGGCGGGGGTGCACTGCAGCGGCCTCGCGGACAGCGCGTTCGCCGCCGCGCCGCCGCCGCCGCCGTGCCCTAGAGCAGCCCCGCGGACAGCGCGTTCGGCGTCCCGAACCGGTGCGCCGTGATCGACACCGCCTGCTCGCGGAGGAAGGGCAGCATCTCGACGCGCCCGGACTCCGTCACGGGGCCGTCGTACACCGCGAGGTCCGGACGCCCGTCCGTCGCAACGGCCAGCGCCGCGAACGACCCGCCGATGAGCCGCACCCGCCCGCCGTCCATCCGGGCAGCCGCCGCCTCGAACTGCGCCGTCGTCGCGACGGACAGCGACACGACCGCAGGCACGTTCCGCAGCGCGGTCGACACGACGGCGGGCAACGACACCGACGGGTCGACCGACAGCGCGACGGACGCACCGGCCACCGAGGCGGCTGCGACGACGCGCACCAGGTCGGCGACGGACTCGTCCGCGGACAGCCGCACGAGCACGGGCGCCGGCCACGGCAGGTACCGGGCGACGTTCCGCTCGGCCGCGATCCCGGAGACGTCGTCCGCGGTCCCGAACAGCGTCGACCACGCGAGCGCGTCGGACGCCACGGCACGGTCGAGTGACGAGCGCTCGGCCTCCGTCAACGACGTGGTCACGGCGGCCTGGAGGCGCGTCACGGCCTGGTCCGTCACGGTCCCGCCCGCCGATGCGCGGGACGGCACCCACGAGCCGAGGCCCATCAGGTACGACATCCCCCCGGCCTTCGTGCCCGGTCCGACCGCCGACTTCTTCCACCCGCCGAACGGCTGGCGTCGGACGATCGCCCCGGTGATGCCGCGGTTGACGTACAGGTTGCCCGCCTGGATGCGCTCGAGCCACGTCCGGAGCTCCGCGGGGTCGAGCGAGTGCAGCCCCGAAGTGAGCCCGTAGTCGACCTCGTTGACGATGTCGATCGCCTCGTCGAGCGTCGACGCGGTCATCACCCCGAGGATCGGGCCGAAGTACTCGGTCAGGTGGTAGTCGGAGCCGCGTCGGACCCCGCCGCGGACTCCGGGCGTCCACAGCGTCCCGTCGTCGTCGAGCTGGCGTGGCTTGATCATCCACGACTCCCCCGGCCCGAGCGTCGTGAGCCCGGTCAGGAGCTTGCCCGCAGCTGGCTCGATGACCGGCCCCATCTGCGTCGTCGGGTCGGAGGGCAGTCCGACGGTGAGCGACGACACCGCGTCGAGCAGCTGGTTCTTGAACCGCTTCGAGCGGGCCACGGACCCGACGAGCACCACGAGCGACGCCGCCGAGCACTTCTGTCCCGCGTGGCCGAACGCCGACGCGACGACGTCCTTGACGGCGAGGTCGAGGTCGGCCGACGGCGTGACGATGATCGCGTTCTTGCCGGACGTCTCCGCGAGGAGCGGCAGGTCGGCCCGGAACGACCGGAACAGCTCCGCGGTCTCGTACGCCCCGGTGAGGATCACCCGGTCGACGAGCGGCGACGCCACGAGGTCCTGACCCAGGTCCTCCTCGGACACCTGCACGAGCGTCAGCACGTCGGCCGGCGCGCCAGCATCCGCGAGGGCCGCCCGCAGCACCGAGGCGAGCACGGCCCCGCAGCGCTCCGCGGGCCCGGCGGGCTTCAGCACGACACCCGACCCGGCGGCGAGCGCGGCGAGGGTCGACCCGGCCGGGATCGCGACGGGGAAGTTCCACGGCGGCGTGACGAGCGTCAGGGCGGCCGGCACGAAGGTCGCACCGTCGACCTCCTCGAGCGCCGCGGCGAGCTCACCGTAGAAGTGCGCGAAGTCGACCGCCTCGGACACCTCGACGTCGGCCTGGTCGATGGTCTTGCCGGCCTCGGCGCCCATCACCTCGACGAGGTCGGTGCGGTGCGCCTCGAGGGCGTCGCCGAGCGCGTGCAGCACCGCACCGCGCCGCGCGCCGCTCCACCCGCCCCACTCCGCGCCCGCCGCACGGACGCGCTCGAGCGTCGACGCGAGGTCCGGGGCGGACGTGCGCCGTGCCTCCCGGATGTCGTCGCTGCCGAGCGTCGACGACGCGACCCGCTCGGTGATGCCGCGCGCCCATGCGCGGTTGGCGGCGATCGACGGGTCGGTGTCGGGCGTGTTCCGGAACGCGCCCACGACAGGGCGCGGCACGGCCGCGAACCGGTCCGCGGTCCGGTGCGGTGCGGGGGCGTCGAGCGCGCCCGGCTCGGCGAGCGCGGCGAGCGACGCGCGGAACCGCGACTCCTCGCGGTCGAACAGGGTCGGCGACGACGACAGCTCGAACACCGCCGACATGAAGTTGTCCTGCGAGGCGCCTTCCTCCAATCGGCGGATGAGGTACGCGATCGCGACGTCGAACTCCCTCGGGTGCACGACCGGCGTGTAGAGGAGGAGTGAACCGACGGTGTTCTGGACGGCGGCGGCCTGCCCCTGCGCCATGCCGAGGAGCATCTCGAACTCGATGCCGTCCCGGACCCCCCGCGCTCCGGCGAGGAGCCAGGCGTGTGCGACGTCGAACAGGTTGTGGCCGGCGACCCCGACCCGCACGTTCGCGACACGATCGGGCGTGAGTGCCCAGTCGAGCACCCGCTTGTAGTTCGTGTCGGAGTCCTGCTTGGTGTGCCAGGTGGCGAGCGGCCAGCCGTGCACCGATGCCTCGACCTGCTCCATCGGCAGGTTCGCGCCCTTGACGAGCCGCACCTTGATGTCGGCGCCCCCGCGGGCACGACGGGCGGCGGACCACTCCTGCAGGTGCTGCATCGCGCCGAGCGCGTCGGGCAGGTACGCCTGCAGGACGATCCCGGCTTCGAGCTCGAGGAACGCCGGCTCGTCGAGGAGCGCCGTGAAGACGGCGATCGTCAGGTCGAGGTCCTTGTACTCCTCCATGTCGAGGTTGATGAACTTGCGCGGGGACGCGGCCGCAGCACGCTCGAACAGCGGTCGGAGCTGCCGGACGATGTCGAGCACCGCCTCGTCGAAGGCCCACGGCGAGTGCGGGTGCACCGTCGAGGAGACCTTGATCGACACGTAGTCGACGTCGTCCCGCTCGAGGAGCGCCATCGTCCCCGCGAGCCGGCGTGCCGCCTCCTGCTCGCCGAGCACGGCCTCGCCGAGCAGGTTCATGTTGAGCCGGATCCCCGGCTTCCTGATCTTCTGGATCGCCGGTCCGAGCTTCGCGTCGGTCGCGTCGATGATGAGGTGGCCCACCATCTCGCGCAGCACGCGGCGCGCGAGCGGGACGACGACACCCGGGAGGACCGGGGCGAGTCCGCCGCCGAGGCGCACGAGACCACGCATGGCGGCCGGGAGGAACGTGGGGACGTCCGGCGCGATGGTCCGGAGGGTGCGCCCCGCGACCGACAGGTCCTCCGGCCGGACGACGCCGTCCACGAAGCCGACCGTGAACGCCAGGCCCTTCGGGTCCTTGAGGACGCCGGCGAGCTGCGCGGCGGACCCGTCGACCGGGTACCCCGATGCTTCGTCGAGCCAGCGGCGGACGAGGGCGACGGTCTCGGCGGCGAGGGCGTCCTCCCCGGGTGCGGCGGAAGCGGACGATGCGGCGACGGTGTCGGTCATGCGTCCAGTCTCGATCCTCCGAACCAGTTAGCAACAGCGACCGTCCGTGACGGATACTGTGCAGCACAGCTACCGAACGGGGGTCCATCGTGCTCGACGTGCGCCGCCTCGTGATCCTCCGCGAGCTCAGTGTCCGCGGCACCATCGCCGCCGTCGCGCAGGCGATGAACTTCACGCCGTCCGCGGTGTCCCAGCAGCTCGCCGCCCTCGAGCGCGAGACCGGGCTCGAACTGCTGCGGAAGGCGGGGCGACGCGTCCAGCTCACCCCGCAGGCCGAGGTCCTCGTGCAGGCGGCGGGTGACGTGCTCGACACGCTCGAGGCGGCGCAGGCAGCCGTCGAGTCGACCCTGACGACCGTGCAGGGGACGGTGCGTGTCGCGGTGTTCCAGTCCGCCGCACTCGCCCTCATGCCGTTCGCGCTCCGGACCATGGCCGACGAGCACCCGGGCGTCCGCGTCGAGATGGTGCAGCGGGAACCCGAGACCGCGCTCCGCGAGACGTGGGCGCGGGACTTCGACATGGTGATCGCCGAGCAGTACCCGGTGCACGCCGCCCCTCGACACCCGGGGCTCGACCGGCGCGACCTGACCACCGACGCCGTGCGGTTGGCGCTGCCGCCCGTCGACGTCGCCCTGCACCCCGTCACGTCGATCGACGACGCGGCGGCGATGCCCTGGGTGATGGAGCCCCGTGGCACGGCGTCGCGGCACTTCGCGGAGCAGCTCTGCCGGTCGACGGGGTTCGAGCCCGACGTCCGGTTCGAGACCGCCGACCTCCAGACCCAGATCCGGCTCGTGGAGTCGGGCAACGCGGTCTGTCTCATCCCGGACCTCGTCTGGGCCGGACGGCCGACACCCGCGCGGCTCGTCGAGCTGCCGGGGTCGCCGCGGCGGACGATCTTCACGTCCGAACGGGAGTCCGGGCGGCGGTCCCCGGCCGTGCGGGCGTTCCGGGAGACGCTCGAGCGGGCGGCGGCGGGGCAGCGGGCCTCCTGACGCGATCCCGTCCTACGCCTGCCCACCACTCGATAGCGTTGCGGACATGCCGACCCTCCTCCACATCGACTCGTCCGCCGACCTCGCGAACTCCCGCTCCCGGGCACTGACCGCGACGTTCGTCGAGGCGTGGCGCGACCGCGGGCCCGAGTTCACCGTGACGACCCGGGACCTGCACGTCGACCAGCTCCCGCACCTCGAGGCGTCGGCGCTGCACTGGCCCGCGTCCGCCCGGCAGCCCGGGGCATCCATCCCCGACGGAGCCGAGGCGCTGCAGCAGGAGATCATCGACGAGCTGCTCGCCGCGGACGTGCTGCTCGTCGGCTCCCCGCTGTACAACTACACCGTGCCGTCGACGCTCAAGGCGTGGATCGACCGCGTGCACGTGCCGGGGGTGCTCGCGCCCGCCGAGCCCGGCGACGTCCAGCCCCTCGCGGGTCGCCCCGCCGTCGCCGTCGTGTCCCGGGGCGGATCGTACGACGCCGGCACCGACTCCGAGGGCTGGGACCACGGCTCGCCCGTCCTGCAGCTCATCCTCGGGAACGCGCTCGGGATGGACCTGCACCTGGTGACGACGAGCCTCACGCTCGCGGACGTCCTGCCGGGACTCGCCGCGTCCGCCGACCGGTCGCGGCAGGAGTTCGCAGCGGCCCGGACCGAACTCGTCCGCCTCGCCGAGACCCTGTAGGCCCAGCGGACGGTGTCGGCCCGGCGAGAACGCACGGAACCGGGGTGCGGCCGGTGCTGGACTCGGTGTTCGTGCATCCTCGACGCCGCCGGCGGGCGGAGAAGCCGGAGCCGGAGCCGGGGCCGGGGGCCGGGGCGGGCGTCGGTAGGGTGGAGCGGTGCCCGGTGTCCTCCCGGTCGGCCCGCCCGACCCGATCTCCGCCGTCCAGGCCGAGGCGCTCGTCGCCGGCACCCTGCCGCCGCTCGAGCAGGTCCGCGACGGCGTCTGGACGATGGCGATCCCCTTCCACGCCGGCGTGCCCGACTCCACGCTGACCTACGTCGTCGAGGGCTCGGACGGGTCCCTCGCGCTCATCGACCCGGGGTGGGGCGTCGACCTGACCCTCGACCTCCTCGAGGACGGACTCCGCGCCGTCGGACATGCCATCGAGGACGTCGGCCTCGTCGCGGTGACGCACCTGCACATCGACCACGTCGGTGCGGCCGACGCAGTCCGCGCCCGGTCGGGGGCGCGCGTGGCGATGCACTCCGCCGAGGCGTTCGCGATCGACCACCAGCTCGAGGACCGGGCGCGCGACGACGAGGACGTGACCGGATGGGGCGTGCCGGCCGCGCTCGCGCCGGAGCTCCACCTGCGATGGGGTGTCGGACGGCGGATCCCGTCGGTTGACGTCCCCGCGGTCGTGCCGGACCTGCTCGTCGAGGACGGCGACCTCCTGCCGATCCCGGGCCGGACACTCCGCGCGCTGTGGACGCCGGGCCACACGACGGGGCACCTCTGCTTCGTCGACGAGCCGGACGGCCTCCTGTTCACCGGCGACCACGTGCTCCCGCGGATCAACTCCGGGCTCGGGCTCGGCGGCCGGAGCACGACGAACCCGCTCACGGACTACCTCACGTCGCTCGACCGGGTGTCCGCGATCGACCGGTCGTCCAGCCGAGCACCGCTCGAGGTCTGCCCGGGGCACGAGTACCGGTTCGCCGACGTCGGTGCCCGCGCCGCCGTGCTCGCCGACCATCGTGCCGAACGGCAGGAGTTCGTCGCGGCGGCACTCGACGGGTTCGCCGCACGGGGGGCGCGTCCGACGATGTGGGAAGTCGCCTCGCACGTCCCCTTCCGTGGTGGGATCGAGTCGATGACCGGGTACCTGCTGGCCTCCGCGCTCGCCCAGACGGGGTTCCACGTGCGGGCGCTCGGCCGCCAGGACGAGGTCCGCGTGGCCGCGCCGCCGAGCCGTCGGGTGCGCGGATAGTGTCGACGGTGTGAGCACCTCCGCAGGAAGCACCGAGTCCACCTCCGCCGTCGAGGGCCCCGTCCGGGTCGACCGCCCCGCACCGGGGGTCCTCGTCGCCACCCTCGACAGCCCGGGGACCGGGAACGCCCTCGACAGCGCGATGGTGCAGGCGCTCGAGGACCTCGCGGACAGCGTTCACGAGGACGTCGACGTCCGCGTGGTCGTCCTCCGCGCGACCGGCGAGCACTTCTCCCTCGGGTACGACGTCGCCGAGCTCGCCGACCGGGAGCGCGACAGCATCCCGGGCGACCTCGACCGGCAGGAGCGGACGGCCGACGTCCTCGCCGCGATCCGGTCCCTCCGCGTGCCCGTCATCGCCGCGATCGACGGCAGCACGAGCGGGACGGGCCTCTCCCTCGCGCTCGTCGCCGACATCCGGATCGCCGGACCCGGCGCGGTCTTCCAGGCGACTTTCACACCGCTCGGCACCGCCGCGGGCGAACTCGGCGTCTCATGGCTGCTTCCCCGGCTCGTCGGCCCGGCCGTCGCGGCCGACATCGCGTTCACCGGCCGCGTCGTCGACGCCGAGGAGGCCGCTCGCCTCCGGCTCGTCAACCGCGTCGCCGAGGACGTCGACGCCGCGGCACTCGACCTCGCGACGAGCATCGCCGCGAACTCACCGGCCGGGGTCCGGCTGTCCAAGCGCGCACTGCAGGCCGCCCTCGAGATCCCCTCCTACGACGCCCACCTCGAGCTCGAAAACCGCGGACAGACCCTGCTGACCCGCACGTCCGACATGGCCGAGGCGCTCGAGGCCTTCCTCGAGCAGCGCCAGCCGTCGTTCGGGAACGCCTGATGGCAGCACGCACTCGGGCGTGGCAGGGCATCGCCGTCGAGCACCTCGGCGACGGGGTCAGCCGCCTGACGATCGACAACCCGACGAAGATGAACGCGGTCGACGCCTCGGTCTTCGCGGAGATCGGGGCCGCCGCACGTGCGCTCCGCCGGGACGGCACCCGCGCGCTCGTCGTGACCGGTGCCGGTGACCGGGCGTTCTGCGCCGGCTACGACCTCGCCGCCATCCCCGGGCTCCGCGCCACGACCATCCCGGAGTTCCTCGACATCGAGGACACCGCGAGCGAGGCGCTCCAGGCCCTCCACGACCTCCCCGTCCCGGTGATCGCCGCCGTGAACGGTGCCGCCGCCGGCGGTGGCCTGTCGATCGCCCTCGCGGCCGACGTGCGGATCGGCGTGCCCCGCACGAGCTTCACGGCCTCGTTCGTCAAGGTCGGCTTCTCGATCGGCGAGCTCGGCACGTCGTGGATGCTCCCCCGCGTCGTCGGGCCGGGCGTCGCCGCCGAGCTGTCGTTCACCGGCCGGACCGTCCGTGCACCCGAGGCCCGGGACATCGGCCTCCTCGACCGCGTCGTCGACGCCGGCCCGGAGGCCGACCTCGCCAGCCACGTCGCGCTCCTGCAGGAGCAGGCCGTCGCACTCGCGCGCACCATGGCGGACCCCGCACGCCGCGGCACCAGGATCGGCAAGCGATCGCTCGGGAGGGCCGGGGAGACCCCGTCGTACGAGGTCGCGGTCCGCCAGGCCCTCGGCGACCGCGCATGAGCGCGACCGACCCGGACGGCGGTGGCAGCGCCTCCCGACCGCCCCGCATCGGCCTGCATCCGGAGGACGACCTGCGCCACCGCCCGGAGCCCGGCGGCCGGATGCGGGACAGCCTGTTCTTCCAGACCGTCCTCGGCGAGGAGCAGCTCGCGCTGCAGGTGTACCTCTTCGTGACGGGCACCGGGGCCGCCGGCTACAACGTCGTCGTGTGGGGTGGGCCCGGCGTCCCCTTCGTCATCCACACCGACGGCGGACGTGTTCCCGACGACATGGACTTCGACGACTTCTCGGTCGGGTCGCTGACGATCCGGAACGTCGAGCCGCTCCGCACCGCGACGGTCTCGGTCCGCGCGGAGGACCTCGACCTCGACCTGTCGTTCGCGGCGATCCAGGACGCGTTCTCGTACCACGACAACCCGGACGGGCTCCCGTCCTGGTTCGCGCTCGACCGGATCGAACAGACCGGCCGCGTCGAGGGCGCGCTCCGCGCCGGCGACCAGGAGTGGGAGCTCGGTCCCCTCGGCCACCGCGACCACTCCTGGGGCATGCGCGACTGGCGTGCACCCCAGCACTGGAAGTGGTTCGTGGCCTACACGCCGTCCGGGACCGCGGTGAACGGCTGGATCTGGGTCGCCAGGGGCGCGTGGGGGTTCGCCGGCTCGGTGCTCCGCGACGGCGTCACGATCCCGGTGCGGACCATCGAGCACACCGCGACCTACGACGACCGGTTCCAACAGCGGACCCTGCGAGCCGTGCTCCACGACGTCGAAGGCGGGTCGACCTCGCTCGAGCTCGACGTCTTCGGGGTGGCGCAGCTCGGCGACGAGCGCACCGGGACGACGATCCTCGAGGGTGCCTGCACGGCCCGCATCGACGGCGAGGACGGCGTCGGGCAGTTCGAGACCGAGTGGCCGACGGCGTACTTCGACCACCTCCGCGGGGACGAGGCGTGAGCGACCCGATGCGTCCGGACGTGCCCACCGTCCGGGCGCTCGGCGCCTGGCTCGCCCGCGCCGACCTCACCACCCCCGACGTCGAGGTCCGGCCGATCGGGGACGGCCACGCGAACGTCACCTACCTCGTCACCGGGACCGACGGCCGCCGCGTGGTGGTGCGTCGTCCACCGCCGCCGCCGACACCGCCGGGCGCGAACGACGTGCTGCGGGAGGCGAGGGTGATCGCGGCCGTGCACGACCACGCCCGCGACGGCGGCCCGCACGGCGTGCCCGTCCCTGCCGTGCTCGCGACGGCCGAGGCGGGCGACGTGCTCGACGTCCCGTGCTTCGCGATGTCGTACGTCGCGGGCCCGGTCGTCACGACGACGCTCCCGGGGACGCTCGCCACGGAGGCCGACCGCACCGCACTCGCCTTCGACCTCGTCGACACGCTCGCGGCCCTGCACCGGATCCCGTGGGACTCCCTCGGGCTCCGCGGTCGGCCGGCGGGGGCGAACCTCCGGCAACACGGACGGCTCGCGATGCTCGTCGCCGACGCCGACGGCGCTCCTCCCCCGGGGTTCGCCGACGTCGACGCATGGCTCGTGCACCACGCGCCCGCAGAGTCCGGCGCGGCACTCGTGCACAACGACTTCCGGCTCGGCAACGTCCTGCTCGCCGCCGACGCGCCACGCGTGGCCGCCGTCCTCGACTGGGAGCTCGCCGCGATCGGCGACCCGCTCGTCGACCTCGGGTACCTCCTCGCGGCCTGGTCGGGACCGGACGGGCCGACGAACCCCGTGCAGGAACTGGGGTCGGCGACGAGTGCCCCGGGGTTCCCGGACACGGCCACGCTCGCGACGCGCTACGCGGAACGGACGGGGGCGAGCCTCCAGTCCGTCGCCTGGTACGTGACGCTCGCCAACTGGAAGCTCGCCGTGCTCTACGAGTACAGCCGCAGGCGGTACGAGCGCGGCGACGGCGATCCCTACTACGCCGGCACCGACAAGGTGGCCGCGTTCCTCGCGGCCGCCGACGCGTCGCGACACGACTTCCCGTCGAGCCGGTAGCGGAACCATGAACGATCGGCGCTGTTAGCCTGGGAATCGGCCGAAGACGAGTCCGGACCCCACTCCCTGCACCGCCGACCGTGTGACCGGTGCCGACCAACCGGGAGCCGCTCCGTCTCCGAACCAGCATCAGCGTTGGACAGGAGCACCATGGCGAACATCGGCAACTACGGCACCGAACAGGTCGAGCGGTACTACGCGAACGGCGACTGGCAGGACCAGGTCCTCTTCGACATCGTCCGCGAACGGGCCGAGCAGCACCCGACACGCACGTTCGTGACCGACGGGACGCTGACGGTCACCTACGGTCAGCTGCACGAGGACGCGATCCGGCTCGCCGCCGGGCTCAAGGACCTCGGTGTCGGCAAGGGCGACCGGGTCGTCGTGCAGATGCCGAACTGGGCCGAGTTCGCCACGGTCGTCGCAGCGCTGTCCCGGCTCGGGGCGGTCCTCGTCCCGACGATGCCGATCTTCCGGCACGACGAGGTCGGGTACGTGCTCCGGCACTCCGAGGCACGCGTCGTGATCGGGCCGCAGCTCTTCCACCGCTTCGACCACCTCGACATGTACACCTCGCTCCGCGACGAGATCCCGACGCTCGAGCACGTCGTCATCGCGCGGGCCGAGTACCCCGGTGCCCTCGCCGACCTCGGCGGCACGGACCTCGCGTCCTTGTTCGTCGCCGGGGACCTCGACGCGATCGACGCCTCGATCGGCGACACCGCCGGCGCGGACGACGGTGCGCTCGTCGTCTACACCTCGGGGACCACGAGCCGGCCGAAGGGCTGCTTCCACACGTTCAACACCGTGTACGCAGCCGCGAAGGTCCTCAACGACCGCCTGCACGTCGACGAGCACGACGTGATGTTCAACCCGTCGCCGGTGTCGCACTCCACAGGACTGATCACCGGCCTGATGATGCCGCTGCTCGTCGGCGGCGGCACCCACTTCATGCCCGTGTGGCAGCCGGACGAGGGCATCGACCGGATCCGCGAGTACGGCTGCACCATCACGGTGACCTCGACCACGTTCCTCACCACCGTGATGGAGTCGTACGACCCCGCGCGACACGACATCGGGTCGATGCGGTACTGGGTCTGTGCGGGTGCCCCGATCCCCGGCGCCGTGGTGCAGTCCGCGCGGGCGATGTTCCCGTCCTGTCAGATCCTGTCGCTCTACGGCCGGAGTGAGAACATGACGACGTCGCTCTGCGCGCCCGAGGACGCCCCGGAGAAGTCCGTGCTGTCCGACGGCCGTGCCCTCGCCGACTCCGCGATCCGGGTCGTCGACGAGCAGGGCGACGCCGTACCGGTCGGCGAGCCCGGCGACATCGCGTACCGCGGCCCGTCGCACATGCTCGGGTACTACCGCGACCCGGACCAGACCGCCGAGCTGTTCACCGCGGACGGGTTCTCCCGCTCCGGCGACCTCGGGTACCTGGACGCCGACGGGTTCGTGCGCGTCTCGGGTCGCATCAAGGACATCATCATCCGCGGCGGCATCAACATCTCGGCGCGCGAGGTCGAGGACATGCTCGTCGACCACCCCGCGATCCGGGCGGTCGCCGTCGTGGCGATGCCCGACGCGCGGCTCGGGGAGCGGTCCTGCGCGTTCGTCGTCGTGGCGCCCGGCCAGGACGAACCGTCGCTGGCCGACCTCACCGAGTTCCTGCGGTCCCGTCAGATCGCCGTGCAGAAGCTCCCCGAGCGGGTCGTCGTGATCGACGCACTGCCGATGACGCCGGTGGGGAAGGTGCGGAAGAACGTGCTGCGGGAGCAGATCGCGGCCACGATCGCCGCCGAGCTGAACGGCGTCTCCACGCGGGAGTGACGCGGCCGGTCGGCGGTGAGCGGGCCAGGATGGGAGCATGCCGACCATCCAGCCCATGCTCGCCAAGGCCGTCCAGCAGGTCCCCGCGCAGGACTCCGTGCCCGGCGGGTACTCCTACGAGCCGAAGTGGGACGGGTTCCGTGGGATCGTGACCTTCACCGGGGACCGCTCTGCCGACGACGCCGTCGAGATCGGCTCCCGCGGCTCGAAGCCACTGACCCGGTACTTCCCCGAGCTCGTCGCCGCGTTCCGGGAGCAGCTCCCCGGGCCCTGCGTCCTCGACGGCGAGATCGTCGTCCGCTCCGGGACGCCGGGTGCCGAGAAGCTCGACTGGGAGGCCCTCTCGCAGCGCATCCACCCCGCAGCGTCGCGGATCGAGCGGCTCTCGGCGGCAACCCCCGCTGCGTTCGTGGCGTTCGACCTCCTCGAGTTCGAGGACCACGACCTGACCGGACTCCCGTTCGACCAGCGCCGGGAAGCGCTCCTGACGCTCGCGGAGTCGATGTCCGACCCGCTGTTCGTGTCGCAGACCACCCTGGACGACGCCGAGGCCCGCCAGTGGCTGCACGACTTCGAGGGCGCGGGGCTGGACGGTGTCGTCGCGAAGGCACGCACCGGGCTGTACCTGCCGAACAAGCGCGCGATGCTCAAGGTCAAGCACCACCGGACGGCGGACGTCGTGGCGATCGGCTACCGCGTCCACAAGAGCGGGACCGGCGTCGGGTCGCTGCTCCTCGGGCTGTACGACGACGAGGCGGACACTGCGCCGAGCGGCGGTGCGGCGTCCGGCGCCGGTACTCCGTCCGGCATGGACTCCTCGGCTGACACGGGCGCGTCGCCCGGCACGGGCGCGTCGTCTGATGGCGACCCGGCGGCGGGCGCGGGCTCGGTGTCGGGCGTGGGCACCGCCTCCAGTCCGGGCGCATCGCAGCCCCGCCAGGTGGGCGGCGTCTCCGCCTTCTCCGACCAGCGCCGGCGGGAGCTGGAGGAGGAGCTCGCACCGCTCGTGCTGCGCGACGCGGACGGGAGGCCCGTGGTCGGCGAGGGCGAGCGCAGCCGGTTCTCCTCGGGTCGCGACACGACCTTCGTTCCGCTGCGGCCCGAGCTCGTGCTCGAGGTCCGGTACGACCAGATGGAGGGCGACCGCTTCCGGCACACGGTCCAGTTCGAGCGGTGGCGGCCGGATCGCGAGGCCCGGTCGTGCACCTTCGAGCAGCTCGAGGTCCCGGCCGCGTACGACCTCAGCCGAGTGCTCCGCTGACGGTCCGCGCGTCGTGGAACGGCTCCGTTCCGCCATGATCGGCCGTCCCCCTTTTCGGGCCGATGACCGGGGTACAGCCGCGTGGTACCGGGAGGCTTGTCCCCCGATCACTGTCCCCGTTGCGCGATTTGCTCGCATCTAGTTAGGCGAACTAGATACACCGTGCAACGATGATCTTCGTCGGGACATCCGGCGAGGACCGCCCGGGTCGACCGTCACGACGACGCAGCCAGACGAGCAGAGGACACACGATGAGCATCTCGCTCCTCCCCCGACGAACCGCCCAGCAGAGCCCGTTCACCGAGGTCCACGAGGCCCGCACGCAGCGCGCCCTCGTCGCGGTCGCGACCGTGACCGGCATCCTCAGCGTGACGGCTGCGACCCTCGCCGCGTTCTCCGTCTGGCTCGGCGCGTGAACCCCGCCGTGCACAGCGCCGACGGCATCGCCGACGCGCACCGCACGACCTGGTCGCGGTTGACGCGACTGCACACCGCGAGCGTCACCCTCCCGATGCGCACGACCCGGGTGGACGAGTCCGAGCGACGGGCCGACGAGCTCTAGTCCGCGTGCCTCCGCGCGCGTGACGGTTGGACGCGCGGCGGTTCGCCCGGCATCTTCGGGAAGTCCGGCGGGAACGGGAGCTCCCCGAGTCCGTTCTCCAGGTCGCGCGCCCACCACTCCGACAGCACGTCGATCCGGCCGTGCTGGTCGTGCATGTCCTCCCACGGATCCCCGGCCCGGCCGAGTCGAGCCGGGACCGTCTGGACCGTGAGGGTGGTCGGGTCGACGTGCGGGAGTTCGTCCCACTGCACGGGCGTCGACACCGGGGCGTGCGGGAGCGCTCGCGGACTGTACGCCCCGGCCATGGTGCGGTCGCGGTTCGCCTGGTTGTAGTCGACGAAGATCCGGCGTCCGCGCTCCTCCTTCCACCAGGCCGTCGTCACCTGCTCCGGCATCCGGCGTTCGAGTTCCCGCGCGGCGGCGATCACCGCATGCCGGACGTCGAGGAACTCCCACTCGGCCTCGATCGGCGCGAACACGTGCAGCCCACGGTTCCCGGAGGTCTTGATCCAGGAGCTCAGGCCGGCGTCACTCAGGACGTCGCGGAGGGCGAGTGCGGCCGGCACGGCGTCGCCGAAGTCGGTGCCAGGCTGCGGGTCGAGGTCGATGCGGAGCTGATCCGGGAAGTCCGGGCGATCGGCGCGCGATGCCCACGGGTGGAACACGACGGTGTTCATCTGGACGCCCCACACCGCCACGGCCGGTTCGTCGAGCACGAGCTGCGGGTGTGTGCGGCCGCTCGGGTAGGTCACATCGACGCTCCGGACGTAGTCGGGCGCGCCCTTCGGCGGGTTCTTCGAGAAGAACTGCTCGCCGTCGACGCCGCCCGGGAAGCGCTGGAGCGACACCGGCCGACCACCGTTCGCGCGGACGAAGGCCTCACCGACCTCGACGACGTAGTTCGCGAGGTCGAGCTTCGTCAGCCCGAGGGCTGGCCACAGCACCCGCCCCGGACTCGACAGACGCACCTCGCGGTCCCCGTCCGGGCCGGGAACGGTCACCGTGGTCGCATCGCTCGCCATCCCTGCACGGTACTCATGCTCACCGCGCGGCAGCCGGGAGGCGCGGGCCGGGCGGTCGGTGCCCGCGCGGTCGGAGCGCGCGCGGTCGGTGCTTCTGCCGTTGGCGTCGCTCCATGCATGGTCATCGAGCGACATCCTCCCGGGAATACGACGTCGCTTTCCGCCGAACATGTCGCTCCATGTCCACGCACCCAATGCCCGTGCATCGAGCGACATCCTCGCGGGAAAACGACGTCGCTTTCTGCCGGAGATGTCGCTCCATGCATGGTCATCGAGCGTCGGGGGGCCCGATGCAGGGCGCGGAGCCGACCAGTCACCCGAGCCCATGCGGTGGGTGTCCGGATGTCGCTCCATGTCCACGCATCCAATGCCCGTGCATCGAGCGACATCCTCCCGGGAAAACGACGTCGCTTTGGGCCGAAGATGTCGCTCCATGTCCACGCATCCAATGCCCGCGCATCGGGCGACATCCCCCGCCCGGAACGACGACGCTCCCCGCCGGAGATGTCGCTCGGTACGTGGTCATGAAGCGTCGAGTGCACCGACGCGGCAGACTGGGGCCGTGACGGACGCGGCGTTCCTCGGGGTGGACCTCGCCTGGGGACTCGGCACCGCCGACAGGCCGGCGAACGAGACCGGACTCGTCGCCCTGGACGCCGCCGGCGCGGTCCTCGACGCCGGCTGGACCCGTGGGGTGGACGACACCGCACGGTGGGTCCTCGACCGGCTCGGCCCGCGCACGCTCGTCGGGGTCGACGCATCCCTCGTGGTGACGAACCCGGCGAGGACGATGCGTGCCGCGGAACGACAGGTCGGCCAGCGCTACGGCCGCTGGCGCGTGACGGCGAACCCGACGCACCTCGGGATGCCGCACCAGGCCGGCGCACGGTTGCTCGACGCCCTCACGGAGCACGGGGTGGCCTACGTCGACGACACGGCGAGCATGCGCGGACGGACGGGTCCGGCACTGTTCGAGTGCTACCCGTACACGACCATCGTGGGCGTCGAGGAGCTCGGGTACGACGACGAACGCCCCCGGTACAAGCGCCTCGACCAGTACGTCGACCGCACCGAGGCCAGGGCCCGTCGTGCAACGGCGTTCGACGAGCTCGTCCGACGACTCGGCACCCTCGACGACCCTCCGCTCCGCCTCGACGCACACCCCGTCACCGCCGCACTCGCGCGGGAGCCGGCCGGGGTCCTCGACCGGGCGTACAAGCACCGCGAAGACCTCCTCGACGGTGCGCTCTGCGCCTGGACGGCGGCGTACTGGGACCGCCATGGCGACGACCGCGTCCAGGTCCTCGGCACCGACCCCGCGCTGCCGCAGGACCCGGTCGATGCGCAGGGCCGTCGAGCGGTCGTGGTCGCCCCGGCCCGTCCGGCGCAACGACGTCCGCTCGATGCAGCTCCGGCACGGCCGGGTCCACACCGCACCGTGTGATCGCGTCGCGTGCAACCGGTGGTGCCGATCTCCAGCCGGGAGGCCCGGTGCCGGCCCGCCCCGCGCCTCCCGGCTAGGGTTGGGTCGTGACCGACGCGCACCCGACCTCGCTGCGCATCGCGCTCGTGTCCCTGCACACCTCCCCCGGCGACGAGCCGGGCTCCGGCGAGGTCGGCGGCATGAACGTCGTCGTCCGGCACCAGGCCGAGGCGCTCGCGGACCTCGGGCACCACGTCGAGATCGTCACCCGCCGGTCGTCGCCGTCGCAGCCGGACTCGGTGTCGATCGTCGAGGGCGTGTGTCTCCGGTTCCTGTCCGCCGGCCCGGCCGCGCCCGTGCCGAAGGGCGAACACGACGCGTTCATCGATGCGTTCCGCGACGGGCTCGCCGCCCTCGGACCGTTCGACGTCTTCCACTCGCACCACTGGTTCTCCGGCATGGCCGCACTCCCCGTCGCGCGGGACCGGCACCGGCCGCACGTGCAGTCGTTCCACTCGATCGCCGCGGACGCCACCACCCCGTTGTCCGAGGGCGAGCGCCCGGAGTCGACGGGCCGGATGGCGGGCGAGACGTACCTGGCCCAGCACTCCGACGCCGTCGTGGCGATCAGCGAGGCCGAGTCGGCCACGGTTCGCGACCGCCTCGGCGCGCGACCGGAGCAGGTCGTCATCGTGCCGCCCGGGGTCGACGGCTCCGTGTTCCGGCCCCGCTCCGGCGGCACTCGCGCGACACGTCCGTACGCGGTCGCCGCTGCCAGGGTCCAGCCGCTCAAGGGACTCGACCTCGCCATCGCCGCGGTCGCCGCCGTGCCGGAGCCGGTGCGCCCGGACCTCGTCATCGCCGGCGACGTGTCCAGCGAGGCCGACGGGTACGTCGAGGAGCTCCGCGACCTCGCGGACCGGCTCGGCGTCGCGGACCGGGTGCAGTTCGTGGGTCCGCAGTCGCGCCCCGACCTCGCGATGCTCTTCCGCGGATCGAGCATCGTCCTCGTGCCGTCGCACTCCGAGACGTACGGACTCGTCGCACTCGAGGGCTCCGCATCCGGCGTCCCGGTCGTCGCCGCAGCCGCGGGCGGTCTCCGCGAGGCGGTCGTGGACGGCGAGACCGGCGTCGTGCTCGAGTCCCGTGACGCCGACGACTGGGCGGCGGCGATCACCCGGATCCTCACCGACCCCGAGCACGCGGCGCAGCTCGCGACCGCCGGCCGGGAGCGTGCGGAGCGCCTGAGCTGGGAGCGGAGCGCATCCGGGCTCGTCGAGGTCTACCGCTCCGTGATCGCAGCCCACGGCTGACGCTCCGGCGTCCGAGGGGCGGCCATCCGGCCTGCGCGCGTCGCCGCCCGCCGGTCGCAGGCGGCCGGTCGGACTGGAGGCACGCCTCCCGTCCGACACGGCACCTGCGGTCAGTGCGCGGTTCCGTCCGGCGTCTCGCCGTCGATCGCCGCGCGGAGCACGGCGGCCAGCTCGGTCACGTGCGGTTCCCGCAGCAGCGACGAGTGCTCGCTCGCGAGCCGCGGCCAGCGCATGTCGCCGACGAGGTACGGCGTCCAGGCCTCGCGTCCGTCGGGGTTGCCGTCCGCCTGCACGAAGGTCACGCGGCCGTCGTACTGCGGGACACGGAACCGCTTCGACATGAGCACCGCCTGGTCGAAGAACGCGTCGAACTGCTTCTGCCCGTCGAACTGCACCACACCGGCACCGTAGGCCCGGAGCCGACGACCGACCCGTCGGAACTGTGCCGCGCCGCCGGGCAGGACGCGGCGGAACTGCCGGTCGAGACCGCGCCGGAGGCGGGCCGCCGGCGTCGTGGCGTCCTGTTGCGGGAGACGGGCGAACTCCATGGCGCCCTGCTGGGCGGTCGTGCGGGGCAGGTAGGTGTCGAGGAGCACGACGTGCTCGACCTGCTCCCCGGCCTCGGTGAGCATGCGGGCGATCTCGAGGGCGACGAGTCCGCCGAGCGAGTGCCCGATGAGCAGGTACGGTCCGCGCGGCTGCACGACCCGCATGAGTTCGAGGTACCGACGTGCGGCTGCCGGGACGCTCCAGTCCGGCATCGTCCGGCGTTCGAGGCCGTGCTGCTGGAAGGCGTAGACGTCGTGCCCGGCGAGGTGCCGCGACAACGGCAGGAAGGTCAGGGACAGGGCACCGGCACCGGAGATGCAGAAGATCGGCGCTCCGCTGCCGCCGCTCGTCAGCTTGACGACGTCGGGGTGGCTCGGGATCGCCGCGGCGCCGGCCCGCACCCGCCGGGCGAAGTCCCGCACGGTCGGGTGCTCGAGCACCTCGGAGGAGCGGAGGTCGACGCCGATGCGCTCCTGGACCGCCGCGAGCATCTCCTCTGCGGACAGGGAGTCGCCGCCGAGCTCGGCGAAGTCGTCGTCGAGACCGACCGCGTGCAGCCCGAGCACCTCGGCCCAGATCTGGCCGACGACGAGTTCCCACTGGTCGAACGTGTGCTCGTTCATCTCGGAGCCGGTCGGCTCCGCCGCACCGACGACGACCTGTGCCGCCGCCGTCTCGGACGACGTCGCCGTCGCCGGGGCAGCCGGCGTCGGCAGGGTCGACCCGGGCATCGGTGCGTCCGGGAGCTGGGCGCGGTCGACCTTGCCGCGCTCGTTCCGCGGCAGTGCGATCATCGGGACGATCGCACCCGGCACCATGTAGTCCGGGAGCTGGTCGCGGAGGGCGCGACGAATCGCGGCCGGGGACGCGGTCCGGCGCCCCGCAGCGCTGACCACGTACGCGATGAGTCGCGTGGGTGCCGGGGGGTTCTTCACCGCGATGACGACGGCTTCCTGCACGCCGTCGAGACGGCGGAGCGCGGACTCGACCTCGCTCGGTTCGACGAGGTACCCGCGGACCTTGACGGCGTCGTCCGCGCGGCCGAGGAGCGTGATCCGTCCCTCGGCGTCGAACCGACCGAGGTCCCCTTGCTTCCACGTCGGCGTGCCGTCCGCGTCCACTCCGGCGCGCGTGGCGGTCTGTTCGGGGTTCCCCCAGTACCCGCTCGTCATGGCGTCGGACACGACCACGATGTCGCCGGTCTCGCCGACGTCCGCCTGTGTCCCGTCCGGACGGAGGATGCGGACCTCCTTGCCGAACGCGATCCGGCCAGAGGGAACGGGACCGTCCGGGATCGGGTCGCCCGGTCCGATCTCGTTGAACGCGATGACGTTGGTCTCGCTCGACCCCGTCCAGTTCCAGAACGACGCCGTCGGACCCATCAGCGGTCGGAGCGCCGCGATGTCCGGTCCGGTGATCGCCTCGCCCACGGTGGCGAACATCCGGAGGCCTCGCAGGCGGTCGTCGGACGGATCGAGGGCGGCCGTGACGGAGCGCAGGAGGTGGGGCGTGCAGTGCAGGGTCGTCAAGTGCTGCGCGTCGACCCACGCCACGAGCTTCTCGATGCCCGTGTCCCGCGGGTCGACGATGTGCACGCTGGCGCCGGAGAGGAGGCTCGTGACGGGGAGCATGAAGCCCGCGGCGAACCCGTGCGGGAGCACCGAGGCCACCCGGTCCTGCGCGTCGAACCGGAACGTCAGCCGCTGGCTCGCCGCGTCGACGAGGGCCTGGCGGTGCGTCATCACGACGCCCTTCGGTGCCCCGGTCGACCCGGAGGTGAAGATGATGGTGAGCCCGTCGCGTCCGCCGCGTGCTCGGCCGGCGGGAACGACGGGGATGTCGTCGTCCGTCTCGGCGATCGCACGCGCCTCGTCGAGGAGCTGCTCGAGACGGTGGACGGTCCCGCGTCCCGCGTTCGGCGCCGCGGGATCGGGGGCGACGAGCGGCTGGCTCGCGGCCACGTTCTCGGCGTCCGCGAGGATCTCGGTGATCCCGGCGAGCCGGATCACGTGCATGAGCCGTGCCTCTGGGAGGTGCGGGTCGAGCGCGACGAACAGCCGACCAGCCTTCACCAGTCCGAGCATGGCGAGCAGGCCGTCGACGCTGTGCGTCGCCATCAGGCCGATGGGGACGGTGTCAGCGCCGAGGGGGGTGTCGCCGGTGACGGGACCGACACCGGCTCCGGTGTGCGGGTCCGGGACCAGCCGGTCGTCGAGGATCGTCGCGAGCGCGCTGGTGAGGCGGTCCGTCTCGCGGTGGGTGAGCGTGCGGTGCGCATCGGTGAGTGCGATGCCGTCGGGGTTGCCGACGGCGACGATCGCGAGCGCCTCGGTGAGGGACGTCGCGGGTGTTTCGTCGATTCGCGCCTGGGAGTCGGCGTGCGTCAACACAGGTGGAACCTCCCGTTCGGGTTCGGGGGTCGTCAAGGTCTTTTCACGGTACCTCGGGAGTCACAGGTCGTCCACAGAGCCTTCGGAACCATGCGGTGTCCCGCTTTCGAGGGACATCGCGATCGCCGGTTTGTCCGGCGGGCACACAGGGAGGACGGTTCCCTACTGTGGGAACAGACAGGTTCGTACCTGATCGAGCCCTGGTCGCGGCCCGGCCCGGGACGAACGCCGACTCCGCTCGGAGTGGGGGCATGTCGCTTCGCCGAACATCCAGGTCGCTCACCTACTGTCATGCCGTCCGTTTCCACAGTCCGCCCCGAGGGAGCCTCGTGCACCGCGCCGCCGTCGTCATCGCCACCGTGTTCGGTGCCGGAGTCGTCGCGGCCGCAGTCGGCGTCGTCGTGCTCGTCGTGCTCGCGGTCAACTCGCTCCACGGCCTGGCCGCCGGGTCCGCGACACCCACCGCCGTGACCTGTCCGGCTGCTGCGTCGCGGACGATCGGCGGGATCGTCGTCCCGGAGGGTCCCGTCGCCGGCTACTGCCAGGACCGTCTCGTGAACGCGGCGTACATCATCGAGGCGGCTCAGGCGCAGGGCATCGGGCCGCACACCCAGGCCGTCGGCGTGATGACCGCGATCGGTGAGTCCGGACTCGACAACATCGACCACGGCGACAGCGCCGGACCCGACAGCCGCGGCCTGTTCCAGCAGCGGGACAACGGCGCCTGGGGCTCGTACGAGCAGCGCATGGACCCGTACACCGCCGCGACGATGTTCTTCACGAAGCTCGTGAAGGTCCCCGGCTGGAAGTCGATGAGCCCGACCGAGGCGGCCCACTCAGTCCAGGTGAACGCCGATCCGGACCACTACGCGAAGTTCTGGACGCGCGCGACCGAGGTCGTCGAGGGCCTGACCGGTCAGACGGTGCCCGAGGTCGCCCCGCAGTGAGTGCAGCCCCGGACGACGGCCATCACCAGCCGAGCGTCCCGGGCTCCCCCTTGAACGGACCGACCACCCGCGACGTGATCCACCCGCCGTAGAAGTCACCCGCCTGGGCTCGCACCCGCTCGCCGTCGACCTCGCACGAGTCCATCTCGGCGGGGTAGATCGCGATCCGGTCCTGGAGCGCCGCGAACCCCGGCCACGGGGTCGGGTAGTACCACCCCGCGTGGACCGCCGTCCGCGCACCACCGTGGACGTCGACGTAGTTCGCCCGCCCCTTGAACTCGCACATGCTCGTCCCGCCGGTCGACGTGAGCGCCCCGGGCGTGAAGTCGTCGCGCGGCAGGTAGTAGACCGGCGGGTGGCTCGTCTCGAGCACGCGGACGGCCTGGTTCGTCGAGACGATGACCTGGCCGCCGAGACGGACGACGATCCGCTCCGAGGTCGGTTCCACCCGCGGCGGACGGGGGTACGCCCAGACCGACTCCTGTCCCGGCCCGGGTTCGGTGGGTGTCGGATGGCCAGGGTGCCGTGTGCTCATGGCTCCGGTCTACGCGCTCGAGATGGCGACCGCCCGATGACCGATGCCGTGGCGAGGACCGAGCGGCGACGTCGGTGATGCCGAGGTGCGCAGCCGAGGGCACCGGCACCGGGACGCGGGTCATGCGTCGACCGTCCGCGGTTCGGTCGACGCCTCGTCCGACTCCAACCAGGAGACGCCGTCGTCGTGCAGGAGCATCTGCCCGCGGACCGGGACACCGACGGCGGCGAACCCGACCTCGACCGCGTGCACCCATTCCCACTCCGATCGGCTCGGATCGGGACCGCCGCGCCGTTCCCACACGACGAGCACGACGGCCGAACCCAGTCGACGGTAGGCATGGGCCATCGCGCGTGCGAAGTGGTCTTCGGTGTCGTGGTCGACATGCTCGGGCATGTCCTCGATCGGCATGGCGAGGTCGATCGTGCGGAGGTCGTCCGCGATGAAGAGCACCCAGCACTGTCGCTGGTTCGCGCGTCGGAGGAGCGTCCCGACGAGCGCGACCGCGTCGGCGTCGGAGCGGATGGGTGTGAGCGTGGTCGGTGTGGTGTCTGGCATGCCGACGAGACTGGCCGAGCCGCGCCTCCCGTCCACCGGCGGACGCCGCTTCTGTGGAGAACAGGACGGGCCGCGCCACCTGTGCAGAACCAACGCCGCCCGCCGAGCATGCACGAACTCGGAGTCCGGAGGTCGGCCCACCCCAGGTCTCCGCATCCTCGGCGGCACCGACGGCCCCAGACCCGGCCGACGGCACCAGCCCCGGGGCCCCGGCCGCAGCCCCGGCCAGCCTCAGCCCCGGCCCGGCTAGGCCTGCAGCCGGTCGGCCAGGAACAGCACCATCGTCGACACCAGCGCCTGCCGGGATCCCTGGCGTCGGTACTCGTGGCCCTCCCCCGCGAGCTCGAGGTACGACACGTCGTGCGCCCGGTCACGGAGCGCGCCGACGACCTGCGTCGCCTCCCCGATCGGCACGTTCGTGTCGAGCTCCCCGTGCACGACCAGGAGGGGCGCCTCGATGTCGGCCACCGCACGCATGGGTGAGAGCGACGCGAGCAGGGCGGCGTCGTCGACCGGGTGCCCGTACTTCGTGGCGGCGGCCGCGGCGATCCACGGCTCGGTGTCCCGGTAGAACGTCGCGAAGTCGCTCATCCCGCAGACCGACACGCCGGCCGCGAACACGTCGGGCGTGAACGCCACCGACGCGAGCGTGGCGTACCCGCCGTAGGAACGACCCTCGACCGCGATGCGCGACTCGTCGGCGACCCCGATGGACACGAGGTACCGGGCGCAGTCCACCACGTCGGCGAGCGCATCCCACCGGAGCGCGAGGTCGTCGGCGTGCACGAACGTCCGGCCGAACCCGGACGACCCCCGGATGTTCGGCGCGAACACCGTGATCCCGGCAGCGGCGAGCGCCTGGTGCTGCGCCGAGAACGCCGGCCGCTCCTGCGACTCCGGACCGCCGTGCAGGTGCAGCATCGCGGGACCGGCCGTCGGACCGTCGGACGGTGCGGCCCGGTAGAGCCACCCCGTCAGCTCGAGGCCGTCGCGTGCCCGGAACCGCTCGAGCGTCGGCTCGACGAGCGGGACGTCGGGCAGGGTCGGGACCTGGGTGACCCGCGACCACGTGAGCGCGTTCGTGTCGAGCCGCCAGAGCTCCCATGGGTGCGTCGGGCTCTCGGCGGCGAGGAGCACGGACCGTCCGTCGCGGGAGAGCACCGGGTCGGTGACGACGAGCCCGGGCACGTCCGGGACCGGCGTCCGGGAGGCGCTGTGCGTGTTGACGAGTTCGAGCTCGCTCCGTCCGGCGACGTTCCAGACGAGGAGCAGCGTCCGTCCGGCGTCGTCGGCGTCGAGGTACTCGAGGTCGGCGTCGTCCCGCCCGACGAGCACGCGGGAGGTCCCCCGCCATCCGTGCGGTCCGAGCGGCTGCGCGACGAGCTGGCGACGCGGGAGCCCCGCCTCGGTCGCGAGGTAGGCCACGAGCGGCGAGGTCTCGGATGCCGGCGACGGTCGGATGAAGGCGATCTCGGCCGAGCCCGCGCGGGGTGCCGTCAGGAGCGGGTGGTCCTCGTCGGTGAGCCGGTCGACGACGACGACGAACTCCTGCCCGCGCTGCCCGTCGCGGAGCACGACGAGACGCTCCTCGACCGACACGTCGAGGATGTGGATGAGGTCGCCGACGGCCAGGTCGTCGCGGACGCCCGTCCCGGGGTCGACCATGAACGCGCGGGCCGGCTGCTCTGGCTCGGTCGACGGCAGGGTGATCACGACGCGGTGGCCGCTGCGGCTCCACGGTCCGAGCTCGGCGTGCTGGACCCGGGACCCCGCGATCTGCTGGGCGTCGGAGCCGTCCGGACGCACGACCCAGACCTGCTGCCGGACGCCGCCGTCGGTCGCGAGTGCCACGGCGAGCCACTCGCTGTCGGCCGACCACGACACCGCCACGACCGGGTCGTCAGACAGCCGGATCCGTGCGGGGTCCGGGAGCGGACCGTCGACCACGACGTCCTGCACGAACACCTCGGGCGTGCCGTACCGGTCGCTCACGAACGCCACGCGGCGCGCGCTCCGGGTCATCGTCGGCCCCCAGGATCCCCACGCCGCGACGAGCTCGTCACCGAGCGCGACCGCCTGCCGGACACGCGCCGACGTCGGGACGTCGGCCGCGCCTCCCGGCTGTCCGCGGGCTGCGTCGTCGAGGTGCGCCGCCGCGGATGCCGCCATCAGCGCACCCCCTGCGCCTGCAACCACATCTCGATCAGGCCGAGCTGCCAGAGGGCGTTCGAGCCGAGCTGCGTCCTGGTCTCGTTCGGTGCGTCGAGCATCCGCGACACGGTACGCGAGTCGAACAGTCCACGCGACCGGGCAGCGGGGTCGGTCAGCGCCGCGCGGACGCGGTCGAGCACCGGCCCCTCCATCTGGCGGATCGCCGGCACCGGGAAGTAGCCCTTCGTGCGGTCGATCACGGCGTCGGGGACGATCCCGCGCGCGGCACGCTTCATGACGCCCTTGCCCCCGTCGGACAGCTTCAGCGACGGCGGGATCTGCGCCGCGAGCTCGACGAACTCGTGGTCGAGGAACGGCACCCGCGCCTCGAGCCCCCACGCCATCGTCATGTTGTCGACGCGCTTCACCGGGTCGTCGACGAGCATCACGGTCGTGTCGAGGCGGAGTGCGGCGTCGACGCTCGTGTCCGCGCCGGGCAGGGCGAACCGCTGTCGGACGAACTCCATCGGGGTGTCGGTGTCGTCCAGCCACTCGGGGCGGAGCAGCCCGGACATCGCGGACCAGCGGCGGTCCATGAACACGTTCGCGTAGGCCTCGGCGGCCTCGTCGCGCGGGACGCGGGCCAGCGGCGGGTACCAGTCGTAGCCGCCGAGCACCTCGTCGGCGCCCTGCCCGGACTGCACGACCTTGACGTATTGCGAGACCTCCTCGGCGAGCAGGGAGAACGCGATGCAGTCGTGGCTGACCATCGGTTCGCTCATCGCGGCGACCGCGCCGTCCAGCCCGGCGAGGAGCCGCTCGGACGGGATCGGGATGCGGTGGTGGTCGGTGCCGAACTCCTGCGCGACCAGGGAGGAGTACTCGAACTCGTCGCCGGACTCGCCGCCGTGCGACTCGAACCCGATGCTGAAGGTCTCGAGGTCCCGTTGGCCGAGCTCGGCGAGGAGCGCCACGACGAGCGAGGAGTCGATGCCACCGGAGAGGAGCACGCCGACCGGCACGTCGGACACCATCCGGCGCTCGACGGCAGTGCGGAGGCTGTCGATGAACGCCCGCTCCCAGTCCGCGGACGTCCAGTCCGACTTGTCCGGGTCGCGCGTGAACGACGGCTCCCAGTAGGTGGTGTCGGTCGACGCACCCGTCGGTTCGTAGACGCGGACGGTCGCCGGTGGGAGCTTCTCGATGCCCGACAGGATGGTCCGGGGCGCCGGGACGATCGAGTGGAAGGTCATGTACGACGCGAGCGCGGTCCGGTCGATGGACGTGTCGACGTCGTTCCCGGCTGTGCGTGACCCGTCGAGGAGCGCCGGGAGGGTGGACGCGAACCGGACCCCGCCGCGGACGGGTGACACGTACAGCGGTTTGATGCCGAGGCGGTCACGAGCGAGCACGAGCCGGCCGGTGCGGTGCTCCCAGATCGCGATCGCGAACATCCCGAGGAACCTGTCCACGAACGCCGTGCCCCACTCGGCGTAGGCCTTCAGCACGACCTCGGTGTCGGAGGTGCTCTGGAACGTGTGCCCGAGCCCGTGCAGCTCGTCGCGGAGCGCCGCGTAGTTGTAGACCATCCCGTTGAAGACGATCGTCAGGCCGAGGGCGGCGTCGACCAGAGGCTGCGCGCCCGCCGTCGAGAGGTCGATGATCGCGAGCCGCCGGTGTCCGAGCGCCACCGGACCCCGAGCCCAGAGGCCGTCGCCGTCCGGGCCGCGGTGCGCCATGCACCCGGTCATGGTCGCGACGACGCCCGCGTCGGCGCGGGTCCCGTCGAACCGGAGCTCCCCGGCGAGTCCGCACATCAGTTGCCTCCGATGATCCACGTGTCCTTGGCGCCGCCGCCCCGCGAGGAGTTGACGACCATGCTGCCCTCCGGCGCCACCCGGGTCAGCCCGAGGTCGGCGAGCGTGCTCTGCCCGGGCTCCGTCCCCGTCAGGTACACGAAGGCCCGGAGATCGACGTGCCGCGGCTCGAGCCCGGTGGGCGTGAGCGTCGGGTGGGACGACAGCTGCACGACCTCCTGCGCCACCCACCGGTCGGGATGCGTGGCGATCTCGTGCCGGCGCTCGGCGACCTCCGGGGCACTCGCCGCCGGGCCGATGAGCACGCCGCGCCCGCCCTCGCCGTCGACGGGCTTCGTGACGAGCTCGCCGACGCGGTCGAGCACGGCCAGGCGCTCCCCTTCGTCGCTCGTGCGGTAGGTCGGCACCGACTCCAGGAGCGGCTTCTCGTCGAGGTAGTACCAGATGAGGTCGGGCACGGCGACGTACATCGCCTTGTCGTCGACGAGCGCGTTCCCGGGGGCGTTCGCGAGGAACACGTCCCCCGCCGCCGCCACGTCGAGGATGTGGGCGCCGAGGTCCGGGTCGTCGCCCGAGACCACCTCGACGATGTCGCCGTCGGACCGGAGGTACAGGGCGTCGAGCCGCTGCCCGTTCCGCGCGTCGACCACCAGCCCGTCGCGGACGGCGAGGTCGGCGGTCGTCAGGAGCACGAGTCCGGCACCGTCGGCGAGCGCCCGGTGCTCGTACCACGCGCCCGCGGTCGGGCCGTCGGAGACGAGCGCCGCCACGGGATCGGCGACGCCGCGCGCCCGGGCCGGCGCGAGCAGGGTGTCGCGGAGCAGGGGCAGCAGCGTCGTCGGGTCGAGGACGCCGTGCGGCCGGGGCGCGTCCGGGACGACCTCGTCCATCAGCTGCCGGACGGCGACGGCGAACGCCGCACCGCTCGGCGACCGGACGTTGTCCTCGAGGACCCGCCACCCGCCGAACTCGTTCCGCACGAGGTCGAACCCCATCACGGGCGCGTGCACGGTCCCGGCGGGCAGGCGCTCCGCCTCGGCCCGCCACCCCGCGGCACCGACGACCGCGGACTCGTCGAGCACGCCGTCCGCGACGACCCGGCGTGCACCGTAGGCGTCCTGCAGGAACAGCTCGATCGCCCGCGCGCGCTGTGTCAGCCCGTCGCGGAGGATCCCCCACTCGTACGCGCTGACGATCCGGGGCACGAGGTCGCATCCGAACGGCTGGCGTTCGCCGTCGACGACGAACCCGAGCTCCCGGGTCGCACTCCACGCGTCGCGGAGGCCGCAGTGGTCGGCGGTCGTGTCCGAGGTCCACCCCGAGAAGTACGCCGCGAGGTCCTGGAACGCGGGTCGCGGGAACGCCCCGGGCCCGACGGCCTCGTCACCGCGGCGGACCCGGTACCCGGCGATCGCGGACCCCCGGTCGGTGGCGTGGCCGGAGGCGGGACCGGACGTCTCCGACAGCACCTGCGCGACGACGTCGTCGAGGCGACCCCGCTCGGCGTACGCGGTCCGCTGCCGGTCGGCCGAGTTCCCGCGCGCCAGGGTCTGCTCGACGAGGGCGCACACGTCGGCCCAGTCGCCGAGCTCTTCGAGCTGCGGACGGAGGCGGTCGACGAGCTGCATGACCGCGAGGTGCGCCTGGACGCGCTCCGGGTGTTCGCCGAGCCCGAGGAGCTCCCCGCTCAGTCCGGCTCGGGCCGCCTGCCACATGGCGGCGCGGTGCACCGGCTCCCGGCGGTTCAGCTGCGTGCGCCCGGCGGTGATGTCGTCCTCGGCACGCTTCACCGCGGCGCGGAACAGCCCGGCGATGAGCACCGCGTCGTCGACGATCGGCGTCGCGTCGCACACCCGGAGTTCGAGCGTCGGCGCGTGCGACGAGGGGCGGACGTCGAAGTAGGCCATCTTCGAGTCGGCGATGACCCCGGACTCGATGAGGTCGGCGAGCAGCTGGTCATACTCCGCGGCCGTCTCGATCCGGCCGAAGGACCCGGCGCTCGGCCACCGCTGCCAGATGATGCTGCGGATCGACGCGTAGCCGGTGTCCTGCCCGTTCCAGTACGGGCTGCTGGCGCTGAGGGCGAGGAGGACGGGGAGCGCGGGGGCGACGCGCTGGGCGATCTGCACCGCGAGGTCACGGTCGCTCACGCCGACGTGCACCTGCAGGCCGCAGATCAACTGCTCGTCGACGAGCATCCGGTACTGCTCCTGCATCCGCCCGTAGCGCCCGGTCGTCGTCAGTTCGAAGTCCGCGAACTCCGACCGCGGCGCGGTGCCGACGCTCGCGATCGCGACGCCGGACGGGGCGATCGCGGCGGTGAGGTCGGTGCGGAGCCGCAGGATCTCGGTCCGCAGGTCGGTCAAGGTCGTGACGACCGGCACGTTCG
Source organism: Curtobacterium phyllosphaerae (assembly GCF_049341865.1). Lineage (NCBI taxonomy): Bacteria > Bacillati > Actinomycetota > Actinomycetes > Micrococcales > Microbacteriaceae > Curtobacterium > Curtobacterium phyllosphaerae. Next base: position 105,845 of record NZ_JBMPIU010000003.1, on the reverse strand, counting down.
TCTCGATGGTGGTCCGCTGCAGCTCGGCGCCGTACCGGTCGCCCGGCAGCTTGGACAGCAGCCGCGGGGCCTGCGCGGACAACCGCTTGGTCTCCAGGTCGATGAGGTGGAGCTCTTCCTCGGCGCCCAGCGTCAGCTCTGCCTTCATGGGTCGACCGTACGCGGAAGCGTGTGACGAGCGTGTTTCGGGCGTCGACATCGCAGAATGCAGCGCGCCCTCGGCGCACTTGCAGTTTCGGCGGAGCAGTATTGATTCGGTGTCAACGATCACAACTCGAGCGACTGCGCCGGTCGATGCGCAGCACGACGTCCCCGTCGCGGACGTCCCCCCGGCTTCGGCAGCCGCCGGGGGCGAGGGCGCTCCCGGCAACGCGACGACACGGCATCGGAACGTCGCCCTCCTCGCCGTGACAAGCACCCTCGCCGACCGCGTGACGACCTCCGCGGACATCGAGGAACGCCTCCACACCGTCCTCCGTCGGCTCCGGCTCCCGAAGCGCCTCCTCGAGCGCGTCGCCGGTGTCACCGAACGTCGGAACTGGGGCGAGGGGCAGTCCTTCGACGCCGCCGCGATCGACGCCGGCAAGCGTGCGCTCGCCCAGGCGGGCATCCGTCCGGACCAGGTCGGACTCCTCATCAACACGTCGGTGACCCGACCGCACCTCGAGCCGAGCGTCGCCGTGCGGCTGCACCACGGGATGGGCCTGCCGACGTCGGCGATCAACTTCGACGTCGCGAACGCGTGCCTCGGCTTCGTGAACGCGATGAGCATCGCGGCGGGCATGATCGACTCCGGCCAGATCAAGTACGCCGTGATCATCGACGGCGAGGACGCCGACCAGGTCCAGCTCAACACGATCGACCGTCTCAACCAGGGCGGCCGGAACCGCGACGACTTCATGAGCGAGTTCGCGAGCCTCACCCTCGGCTCGGGGGCGGCGGCGGCGGTGCTCGGTCCGGCGGACCAGCACCGCGAGGGCCACCGGCTGCTCGGCGGCGTCTCCCGCGCCGCGACGCAGTGGTACGGCCTGTGCGTCGGCAGCGTGGACGGCATGTACACCGACGCCAAGGCCCTGCTGAAGGGCGGGATGGAACTCGTCGTCGATGCCTGGAACGAGGCGCAGCGCGAGTGGAACTGGTCCGGCATGGACCGCTACATCCTGCACCAGGTCTCCGACGTGCACACCGACGCGTTCGTCAAGGCCGTCGGGCTCGACCGCGACCGCGTCCCGACGACCTACCAGAAGTACGGCAACGTCGGGCCGGCGTCGATCCCGATCACCCTCGCCGAGGAGGTCGCCGCGGGCGGTGTCAAACGCGGCGACCGCGTCCTGCTCGCCGGTGTCGGCTCGGGGTTGAACACCTCGATGCTCGAGCTCGCCTGGTGACGACGGAGCGACCGGTCCGCGGCCTGCCGCGGATCGCCGCGACGACCGCGCCCGCATCCCTGCCGCCGATCCTGCCGGGGCTCGACCCGGCGTGGTCGCGCCTGGTGACCGTGCCGACGGTCGAGACCGCCGGGGTACCGCTCGGCCGGACGGGAGGCACGGCCACCGTCCCGCGGACGTGGCACCTCCTCGACACGGCCGGGTCCCTCGGCGCGGCCGGCATCGACCCCGTCGGCACGATCCTCTGCGTGCACGGGAACCCGACGTGGTCGTACCTCTGGCGCTCGGTGCTGACCGCGTCGCTCGAGGCCGCCCGCGCCGGTGCACCCGCGTGGCGCGTCGTCGCCGTCGACCAGCTCGACATGGGGTACTCGGAGCGCACCGGTGCACCCCGCACCCTGCCCGACCGCGTCCGCGACCTCGGTGCGGTGACGGACGAGCTCGGCCTGACCGGACCGTCGGCGGCCGCCCGGGCATCCGGCCCCGTGGTGACGCTCGGCCACGACTGGGGCGGTGTCGTGTCGATGGGGTGGGCGGTCGACCACCCTGACGTCCTCGCCGCGGTGATGCTCTGCAACACCGCCATCCACCAGCCCGCGGACTCGTCGATCCCTGCGCCGCTCCGACTCGCGCTCCGCCCGGGGGTCCTCGGCCGCGCGACGGTGCTGACCCCGGCGTTCCTCGACACGACGCTCGCGATCGCGCACCCGGCGCTCACCACCGAGGTCCGGGACGCCTACCGGGCGCCGTACCGCGGTGCCGCCCGGCGTGGTGGCGTCGGCGGGTTCGTGGCGGACATCCCGGTCGACGCGCAGCACCCGAGCCGGTCCGAGCTCGACCGCATCGCCGAGGGTGTCCGACGGCTCGACGTCCCGACCCTGATGCTCTGGGGACCGCGCGACCCGATCTTCAGCGACCGGTACCTCGACGACCTGCGGGAGCGGATGCCGCACGCCGACGTCCACCGGTTCGAGGGTGCCGGACACATGCTGCCCGATGACGTCGACGTCGCGGGGAACGTGATGACGTGGCTCGGCGACCGGTTCGGTGCTGCGGGCACGTCGGGACCGACCGCCGCCGAGCCGGTCGCATCCGAGCCGGTCGCACCCGAGCCGGTCGCACCGGAGCCGGTCGCACCCGAGCCGAGCAGGCCGTTCCGTCCCGTCTGGGCCGCGCTCGACGACCTGGCCGACTCCGACGACACGGCCCTCATCGAGATGGCTCCGCCCGGCGTCGCACGACACCGCCGTCCGGCCACGACATCGCCCTCGACGACGGTGTCCCGCCCGGACAGCGGTGCGCGGTCACTCCTCGCCCCGCGCGCCGTGTCGTGGCGGCTCCTCACCCGCCGTGTCCGCGAGCTCGCCGTGGGGTTCGCCGACCTCGGCATGCGGGAGGGCGACCGCGTCTCCCTCCTCGTCACCCCCGGGGCCGACCTCACCGCCGTGCTCTACGCCTGCCTCCGCATCGGGGCGGTCGGCGTCGTGGCGGACGCCGGACTCGGCCTCCGCGGACTGACGCGCGCGGTCCGGGGTGCCCGCCCGGACTGGATCGTCGGGGCGCTCCCCGGTCTCACGGCGTCGAGGTCGCTCGGCTGGCCCGGGCGACGGATCTCGACGACACGGCTCGCGGCACCGGCGGCAGCGGCCCTCGGGGTCGAGCAGTCGCTCGCCGAGGTCGCTGCCCGCGGCGCGGACCTCCGGGCCCACGGCACGGCACTCCCCGAGCCGCCGGCGGCCGATGCCGTCGCCGCGGTGCTGTTCACCTCCGGGTCGACCGGCCCCGCGAAGGGCGTCGTCTACACGCACGCGCAGCTCGCCGCGGTGCGGGACGTCCTCGCGGCCCGGTACGACGTCGGGGTCGGCACCGGTCTCGTCGCCGGCTTCGCACCGTTCGCGCTCCTCGGCCCGGCCCTCGGCGCCCGCTCCGTGACGCCCGACATGGAGGTCACCTCGCCGCGGACCCTCACCGCGAGTGCCCTCGCCGCCGCGGTCGACCGCGCGGACGGCACGGTGGTGTTCCTGTCGCCGGCCGCCCTCGCGAACGTGGTGGCCACCTCCGCAACGCTGACGGACGCCGACCACCGCGCACTCGCCGGTGTCCGGGTGTTCCTGTCCGCCGGAGCACCGGTCCCCGAGCCCCTCCTCACCGAGGCCGCACGCCTGATGCCCGCGGCGAGTGCGCACACCCCCTACGGCATGACCGAGGGCCTGTTGCTCACCGACATCGACCTGCCGGGGATCCGGGCGGCCGCCCGGACGGGTCAGGACGGGGTCTGCGTGGGCCGGGCCGCCGCGGGCGTCACGCTGCTGATCAGCGCGCTCGACGACCTCGGTGCCGCGGTGGGCGTCCCGGACGACACCCCGGGCGTCACCGGCGAGGTCGTCGTCAGCGCCCCGCACGTCAAGGACCACTACGACGCGCTCTGGCGGACCGACCGCGAGGCGTCGCGCGGGACCGGGACGGACTCCGACGGACGGCGCTGGCACCGCACCGGCGACGTCGGCCACCTCGACGCCGAGGGCCGCCTCTGGATCGAGGGCCGACTCCCCCATGTCGTCACCACCGAGCACGGCGTCGTCACGCCGGTCGGCCCCGAGCAGCGCGCCGAGCGTGTCCGACAGGTCGGGCGTGCCGCGATCGTCGGCGTCGGGCCACGCGGCGACCAACAGCTCGTCGCCGTCGTGGAGACCGTCGTGCCCGTCCGGCGTGCCGGACTCGCGGACGCCGCCCTGACCGGCGCGGTCCGGCGCGCGGTCACGGACGCGACCACGTCGGTGACGCTGGCCGCGGTGCTCGCCGTGCCGCGCCTCCCGACCGATGTCCGACACAACTCCAAGATCGACCGGACCCGCCTGGCGGACTGGGCGTCCCGGATGCTCTCCGGCGCGCGGATGACGCGGCCATGAGGGTGCTCGTCACGGGTGCGAGCGGGTTCCTCGGCCGTGCGGTGGCGACCGCGGTCCGCGACGCCGGACACGAGGTCCGGACGTTCCAGCGGCGACCGTCCGGCGTGACCGGCGCCGGACTGGAGGACCGGCTCGGCTCCGTCACGTCGCCCCGCGACGTCGAGGCGGCCGTGTCCGGCATGGACGCCGTGGTGCACCTCGCGGCGAAGGTGTCCCTGGCCGGCGACCCGCGCGACTTCGGCCGGGTCAACGTGGACGGCACGCGGCTGCTGCTCGGCGCGGCTCGCGGAGCGGGTGTGACGCGGACGGTGTTCGTGTCCTCGCCGTCGGTCGCGCACACCGGGGCCTCGATCGTCGGGGACGACGCACTGCCCGCCGCACCGTCCACCGCCCGGGGTGACTACGCCCGCACCAAGGCCGTCGCCGAGCAGCTGGCGCTCGCGGCGGACGATCCGGCGTTCCGGGTCGTCGCCGTCCGCCCGCACCTGGTCTGGGGTCCGGGAGACAGGCAGCTCGTCGCGCGGATCGTGGACCGGGCACGGCGGCGGCGGCTGCCGCTGCTCGGTGACGGTGCGGCGCTCATCGACACGACCTACGTCGACAACGCGGCGTCCGCGATGGTGGCTGCGCTCGACCGGGTCGACGAGGTGCACGGGAACGCGTACGTCGTGACGAACGGCGAGCCCCGGCCGGTCGCCGAGCTCCTCGCCGGGATCTGCGGGGCGGCCCGGGTGCCGGCGCCGTCCGTCCGGGTGCCCGCGGGGCTGGCGCGGGCGGCGGGCTCGATCGTGGAGCGGGTGTGGGCGGTGCGGCCCGGGGAGGACGAGCCGCCGATGACGCGGTTCCTCGCCGAGCAGTTGTCGACGGCGCACTGGTTCGACCAGCGGCGGACGCGTCGGGATCTGGCCTGGGCACCGGCGGTGTCGCTCGACGAGGGCTTCCGCCGCCTGGCCGAGTCCGCGCGCTGACGGGCTGCCCCGGCAGTCCCGCGGGTGTCGCCTCGCGCACGGGCGGGGGCGGGGGCACGCGCACGGGCGGGGGCACGTGCACGCCACCCCCACCCGCACCGGCTCACGCCCGCTCGGACGCCGTCACCGCCCGGAACTGCTCGGCGGCCGCGGTCGCGACGCGTGCCAGGCTGCCGTCGGACTGCTCCTCGAGGCGGATGAGTCCCATCCGACGGAGGAACGGGGTCTTCACACCCGAGGACGTCGCCGCCTGCCGCTCCCGCACCACGGACTCGTCGACGCCGAACTCCTCGACGTTCCGGCCGCCGGACGCGTACGACCAGTCCACGAAGTCGAACACCGGCCACCAGGTGTACCCGCGGATGTCCACCCCCTCCGCGACGAGGTCCAGCACGGTCCGCGTCGAGTCGAGCACCCAGTCCGACCGCACCCGATCCGACCCCTCGATGCTCGTCTCCGTCACGACGATCGGCAACCCGTACCGATCCGCGAAGCCGCACAGCACCGTCCGGAGTCCGTCCGTCCACCGGTTCGTCGCGACCTGCACGACGCCGTCCCCGTCCGCGTCCGCGTCCGCCACCGCGGCGTCGGAGCGCCGCAACGTCCGCGGTGTCAGGTCCGGGTAGTAGTTCACGCCGAGCAGGTCGAGCCGCGCCGGCGCGTGCCGCAGCCGGTCGAGCCGCACCGGGTCGGCGCCGTGCTCGACGAGCCACGCCCGCATCGGGTGCTCCGACCCGACGAGCCCGAGCACGAGGTCGGTCGCCAGCCACCCGAGATCGGTCAGCAGTGCGGCGTGCGACACCAGGCCGTCGTCGTCCGGCACCACCATGGTGCCCGCCTCGACGTGCACGATCGTGGCGTCCGGGTTCGCCGCCCGGATCGCCTCGACGCTCGCCACGATCCCCTCGGCGAGGGCGACGGTGACCGTCGTCCAGCCGTCCCATCCGGTGAGCGCAGGCGGCCAGACGCCACGGAGACCGGCGAACGACGCGGTCGTCAGGGGTTCGTTGAGCGGCGTGAGGTGGTCGACGACCCCGCGGTAGCGCGTTGCGAACGCGGCGGAGAACTCGGCGATCGCGTCGACGTACCGCGGGTCGGCGAACGAGTCCTCGAGCCACGTCGGCGTGCCGTAGTGCACGAGGTCCGCGATGACGGTCAGTCCGAGCGACGACGCGTACGTCAGGCGTTCGTCGAGTTCGGCCCAGTCGAACACCCCCGGCGCCAGGTGCACGACCGGCCACCGGACGCCGTACCGGAGCGCCGTGACCCCGAGGTCGCGGACCGCGTCGAGGTCGGTGCGCCACCGGCTGGTGTGCTCGGTCAGGTCGTGCTCGTCGAGCGGCGCCATGTCGAACCGCGCCGGCGGGACGACGGAGGTGTCCTCGATCCCGGCGATCCAGGCGAAGTCGCCCGGACCGTGCTCCGTCCCGGGCATCACTTCAGCCCGCTCGTCGCGACGCCGGCCACGAAGTACTTCTGCGCGAAGAAGAACGCGACGGCGATCGGGATGAGCGAGATCGTCGCCCCGGCGAGCAGGATCGCGTGGTCGGTGACGTGGGCGCCGCCGAACAGGGTGAGCCCGGCGGGCAGGGTCAGCATGTCGTTCGAGGTGGACACGACGAGCGGCCAGAGCAGGTCGTTCCAGAGGTTCATGAAGTTGAGCACGGCGACCGTGGCGATCGCGGCCTTGGCGTTCGGCATGATGACCTGCCAGTAGATCCGCCAGTGCCCTGCGCCGTCGATCCGCGCCGCCTCGTCGAGCTCCGGCGGGATGTTCATGAAGAACTGCCGGAACAGGAAGATCCCGAACGCGCTCGTCGCCCGTGGCACGATGAGCCCCTGGTAGGTGTTCAGCCACCCGAGGTGGAACAGCTCGATGAACACCGGGATGAGCGTCACCTGGAACGGCACCATGAGCGTCGCGAGGACGATCACGAAGCAGACGTTCCGACCGACGAAGTGCAGCCGGGCGAGGGCGTAGGCGCACATCGAGTCGAACAGCAGCGTCGCCGCCGTCGTGACCCCGGCGAACACGAACGTGTTGAGCACGAGCCGGAGGAACGGGAGCTGCTGCCAGATCCCGATGTAGCCGTGCAGCGTGATGCTCGTCGGGAACAGGCTCGCGGGGTTCCCGAACAGGTCGGCCTCGCTCCGGAACGACCCGGACACCATCCAGATGAACGGCACGATGGCACCGACGACACCGATCCCGAGGTACACCCACTTGAGCACGTTGCCGACCGTCGGCCGGTCGGACCGGCCCGGTCGGTGCGGCCGGGAGGCCCGGGGCACGCGGCCCGGTCGGCCCACGTCCGTCGGACCGGGACGTCCGGCGGCCCGCGCTCCGCGCACCCGGTCGGTGCGCACCGTGTCAGTCGACATCGTTGTACCTGAACAATCTGAGCTGGATGAGGCTGATGATCATGATCATCGCGAAGAGCACCCACGAGATCGCGGACGCGTAGCCGGTCTGGTAGTTCACGAAGCCGTCGCGGTAGAGGAGGTTCACGAGGGTGTCGGTGTGGAACACGGGACCGCCGCCGGTCATCACGTAGACGAGGTCGAACACCTGGAACGACTGGATCGTCAGGATGAGCGAGGTGAAGAGCAGCGTCGGCCGGATGCTCGGCAGGGTGATGAACCAGACGAGCTTGAACCGTGCGGCCCCGTCGAGCTCGGCGGCCTCGTACCGTTCCTGCGGCACGCCCTTCAGTCCGGCGACGAACAGGATCATCGCGAAGCCGACGCTCTTCCAGACGGAGACGAAGATGACCGTCGGCAGGGCGAGCGTCGTCGACTGCAGCCAGGCGACGGACGGCAGCCCGAGTGCGGCGGTGATGCCGCCGACGAGACCGATCTGCGGGTCGAGGAGGAACTTCCAGACGAGGCCGATCGTGACGAGCGAGACGATCGTCGGGAAGAAGAAGATCGACCGCACGATGCGGGTCGGCAGCCCCTCGCCCTGGAGTGCGAGCGCCGCGAGGAACCCGAACACGAGGAGGAGGACCACGGACACGACGGTGTACTCGAGCGTGATGCCGAGCGCGTTCGTGAACTGCGGGTCCTGGAACAGCTTGACGTAGTTGCCGATGCCGACGAACGGCTGCTGCGTCGCCCCCACCGTCCAGTCGAAGAAGCTGTAGTACAGCGACCGGACGATCGGGAAGAGCACGAAGACGCCGAGGATCAGGAGGCTCGGGGCCATGAAGAGCCACGCCGGCTGGAACCGGTGCCGACGTGCGCGGAGAGGCCGTCCCTCCAGTCCGTCGGCGGAGGTCCCGGAACCGGCGGCCCCGGCTGGACCGGGACCGGTGGCCCGGGGGCGGCCCCCGCCGCGCGCACGGCGCGACGGGGACCGGTCGGTGAGCTGGCTCATGACTACTTGCAGCCGGTGAGACCGTCGATGGTCTGCGCGGCGGCGGTGGTGGCGTCCGCGACGGAGGTCCCGCGGGTGATCTTGCCGATGAGCGGGACGTAGGCGTCCGAGTCGACCTTCGTGGCGTTCGTGAGGTGCGGCAGGTACAGCCGGGAGTCCGGGACCTGCGCGGCGAACACCGACACGGTCGGGTCGGCCTTCAGCTTGCTGTCGTCCGACAGGTCGGTGCGGAGCGGCGGGAACCCGGTGGTCAGCGAGAACTTCTGCTGCACCGACTTGCTGGTCCAGTACGCCAGGAACTCCTTGGACTGCTCGGGGTACTTGGTCTTCGCCGAGATCGCGAGCGGCGCGGTGGACCCGAGCGTGACGGACTTGCCGTCGACGCCGACCGGGATCTTCGCGATGCCGAGGTCGATGCCGGCGGCCTTGTAGCCGGGCGCCGCCCACGGGCCGTTCATCTCCATGGCGGCCTTCCCGGCGGAGAACACCGAGTCCGCCTCGGCACCCGTCAGTCCGACCGGCGAGATCTTGTCCTTGCTGACGAGGTCGCTCCAGGTCGACAGGCCCTTCTGCGACGTCGAGGTCTGGAGGACGCTGCAGCCCTTGCTGTTGACGATGTCGCCGCCCTCGAGCCACTGCAGGATCGGCCACATCTGGATCGTCTGGTTGTCGGCGAGGACGAGTCCCGAGTTGCCGCCCGTCGTGAGCTTCTTGGCGTCGGCGGCCATCTCGGCGACGGTCGACGGCGGGTTCGCGATGCCGGCGTCCGCGAAGAGCTTCTTGTTGTAGTACAGGCTCAGCGTGGCGAAGTTCGCCGGGATCGCGTAGAGCTTGCCGTCGTAGGTGAACTCCTTGACGGTGCCCGGGGCGAGCTTCGACGTGTTGATGTCGTTCTTGCCCGACCCGGTGTTCGTCAGTGCCATCACCGAGTTCGTCTTGACGTACTGGGCGATCGCGTTCGGGTCCGAGCTCGGTGCGGCGATGTCCGGTCCCTGGCCGGTGAGCCACGCCGACGGCAGCTTCTGCTGGATGGTGTCCCAGGGCTGGACGGTCATCTGGACCTTGACGTCCGGGTGGGAGGCCTCGAAGTCCTTGACGATCTGGGCGTACCCCGGACGGTCGCCACCGGTGAACCCGGTCCAGACCTTGAGGGTGACGGGGCCGCTGGACGACGCCGACGAGGACGTCGAGCAGCCGGACAGTGCCAGGGCCACGGTGGCGGCTCCGGCGAGGACGGCGAGTGTCGCGTGCCGCTTCTTCATGGTGAACGCTCCTTTGCGCTGCGAGTGCTGCGAGGGGTGGTGGAGGGGGTGGTGGAGGGGGTGCTGCGAGGGGGTGGGTGCGGGATCAGGAGGGCTCGGCGCAGCCGCACGAGCCGCGGAGCACGAGGTCGACGCCGAGCTCGTGGCGGCTCCACCCGGCGACGTCGTCGACCAGGTCGAAGAGCCGTTCGGTGGCGACGCGCGCCATCTCCTCGGCGGGGACGCGGATCGTCGTGATGCCGGGGGTGGTGACGCGTGCGAACCCGAAGTCGTCGAAGCCGACGATGGACACGTCGTCCGGCACGTCGACGCCGCGCTGCTGCAGGACGCGGAGTCCGCCGAGCGCCATGTCGTCGTTCGCGAACACGACCCCGTCGAAGTCCGCACCCTCGTCGAGGAGCGTGGTCATCGCGTCCGCGCCGGACTGCTCGCCGAGGTCGCCCTCGACGATGCAGGCGTCGGCGTCCAGACCGCGTGATCGGACCGCGGCGAGGAACCCGGCACGACGGTCGACGCCCGTCTGGTGGTCGAGCGTGCCGGTGACGTGCACCAGCCGACGGCGTCCGTGCTCGACGAGGAGGTGCTCGGTGACCCGGTGCGTGGCGCCGACGTCGTCGATGCCGACGCTGATGCCGTCCGGCAGGTGGGGGAAGTTGCCGAGGAGCACGACCGGGAGCCCGGACGCGACGAGCCGTTCGACGTTCCGGTCGTCGATCGCAGCGCTCGTGACGATCGCGCCGTCGGCCGTGCGGGAGCGCATCACCCGCTCGTACGCGACGACACCGCGCTCGGCGTCCGCGTTCGTCGACACGATGACCTGGGCGTCGTGCGCGTTCGCCGCTTCGGACACCCCGTCGAGCACGTGCATGAAGTAGAGGTGCCCGAAGACGTGCTGGGCGCTGTTCGGGACGACGAGCGCGACGGCACCGGCCTTCTGGTTCCGGAGTGCACGGCCGGCGGAGCTCGGGACGTAGCCGAGCTCGTCGGCGGCACGGCGGACTGCGGCCCGGGTGGTGTCACTGATCCGGTCGTGTCCGGCGAGCGCCATCGACGCCGCCGCCGCGGTGACCCCGACGCGCTGTGCGACGTCCTTGAGGGTGACTGACTTGGCCACGGGGTCTCCTGCCGGGTCAGCAGTCGAGACCGACTGCTTTATCGATTAACTGGACTGAGCATACGACTGCTTTATCGATTCAGCAAGCATGGCGTGTCCCCAGTTTCGGGGACACGCCATGCTGTGGGTGTCGGACGAGCGACCGCGTCAGTTGATCGCGAACACCTGCGCCTGGTTGCCGTTGCAGTCGTACAGCTGCAGCGCCGTCTGGTTCGCCGTGTTCCCGGACGGGTCGTCGAGGCATCGCCCGGACTGCGGGTTGAGGATCGAGCCGTTCGCCTGCGGGATCCACTGCTGCCCACCGACGCCGTTGCACTGGTAGAGCTCGACGTGCGTCCCGTTTGCGGTGCCGTTGCCGTCCGCGTCGAGGCACCGGCCGAGGGTCCGGATGGTGTGGTCGGAGGACGTCACGGTCCACTGCTGGTCGAGGGCCGCCGGCTGCGCGGTCTCGATCGTCAGGCAGTCGTAGAGCTGGACCTGCGACCCGTTCTGCTGCAGGTCGTCACCGGCGACGTCGACGCACTTGCCGCCGTTGCCGATGATCGGGACCGCGACGGCGAACTGCTGCGCCTGGTTGCCGTTGCAGTCGTAGAGCTGCAGGGCCGTGCCGTTCGCGGTGTTCCCCGAGGGGTCGTCGAGGCAGCGTCCGGACTGCGGGTTCTTGATCGACCCGTCGCCCTGCACGATCCACTGCTGTCCGCCGACGCCGTTGCAGTCGTACAGCTCGAGCTTCGTGCCGTTCGCGGTGCCGTTGCCGTCCGCGTCGAGGCACCGCCCGAGCGTGCCGAGCGTGCCGGTGCCGTACGCACTGCCCGACCAGTGCTGGTCGGCGGCGAGCGCCTGGCAGTCCCAGAGCTGGACCACGGCGGTGTTGCCGCCGACGTCGTCGCCGGCGACGTCGACGCACTTGCCGCCGGGTCCGACGATCTGCGACCCCGGTCCCCCGCCGGTGCTGACGCCCTGGTAGTTCTGCGCGACGATGTTCGACTGCACGGCGTTGTCGGCCGCGTCGGTCGAGTACCCGCTCGTCATCACCCCCTCGAAGAACGACTGCGTGCCGCGGTTGGAGTTGTCACCGCCGGCGCCGAGGACGATCGAGCCCTCGAGTTGCATCGGCGTGTAGTTCCCGGCGGGCTCGGCCCCCTCGTACCAGGTGGTCAGCGAGCCCGTCTGGCTGTTCCCGCCCTTCAGCGCGAACGTGTTCGTGCCGTTGTTCTTGAGTTCCGCCGTGACGAACTTGCTGCTGTTGCCCTTGTTCGCTGTGTACGTCGGCGTCCCGCCCTGGAACACGCCGTTCTCGAGGTCGGCCTGCACCCACGGGCCCTTGCCCGAGCTGCCGGGGGCGTTGAGCGTCGACAGGTTGAGGGCGTCCATGTGCCCCTGCCCGGTGTCCTGCTCCTTCGTCTCGACGTTGCCGAAGTCCGAACAGCAGCCGTTGTTGCTGTTCGTGCCGCTCGCGACCTCGTAGATCGACTCCGGCGACGACCCGCGCGCGGTGCCCTTGGCGACCGTGCTCGAGATCCGGTACGCGACCTGGGGCGGCATGTAGATGCCGTAGGCCTTGTGCCCGGCGACCGTGATCGGCAGCGCGGTGGCGTTCGCCGCGTGGTTCGCGCCGCCCGCGTCACCCGCGGGTGCGACCGTGATGTCGTTGTGGTTGCTCGTCTGGTCGTAGATCTTCGGGATCGTGCACGTGGTCCCGGAGCAGAACGAGTCCTGCGCGGCCGCGTTCGCGTACCCGCCGGCGGCGAGCAGCCCGATGTTCGTCGTCGCCCCGTCCGAGGCCCGCTGCACCTGGTAGAGCGGCCCGTTGTAGCTCGCGAAGAGCGCTCGGGTCGAGCTGTACGCCGCCACGCAGGGGGTGCCGGCGCCGCTGTAGATGTCGCACGACGAGTTGGTCGCCGCGCTCGCGCTCTGCACGCCGACGGTGGCCGCGAACAGCGACCCGACGGCGAGCGCGAGTGCGCCGACCGCGGCGAGGAGTCTCCCCCGCCGCCTGGATGATGTGCCTTGCATGGTGTTCCTCTCGAGCGTCATTGCTGGAGTGGCTGATCTGCAGCGTCGGGAGTGCGGCATCTGGTCGCCGCTGCTTAATCGATTAACCACGAACAGTGTACAGCGGGCCGGCCCCGACCGCATCGGGTCGCCCGGAACCGGACACGGCGAGCAGGATGGACCGATGGAACCCGTCGACGCCCTGCACGAGATCGCCTTCTGGCTCGAGCGGGACCTCGCGCCCACGTTCAAGGTCAAGGCGTTCCGGACGGCGGCCGCCGCGATCGACGGGGTCGACCGGCCCGGACTGGAGGCACGACTCGCCTCCGGCGCGCTCGCCCGGACCAAGGGGGTCGGGTCCCGCAGTCTCGAGGTGATCGGCCAGGCACTCGGCGGTTCCGTGCCGGACTACCTCGAGGCGCTCCGGGACACCGAGCGCGAGACGCTGAGCGACGCGGGCGAGGCCCTGCTCGGACAGCTGCGGGGTGACCTCCACGCGCACAGCGACTGGTCCGACGGCGGCTCCCCCGTCGAGCTCATGGTCGACACCGCGGCACTGCTCGGGCGGGAGTACCTCGCGATCACGGACCACTCCCCGTCGCTGAAGGTCGCGCACGGACTCGACGCCGACCGCCTGACGGAGCAGCTCGACCTGCTCGAGGCAATCCGGGCCTCCCCACCGGCACGGCCGGACCGCCGACCGACCGCCTCCGGTCCTGCGGACGACACCCGGGCTGCGGACGCGACCGCCCCGTCGGCTGTCCGAGTGCTGTCCGGGATCGAGGTCGACATCCTCGAGGACGGCACCCTGGACCAGACCCCGCAGATGCTCGACCGTCTCGACGTCGTCGTCGCGAGCGTGCACTCGAAGCTCCGCGCGGACTCCCGGACGATGACCGAACGGATGCTCGGCGGGATCCGCGACCCGCACACGAACGTCCTCGGACACTGCACCGGACGGCTCGTCCAGGGTGGTCGTGGCGAACGTCCGCAATCGGCGTTCGACGCACGGGCGGTGTTCGACGCGTGTGCTGCGTCCGGGGTCGCCATCGAGATCAACTCCCGGCCCGAGCGGCAGGACCCGCCGGACGACCTGATCGCCGCAGCGCTCGACGCGGGGTGCCTGTTCAGCATCGACACCGACGCGCACGCCCCCGGCCAGCTCGACTTCCTCCGCCTCGGGGCCGAGCGCGCCGCCTCGAACGGGGTCCCCACCGACCGGATCGTCACGACGTGGCCGGTGGACCGTCTCCTCGCCTGGACGGCCGCCCGCCGGAGCTGATCAGACAGCATCCGCGGTGGCCGCCGCCGGACGCCCAGGTTGGACGCTCCGACGCGGTATCCGGCGACCCGGGGACGGGCGGTGCGGGAACCGGCCACGACGACCGGGACTCCCGGCCGGCACGCGCCCCCCTGAGCAGCCTGGGCAACGCACTGCACCGGAGCGATCGACGTTCGCCGGGCGGGCACCAGGGAAGGAACACACGTCATGAGCAGCTCCCCACCGGACAACGACACCCCGATCTCCCACCGTGCGGTCCCCGGGCCCACCGATCATCCGTTCGACGCCGGTCTCGACCGCGACGACGTGGACCGCGAGGACCGTGAGGACCGCGACGTCCTCGATCCCGACACACCGCTGACGTTCCCGGGCGTGCACGTCCCGGCGTTCGGCACCGACCGCGACACGGACGAACCCGTCCGGCACCGTTCGGACTCCGCGTCGGTCGACCCGGTCGGTGCTCCCGACCCGATCGTCCCGGAGTTCGGTGAGGGCCTGGCGTCCAACCCCCTGCCGCCGATCCCGACGCGGGACGGCGACTCCGGCGCACTCGGTTCAGGCTCGGGCACGGGCCTCGGCTCGGGCGCTGGGTCCGGCTCGGGCGCGGGGTCCGGCTCGGGTGGCACGGCAGACGCTGCGAAGGGCGCGGCCGAGAACGTCGCCGGTGACGCGAAGAGCGCCGCCGCGGACGTCGCCGGCAGCGCGAAGGACCAGGTCAAGCGCGTCGCGTCCGAGGCCACTGGCCACGCCAAGGAGCTCTACGGGCAGGCCTCGGCCGGGCTCAAGGAGCAGGCCGGCCAGCAGCAGGAGCGCGCCGCCGGTGGACTCCGGTCCCTCAGCGACCAGCTCTCGACGATGGCGGACAAGTCCGACGACGACGGCATCGCGCAGAAGGTCGTCCGCGACCTGTCGCACCGTGCGGGTTCCGCCGCCGGGTTCCTCGAAGGCCGCGACCCCGGGTCGCTCCTCGACGAGGTGAAGTCGTTCGCCGCGCGGAAGCCCGGGACGTTCATCGCGATCGCGGCCGGTGCGGGCATCCTCGCGGGACGCCTCACGAAGGCCCTCGCCGCCGAGACCAAGCACGAGCACGACGACGACAGCGGGCCGACCGCATGAGCGGCGAGACGCCGAGCCCCCAGGAACGGGCCGCCACGACACCTCTCGGGGAGCTCCTGACCGACGTCACGAAGGACATCTCGACGCTCTTCCGCCAGGAGGTCGCCCTCGCCAAGGCCGAGGTCGCGGAGTCTGCGAAGAAGGCGGGCAAGGGCGCCGGGATGCTCGGCGGTGCCGGACTCACCGGCCTCTACGTGCTGTTCTTCCTGTCGATCGCCGCGTGGTGGGCCCTCGGGTACCTCGTCGGCAACGCCTGGTCGGCACTCATCATCGCGGGTGTCTACCTGATCGTCACCGCGATCCTGGCCCTGCTGGGTCGCGCACAGCTCCGGCAGGTCAAGGGGCTCCCGCAGACGGCCGACACCGTCAAGGAGATCCCGGACGCCTTGATGCCGAACAGCTCGAACCCGAACTCGACCACGAGGAGCAACGCATGAGCACGCCAGACGAGATCCGCGCCGAGATCGAGGCGACCCGGGGCAACCTGGGCTCGGACGTCGACGCCCTGGCCGACAAGGTCAGTCCGTCGTCGATCGCCCACCGCCAGACCGAGAAGGTCAAGGGCAAGTTCGACTCCGTCCGCGAGAGCATGATGGGTGCCGCGGACTCCGCGCGGGCGAAGGTGTCCTCGGCCACGGGCAGCGGATCCGGGTCGGTCGGCTCCGCGGCCGGATCGGCGGCGGACTCGGCGAAGGGTGCGGCGAACCGCGCCGTCGGCAAGGCCAAGGGCAACCCGCTCGCCGTGGGGCTCATCGCCTTCGGTGCCGGCTGGCTCGCCTCGGCGCTCATCCCGTCGTCGGACAAGGAAGAGCAGCTCGCGAGCGACGTCAAGGAGAAGGCGGCCCCGCTCGTCGACCAGGTGAAGGAGTCGGCGCAGACCGTCGGCGCCGACCTCAAGGACTCCGCGCAGCAGCACGCGAGCGACCTCAAGGACACGGCGCAGGACGCTGCGCAGACGGTCAAGGGCGACGCGCAGTCCTCCGCGGCCGACGTCAAGGACAGCGCCCAGCACGCGAAGGACGACGTCCAGGGCGCCTGACCCGCCCCTCCCGCCTCCGCTCCGCTCCGCCCCGCGAGTGAGCAGCAATCGTCGAGTCCCACCCCGGGACCCGACGATTGCTGCTCACTCATCGGTGTCAGCGGCCGAGGTGCGGAGGACGCGGGGGCGCGGCGTCCTCGGTGCGGGGTGATGGGCCCGGAATATCAGTACAGTGTCCGGCATGGCGACTTCCCTCGACACGTTCTTCAACGGCATGAGCGCGGTGGCGACCGCCGGAGCCCTCATCGCAGCGATCTACGCCGGCTGGCAGGCCCGACAGCTCTTCGGCGTCGAGACCACCCGCGACGACGACCAACGCCGACGGGACGGCGAACGCCAGGCCTCGGGGGTGACGGCCTGGGCGGGTCTCCAGCTGCTGACGCGAGATCGTCAGGTGATGGGAGTCGTCGTGCGGAACTCGTCCGACGATCCCGTCTTCGACGTCGACATCCGTGTCCGCGGGTTCTCCAGACCATCGGTCAGCAAGCTCCGGATCCTGCCCCCGGGCGAGTACTTCATCCGGAACGACCTGCACACCGATCCCGACGGACGCACGTTCCACTGGGACTGGGCCAAACCCGTTCGCGAATTCCGGGACCCCCTCCGTCCCTACACCGCGGGGACGAAGTTCGCCGTCGAGCAGATCGGCTTCCGGGACAGCGCCGGGCACGGGTGGACTCGCGACGAGAGCGGCCGGCTCCAGTCCGACAGCACGCCGACCACGAGCACCCGTCCCCGAGGGTTGCGGCGATGACGAAGTCACCCATGAGCCGTCACCCGCCACCCGCCACCCGCCACCCGCCACCCGCCACCGTGCAGTTCTGCCGCGTTCTCGCCTCCCGAACCGGTCACGACTGCACGCTCGCGGAACGCGGCCCGGCGGGGGTCCGCCACTGCTTGACGGGTGCTCGGATGTGCGGCCTCGCGGGAACGCGGGCAGGATGTCGGGCATGACGACGACGTCGAGATCCACCCGTGCCACCCTGTTCCGCCGCAAGCCCATCGACCAGATCGACGACGATCCGGGCAGCGAGTCGAACGGCCTCTCCCGCCACCTCGGCCTGTGGCAGCTCACCGCGATCGGCGTCGGAGGGATCATCGGCGCGGGGATCTTCACCCTCGCCGGCCAGGTCGCGAACCAGGTCGCCGGACCGGCCGTGCTGTTCTCGTTCCTCGTCGCGGGGATCGCCAGCGCCGCCGCCGCCCTCAGCTACGCCGAGTTCGCCGGGATGATCCCGAAGGCCGGGAGCGCGTACACCTACGGCTACGCCGTGCTCGGCGAGATCGTCGGGTGGTTCATCGGCTGGGACCTGCTGCTCGAGTACACCGCGATCGTCGCCGTCGTCGCCATCGGCATCTCCGGGTACGTGCAGTTCCTCGTCGGGCAGGTCGGGCTCGACCTGCCGCACTGGATGCTCGGAGCGCCGGGGACCGGGAGCGGTCACGTGGTCGACGTGTTCGCGATCGTGCTCTGTCTGCTCACCGCGTTCGTGCTGTCCCGCGGCATCAAGAGCGCTGCGCGGTTCGAGCTGGTCGCGGTCGGCATCAAGGTGCTCCTCGTCGTCCTCATCGTCGTACTCGGCGTGTTCCACATCGACAGCGCGAACTACCACCCGTACTTCCCGTACGGCTTCGGCGGCGTGATGACCGGGGCGGCGACGGTGTTCTTCGCGGTCTTCGGCTACGACGCGATGAGCACCGCCGCCGAGGAGTCGAAGGACGCCAGGAAGCACATGCCGAAGGCGATCCTGCTGTCGCTCGGCATCGCGATGGTGCTCTACGTCCTCGCAACGCTCGTGCTCACCGGCATGCAGAAGTACTCGGACATCGCGCCGACGTCGGGGTTCGCGTCGGCGTTCGCCTCGGTCGGGCTCGGCGGCGTCGCGAACGTGATCGCCATCGGCGCGATCGTCGGCATCATCACGGTGCTGCTGACGTTCCTGCTCGGCGTCTCGCGCGTGTGGTTCTCGATGAGCCGTGACGGGCTCCTGCCGGCGTGGTTCGCAAAGGTGCACCCGACCCGCAAGGTCCCGACCCGGGTGACGTGGATCGCGGGCGGGGCGGCGGCCGTCCTCGCGGGGCTCTTGCCCATCGGGACGGTCGCCGAACTCACGAACATCGGCATCCTGCTCGCGTTCGTGGTGGTCTGCTCCGCGGTGATCGTCCTCCGGTACCGGCGGCGGCCCGAGCTCGACCGTCGCTTCCGACTGCCGCTCATGCCCGTCGTCCCCGCGATCGGTGTGATCGCGTCGCTCTGGCTCGTGACGTTCCTCCAGTGGGAGACCTGGGTGCGGTTCGCGGTCTGGTTCGCGATCGGTCTCGGCGTGTACTTCGGCTACTCGCGGCGACACAGCGTGCTCGCGAACGCGGACACCGACCGGCTGCAGGACACCCGCTCGCACCAGGCCGACGCAGGACGGTAGCGAGCCGGCCCGACACGAGCGGCAGCGCGCCGGCACGACGCAGAGGAGTGGCGCACCGGCGGCACCGGCAGCACCGGCAGCACCGGCAGCGCACTGCAGCCCCGGCGCGACACCGGAGCACCGGAGCACCGGAGGCACGCCACCGCGCTCAGGACAGGTGTGCCGCCAGGAACCGGAGCTGTGCCGGGGCCACCCGCCGCCAGTAGGCCATGTCGTGCCCGCCTGGCTCGAACGCGCCGATCGGCCCCGCCCCACCGGCCGAGCCCGACCCCGACCCCGACCCCGACCCGGGAGCCGACCCCGATCCCGCCCGGATGCTCGCCACCAGCGCGCGGTCGTTCGCGGCGAACCCGTCCCCCGTGCCGCAGTCGACACGGACGGGCACCCGCCCGAGCAGAGCGCCCCGTCGGTACAGGTCGTGCGCAGCGAAGTCGGCGGGACCGTCGAACGCACCGGACGCCGTCCGGTCCGCACTCAGCCAGAGCGCGACAGACATCCCACCGACCGCTGCGACACGCTCGCGTCCGAGCGTGCTCCCGAGCAGGAGGGCGCCGAACCCACCCATCGACCAGCCGAGGAACCCCACCCGGTCCGCCGGCCGGCTCCGGAGTCCTCGGTCGGCGAGCACCGGCAGGAACTCCTCGGTGACCATGCGTCCGGCGTCCTCACCGGACCGTCTGGCGTGCCAGTAGGTGTTGCCCCCGTCGACCGCGGCGATCGCGAACGGACGCGACCCGGCGGCGACGGCGGCGGCGAGGAACCGGTCGAGCCCGAGCCGGGTCCCGAACGCGTCGGCGTGCGTCTCGCCGTACCCGTGCAGGACGACCACGACCGGGAGCGAGGCATCGTCCCGGGATCCGGGCGGGTAGCTGACGCCCCACGACACCGACCGGCCGAGGCGCGCCGCCGACACGAACGACCCGGACGCGAACGGGCCGGCCGCGTCCGACGGGACCACCCCGGCCGGACCGTCGAGGCCGAGGGCGCGGTGCAGTCGCGATCGGCCCGGGAGGACGCCCGTCTCGACGCCTGCCGCACCCGCCGCGCCGGCACCGAGGACGGCGGCCGTGCTGGCGGCGGCGACGAGGAGCGTCCGTCGCGAGAGTGCGGGGGCCATGCGGCGATCATGCCCGACGTCGCCCATGGAGAGCCGGTTCCGCGCCGGGGTGCCCGATGTGGTTCCACTCAGCGACGGAGGTCGGCCGTCCCTGTCACGATGGGGACATGTCCGCCGCCCCGCTCGTCGACGCCGTCGACGTCATCCGGCTCGTCGGGCCCCGGGCGTTCGGACGCGCCAAGGACGAGCTCCGCACCGGGAACGTCGAGCAGGTGGCGTACGACGAGGACGACCTCACCGTGCACGCGAGCGTCCAGGGCAGCGCGCCGTCCCCCTACCGCGTCCGCGTCGACGTCCTCCCGGCGCGCGGCGACACCATCCGGCCCGTCCGGAGCTCCTGCACGTGCCCGCTCGGCGGCGACTGCAAACACGTCGCCGCGGCGATGCTCCAGCTCGGCGCGCAGGGGGTGTCCGCCGCGATGCCGACCCCGACGGCACCGGACCCCGATGCCGCGGACTGGAAACGGACGCTCGGTCGGATCGCGGGGATCGACGGACCGACGGCTGCGCGTTCGGCCGCGATGGGCCTCCAGTTCGAACTCCGCGACCTCGTGCCGCCGCGACTCGCGGCGCGCGCCGGTGCGTCCGGTGTCGGTCGCGCCCGCGCGACCGGGCCGGGCGGCGCGGGAGCGTCCGGCGGGTCCTCCGGGTCCGGCGGGTCCGGCGGGACTCCGGACGGGAGGCACGACCCGGGTCGACGGGTCCGCCTCGGTGTGCGACCGGTCACCCTGAGCACCGCCGGCAACTGGGTCCGCGGTCAGCTGACGTGGGGCACGCTGCCCTACTCGATGAACCGGCTGTCGCTCGACCCCGACCAGCACGCGTGGTTCGGGCAGTTCCAGGCGCTGCACCGGTCGGCGCACAGCGTGTACACCCCTGGTGAGGCCGACTGGCTGTTCCTCGACGACTTCGCGTCCCCGCTGCTCTGGCCGTTGCTCGCCGAGGCCGGCCGGCTCGGGATCGACTTCGTGGCGGGGTCGGCGCGGCGGTCGGATGGTCGGTCGTCCGGCGGCTCCTCGGGCACCGTCGAGATCGCGGAGCAGGCTCGGGTGACGCTCGACGCCACGCGTGAGGAGGACGCCGCCCTGGCCCTGACCGCCGGCGTCGTGGTCGACGGTCGGCCGATCGCACCCGGTTCGTCCGGGGTGATCGGGACGCACGGCGTCTACGCGTTCCGGCGAGCGCCGTCGCTGCACATCACCCTCGCACCGACCAGTGCGCCGCTCGACGACGAGCAGCGACGGCTCCTCACCCGGGGCGAGCGCATCATCGTCCCCGAGAGCGACATCGACGAGTTCGTCGCCGGGTACGCCACTCGGCTCCGTGGTGCGGTCGACCTCGTCAGCTCCGACGGCGCGCTCGACCTGCCGGACCGCACACCACCGCGGCTCGTGCTGACCGCCGCGTTCGCCGCCGACGACCACCTGCAGCTCACGTGGCGCTGGCACGTCGACGGTCGGCGGGACATGCCGTCGATGCACGGCCCGCTCCCCGACCTGTCCGCGCTGGAACCGCCGGCCGCCCCGGACGGCACGGCGCTGCCGTGGTTCGAGGACACCGCGCTCGAGGGCGCCGAGACCGCGGCGTTCGCCGCCGGGACCCTGCCGGCGCTCCAGGCCCGACCGGACCTCGTCGTCCGGGTCGTGGGCGAGCACCCCGACTACCGGGAGCTCACGGAGCCGCCGCTGCTGACGATCACGACGATGGAGACCGAGGACCGCGACTGGTTCGACCTCGGCATCCTCGTCACGGTCGAGGGACGGACCGTGCCGTTCACGCCGCTCCTCACGGCGTTGGCCAAGCGGCAGCAGAAGCTCAAGCTCGTAGACCACACGTACATGTCGCTCGGTCATCCGGCCTTCGACGCGCTCAAGGAGCTCATCGAACAGGCCGGCGAGCTCGACGAGTGGGAGCCCGGACAGCTGCGCATCAGCCCGTACCAGGCGGGGCTCTGGGCCGAGTTCGATCAGCTCGCGGACGAGACCGTCCAGGACGAGCGGTGGGCGCGGACCGTCGGCGGGCTGCTGCGGTTCCAGGAGGCGTCGGACGATCCGACCTCCGGTGCGGTGCACGTCGTCGACGAGGTCCCGGTGCCGTCCTCGGTGGACGCCGAGCTCCGGCCGTACCAGCGCGACGGGTTCGCGTGGTTGACGTTCCTCCACGAGTACGGGCTCGGTGGGGTGCTCGCCGACGACATGGGGCTCGGCAAGACCCTGCAGACGCTGACGTTCGTCACCCGTGCGATCGAGACCGCGTCCGAGGACGCCCGGCGACCGTTCCTGGTGGTCGCGCCGACGTCCGTCGTCGCGAACTGGGCGGCCGAGGCCGCACGGTTCACACCGGGGCTCCGCGTCGCCACGGTCACGACGACGAGCACCAAGCACCGCGCGCAGATCGCCGCCGCGGCAGCGTCCGCCGACGTCGTCGTGACGTCGTACGCCCTGTTCCGGCTCGACTTCGCCGCGTACCAGCACGAGGAGTGGGCGGGGCTGGTCCTCGACGAGGCGCAGTTCGTCAAGAACCCGTCCTCGCAGGCACACCGGTGCGCGGTCGAGCTCCGCGCACCGTTCAAACTCGCGATCACCGGGACACCGCTCGAGAACGGGCTGACGGATCTCTGGGCCCTGTTCCACGTCGTCGCGCCGGGCCTGCTGTCGAGTTCCACCCGGTTCACCGACGACTACGTCAAGCCCGCGGACTCCCCCGACGTCGACGCGGACGCCCGTGCCGCGCTCATCGACCGACTCCGCCGACGCATCCGGCCGCTCATGCTCCGGCGCACCAAGGAGCTCGTGGCCGCCGACCTGCCGGACAAGCAGGAGCAGGTGCTGCGCATCGACCTCGACCCTGAGCACCGCCGGGTCTACGACCTGACGCTCCAACGCGAGCGCCTGAAGCTGCTGGACCTGCTCGAGGACATCGACCGGCACCGGATGATCGTCTTCCGGTCGCTGACGCTGCTCCGGATGCTGGCGCTGTCACCCGCGCTCGTGGCCCGTCCCGACGTCGATCCGGACGGCGAGCCGGTCGTGTCGGCCAAGCTCGACCTGCTCGTCGCCGAACTCCAGGAGCTGCACGCCGAGGGCCGTCGTGCGCTGGTGTTCAGTCAGTTCACGTCGTTCCTCGGTCTCGTGGCGGACCGGCTCGACGCGTCCGGGGTCGGCTTCGAGTACCTCGACGGCTCCACGACGAACCGGCCGGTCGTCATCGACCGCTTCCGGACCGGCGACGCCCCCGCGTTCCTCATCTCGTTGAAGGCGGGTGGGTTCGGGCTCACCCTGACCGAGGCCGACACCGTGTTCATCCTCGATCCGTGGTGGAACCCGGCCGCGGAACACCAGGCCGTCGACCGGACGCACCGCATCGGGCAGCGTCGGCCGGTGAACGTGTACCGGCTCATCGCGAACGACACGATCGAGGAGAAGGTCCTCGCCCTCGCCGCGCGCAAGGGGGAGCTGTTCGACGCCATGATCGACGACGACGCGAGCACGTTCTCCGGGGCCCTGACGGCCGACGACGTCCGGGGCCTGCTCGCCGACTGAGCGGCCCGGCCGTCGGCCCCGGCCCCGGCCCGGCCCGGCCCGGCCCGGCCCGTCGAGTGAGCAGGAATCGTCGGCCGGCACCCGTCGACCCGACGATTCCTGCTCACTCACCGCCGAACGGGAGGGGAGGGGGACGGGGGCAGGAACGTGGCGCAGGCGCTCAGTCGACGCGCGTGGACAGGGGCTCGCCGCCCCGCACGTGCTGGTCGACGAACCGGGACACCGTCTCGTTCCACACCCGGGCGTTCGCCGGGCTGAGCACCCAGTGGTTCTCGCTCGTGAACTGGAGGAGCCGGTGCGGCATCGTGGACGGCGGCCCGTCGAACCCGGAGACCAGGTCCCACCACGCCCGCAGCGCCTCGGACACCGGCACCCGGTAGTCGCGGTTCCCGTGCACGAGCAGCATCGGCGTGCTGATCGCTGAGGCCGTGCGGTCCGGCGAGTTCTGTGCGTACCAGTCCGGGTGGTCGGTCTCGGTGTCGAAGATGCCGTTCTTGTTCTCGGCGGCGTCGGTCGTGTCGTGCTGCTGGTCGAGCGACCACAGACCGGCGTGCGTGACGATGCAGTCGAACCGGTCGGTGTGGCCCGCGATCCAGTTCGTCATGTACCCGCCGAAGCTCGCGCCGAGCAACGCCGTCCGCGTGCCGTCGAGGCCGAGCGACGTGTCGGCGAGCACCGCGTCGAGCAGCGCCTCGACCTCGTCCCAGACGACCGACGCGCGGTGCGGCCACGCTCGCGCGATCGCGGCGTACCCGTACCCGGTGGACAGCGCCGGGTCGGGGAGCAGCACCGCGTACCCGCGTTCGACAGCGAGCCACGGGCACCAGCGCCAGCTCCATGCGTTCCACGACGAGAACGGGCCGCCGTGGATCCAGACCTGGAGCGGTACCGGGTCGTCGGCCGAGGCGCCCATGGGCGTGCAGAGCCATCCCGGTACCAGTACCCCGTCGACCTCCGCCGCCACACGGCGCAGCGTCCCCGGGAGCTCCGGGGTGCCCCCGGGCGACGGGAGGGACAGCGGCTCCTGGTCCTCCATCGTCGTGTCGAGCCGGACCACCGTCGGCGGTCGGTCGATGGACGACCGGAGCGCGTACACCCAGCGGCCGTCGGGGCAGGGCTGCAGGTGCGAGTACGACGCGTCGGACGCCAGTCGTCGGAGCACCCGGCCGGTCCACGGGTCGACGGCGAGGACGGCACCGGCGCCCTCGAGGTCGCCCGCGACGAACAGGATCGCGCCGTCCCGCGCCCAGACGTACTCGGATGCGTCGACGTCCCCGAGGTCGACCTCGATCGGCTGCTCGTGCACCGCGGCACCGAGACCGCGGATCTCGACACGCTCGACGTGCGGGGTGTCGTACGTGCCACGGGTCCGTCGTCCGACCGCGTACCGGGACCCGTCCGGTGCGATCCGGGCATCGCCGAAGTCGTCGCCGGGTTCGTCCGCGATGACCTCGGGCGCAGCACCGCCGGATGTGGGGATGCGGACGACCACCGCATGGGATCGTCCGCGGGCCTCCCGCTCGGTGCGTGTCGCCAGGACGAACG
Organism: Curtobacterium phyllosphaerae; assembly: GCF_049341865.1. Taxonomy (NCBI): domain Bacteria; kingdom Bacillati; phylum Actinomycetota; class Actinomycetes; order Micrococcales; family Microbacteriaceae; genus Curtobacterium; species Curtobacterium phyllosphaerae. The sequence goes on along the minus strand of NZ_JBMPIU010000003.1, from coordinate 80,769 downwards.
ACCCGTCCGCCGACAGGTCCGCGCCGGCGTTACGGTACTCCTGCGCCGCATCCGGGGTCAGGTCGACCAGGGACCCGTCCGGCCGGAGTGCGAACAGTCGTGCGGACGTGTCGCCGAGTTCGTGGTCCCACTGACGGATCGGCATGCCGTCGTGCAGGATCGCGGTCACGCCGGAGTCCTTGCGGGCCGCGCGCCGGACGGCGTCCTCGTCCGCATCGGTCGAACCGACGAGTCGGGACCCGCTGACGAGCACCGGCGCACCGACCTCGCCGGCCGCGACGGGCGAGGAGAGGCCTCCGGGCGAGGACGCGACGACCGACGCCTCGCCGACGAGCGGCAGTCGCCAGAGGGCGCGGTCGTCCGTGTCCCGACCGGGCGCCGGCCGCTTCGACACGAACAGCATCGAACCGTCCGCCGCGAACACGGGCTGCGACTCCCCCTCGGTGGAGAACGTGATGCGCACCGGCGCCTGCTCCCCAGCGGGATCGATCTCCCAGAGCGAGTCGGTGGACGCGGACAGCGTCTCGTTCGCCGTCGACACGGTCGCCACGAGGCGGGTGCCGTCCGGGCTGAGGACGAGTCCCGTCGTGCGGGGCATCCTGACGAAGTCGTCGAGGTCCACGAACGGGGAGTCGGTCACCCGATCGAGCCGAGACACCCGTCCCCGGGCCGGGTCGACCCCGGCACTGCCCGGAGCCGCCTGCGGGACGGCGTTCGTCACCGGGCGGAGCCCAGCCGGTCGATCGCCGCGACCTCGTCGTCGGAGAGCGTCACCGTAGCACCGAGCGCGTTCGAGCGGATGCGCTCCGGCTGCGACGACTTGGGGATCACGACGAACCCGTGCGCCACGTGCCACGCGACGATGACCTGCGCGGTGTCGACGTCGTGCGCCTCGGCCACGGACACGAGGGTCGGGTCCGCGAGGTTGCTCGCCTTGAACGGGCTGTAGCCCTCGAGGACGACGCCACGCTCGGCGAGTCCCGCGGCGAACTCGGCATCGTGCTCGGCGGGGCTCCACTTGACCTGGTTCACGGCCGGGGTGACACCCGTCGCGGCGGTGAGCTCGTCGATCTGCTCGAGCGAGTAGTTGCTGACGCCGACGTCCGCCACGAGGCCGTCCTGCTGCGCCTGGAGGAAGGCCTCCCAGACCGCGGGCGACGCCTCGCCGTTCGGCGGCCAGTGGATGAGCCACAGGTCGAGCTGGTCGACGCCGAGCGCCTGGAGGCTGTCGTCGAGGGTCTGCCGCTCGCGGCCAGCGTGGTCCGGCGGCAGCTTCGTCGTGACGAACAGGTCGGCCCGGTCGACGCCGGAGGACGCGATCGCCTCGCCCACCCCGCGCTCGTTGGCGTACCCGGTGGCCGTGTCGATGTGCCGGTACCCGGCCTCGAGCGCCGCGCCGACCGCGGCCGGGGCCTGGTCGTCCGGGATCTGCCAGGTGCCGAAGCCGAGGAGCGGCATGCTCCCGTGCTGCAGGGGGACGGCTGGTTCGTTGTACGTGTCTGCCATGCGTCCTGTCTACTCGCCGGACCGCTGCGGCCTTCCTGGTCGACGCGGTGTTCTCGACGGTCGAGACGTACGCCGGCGGGCAGCCGATCGTCACCGACGCGGCGGTCCGACTCGCGGAGTGGTTCGTGGAGTACGCACCGGAGGGCCGGCGTGGCCGTCTGCTACCGGTGATGGAGCGGCTGCGCGCCAGCGTCGTCGTCCCGAACGCCGCCTGACAGGCCGTCACCAGCCGGCTGCGGCCCACACCCGCTCGGCGAGTTCCTCGGGGGTCGCGGTCGCCGCGTCGAGCACGAGGTCGTCGACCCCCGCGCCGTCGAGGATCGCCGCGAGCTCGCCGACCCGGTCGAGGTGCCACGCGAGCTCCTCGGGGCGGCCCTCGTGTCGCGCGCGCAGTCGGTGGCGGAGGGTCGCGTCGTCCACGGCGAGCCGGACGACGAGCAGGGACCCGGAGTCGCGCAGGGACCCGGAGTCGCGCAGGGACCCGGAGTCGCGCGGGGACCCGGTGGCGAGCGCGGCCCGGAACCCCGGGAGCTCGGCGGGGTCCTCGACGACGCCGGCGAGGACGAAACGCTGCGCGCCGGCACCGCGGAAGTTCCGCACCATGTCCCGCAGGTTCGCGAGGAGCATCGTGCCGTTGAACCGATCGCCCTCCGGTGCTGGCCACCCCCGACGGATGTGGTCGAGGTCGATGACCGCGTGCGGCACACCATGCGCCTGCGCGAGCACGCCGAGCGCGTCGGCGACCGTCGACTTGCCGGACCCGACCGTCCCGTTCAGGAGGACGACGTCGACGACGTGGTCGACCCTCCTGTCCGATGTCCCGTTCATGCGGCGTCCGCCATGTCCGGCAGGGTCGGGACGGCGGTCCTCCAGGCGGTCGTCAGGGCTGTCGTCTCGGGGATCGTCTCGGCGGCGATGAACATGTGAACTCCCCCAGGGTCGGTACCGCGATCCTGCCCGAACCGGACGGGCCGCGCGAACCCCTGTTGACTGTGAGGTCCCACAGTCCCTGGAAGGTCCGATGCGCGCTGCAGTCGTCTACAACCCCGTCAAGATCGACCTGGAGGCGGTGCGAGCCGTGGTCCAGAAGGAGGAGCAGTCCGCCGGGTGGGACGAGACCCTCTGGTGCGAGACCTCGAAGGAGGACCCCGGTCGCGGCGCCACCCAGGAGGCGATCGACGCCGGGGTGGACCTCGTCATCGCAGCCGGCGGTGACGGCACCGTCCGGATCGTCGCGGAGACCCTCGCGGACCACGACATCACCCTCGCGCTGCTGCCGTCCGGCACCGGCAACCTGCTCGCCCGCAACATGGACCTGACGCTCGACGACGTCGAACACTCGCTCCACACCGCGTTCACCGGCGACGAGCGTGCGATCGACCTCGGCCGCATCTCGATCCGGACGGAGTCCGACGCGGTCGAGGAGCACGCGTTCCTCGTGATGGCCGGTGTCGGTCTCGACGCGCAGATGCTCGCCGCCACGGACGAGGACCTCAAGGCCAAGGTCGGGTGGCTCGCCTACGTGTCCGCGATGGTCACCGCGTTCCGGCACAGCAACGACCTGCGCATCCGCTACCAGCTCGACGACGGCGGCAGGTCGACGATCCGGGCGCACACCCTCATCGTCGGCAACTGCGGCACGTTGCAGGGGAACGTGCTGCTGCTGCCGGACGCGACCGTCGACGACGGGCTGTTCGACATCCTGCTGCTGAAGCCCGAGGGCATCGGGCACTGGATCCAGATCATCGCGAAGGTGCTGTTCGAGAACGGGATCGTCCGACGGACGCCGCTCGGCAAGTTCTTCAAGGGCAAGGAGATCGACGCGCTCAACTACCAGAAGGGCGCGCAGCTGACCGTCCGGTTCTCCGAGCCGCAGGACATCGAGCTCGACGGCGACGGGTTCGGGGTCGCGCGGGGGTTCCGGGCGCGGATCGACGCCGGGGCGCTGCGCGTGAAGGTGCCGGCCGCCGGGTAGGCGTCCCGTCGGGGGCCCGGGCCGCCGGGGCGCCGGGGCCGCGGCCGCCGGGGCCCCGCGTCCCGTCGAGTGAGCAGGAATCGTCGGCCCAGGTCGACCCACACGACGATTCCTGCTCACTCGCCGTCGCTGTCACCAGACCAGGACGAACCGACCCCGCACCCCGCCGGCCTCGAGCCGACGGTGGGCATCCGCTGCCGCCCCTGGCTCGGACGCCGGGAGGACCTCCGCCACGCGCGGCGTCAGCACCCCGTCCTCGACGTCCTGCCGCAACCGGTCGAGCTTGTCCTGCGAGTGGTACTCGTCGAACACGGCGGCCTGCTCGAACCGGATGCCACGCTCCCCGTTGCCCTGCCAGCCCCGCACCGCGATGAACACCCCACCGTCGCGGAGGACCGGCACCGCGTCCTCGTGCAGCAGCGCCGTGTCCGCGACCGCGTCGACCCCGTGCGGCGCGATCGCCTGGACCGCCGCCACGAACTCGTCCCCACGCGGCACGACGTGATCGGCGCCGAGGGACTCCACGAGCGCGCGATCCTTGTCCGCCGCGTCCGCGATGACGACGATGCCCTGCTGCTCGGCGAGCTGGACGACGTAGTTCCCGAGGAGGCCCGCGGCCCCCGTCACGACGAGCGTCTGCCCCGTCGCGAGACCCGCCTTCTCGAGGATCTGCACCGCCGTGAGGCCGTTCATCGGGACCGTGCTGGCCTCCTCGAGCGAGGTCCCCGCGGGGATGCGTGCGATCGAGTCGACCGGGGCGACGAGCTGCTCGACGTAGGCGCCGCCGTGGCCGCGGAGCGGGAGGGCGATCGCCATGACCTCGTCCCCGGTGCGCCACTCCGTGACACCCTCACCGACCTCGTCGACGATGCCGGCGGCGTCCATGCCCGGTACGTACGGCGGCTCACCGGCCTGGCTGAGGTCGCGCCCGCCCGCGCGGACGCCCGTGTCCGTGGGACTCACGGCGAACGCGCGGACCTGGATGCGGACCTCCCCCGGGCCGGCGTGCGGCTCCGGTACCTCGTGGATGGCGAGGGCGTCAGGCCCTCCGAACTCGGTGACTCCGATGACCTTCATGGGTCCGGTCTACGCGGGCGGGCTGGTCATGCGCTCCGGCGGTCCCTGTGGTGCGGTCGGTCTCGCCGGCTCGCGCCGACGTGTCGGACTGGAGGCGCGGGTGCAGTCCGGTGCGCGGCTCGCGCTGGGCGCGCGGTCGCCTCGCACAGCAATTCGGTGCGTCCGGTGTCTACCCGGCAACGCTTGTGACCGGAATGGATTCCCCGGAACGCATCATGCTCGCCACCGGGCAGGGACTCTCCCCCGTCCCGAACGGCGCGAAGGTGATCTACACGACGTCGCCCGATCGGCGGTCGTGGAGCGTGACGATCGTCGGTGCGTCGTTCGGAAGGGTCGCCACGTACGACTCAACGGAAGGGGTCGTGAGGACGTGACACGAGCAGTACTCCCGCCAGCGCTCGTCCACGCTCACCGCGCATCGGGCCTGACTGCTCGAAACGTGACGCCGGCTTCGCTGAAGGCCTGACTGAGCGACTCGAGAGTGGGCTCGGTGTTTCGGCCCCACATCCGGAACATGACGTGCGTCTCATCTGCCTCGTGGAATGGCGCGTTCGTGAAGTACCGGGCGAAGTCGAGCTGGGGCTCTCGATCGAGCAGCGCGTCGATGGTGGCCTCACCGGGCGCATGTTCTCCAGCGACTGTCCGGAACACTCGATCCGGGACCACGTTGCGGACGTCTCTGATCCGGACGCCATGATCGACGAGTTCCTGAACCATCCTGAGCACTGCGTTGCGCTTGTTGAGCACCGGACTTTCGGTTCCATCCGCGATGATGACGTACTTCGTGAAGTCCCGGGTGTCTCCGCCGGTCGTCCTTGCTCGAGCGGCTTCTTTCCGGCCGATCTTGATCTGGTAATCGGCCGCTTCAGGCAGTGGGAGCACCTGCTCGATGTCCAGGATCACCCGACCGTCGATCTCGTAGGGCTTGAGGCGGATGCAGCGCAAGTCGAGGCCTTCGAAGCGGTTGAGCCACAGCACGGCCGTCGTGATCTCGCGCCCGAAGTCCGCAGACACCAAGATGATTCGTACGTCGGTCGAGAGTGCGATCTCTCCGTCGCTGGACTCCAGGAACTCCGCGATCAATTCACGAGATCGAGTAGCCGTGATGGATGCGTCGAACCGCGAATGGTGAGCCGTGTGCGCCTCTACGACCTCGTCGAACGTCATCGACGAGACCATGGCTGCATATCGCAGAGCCTGGAGCTCCATGTGACCGCCGTCATCGGTCCGCTTGAGCTCGATGACGACGAGCTTGCCGTCTTGGTCGAGGGCAAGGAGGTCAATCCGACGCCGGGAATCCTCCCAGTTGCCGAATTCTTCGCTGACGATGATCAGATCCTCGCCGAGAGCCTCGGGCTGATGGCGGAGCAGGCGCTGGAGGTCCCCGCGCTCGTAGAGGTGGAGGTCACGGAAGGTGGCTGGTGCTTGCGGGACAAGCTGGTCGGCATCCATGCGATACAGGGGCAAGGCGGTCTCCTCCAGCGGACGGTTCGATGATTACCCTCGCACGTGCGCCTGCATTCAGGCGCACGCCGGCAAAGCGCGGGCGATGTCGCACCTTCGCCAGACCCCCAGATTAGGTGACATTCGCTCGAAATCGGGCGCTGTGAAGCTAGATTTGCAAACACACAGCACCTCGCAACACAACCCAAAGAGACCACGCGACGACCATGCTTGCTCAGAAGACCTTCCTGCCATTCGTCGCCGTCGGAGCGACAGTCCTCCTGCTCGCTGGTTGCAGCGGAACGTCCTCGCGATCGTCCGGCGGCGACTCGTCCAGCACCACCAGCGCCAGCGCCAGCGCGGAACCATCGAAGGCCGCCGCGGCTGGACCGCAGCCCTTCAACGTCGGTGGACTGCTCGCTGGCAACGCTCAGCCGACCTTCGGCGACGGGGAACCAGGAAAGGTGTCGGTTGTGGCGCAGGGTCCGCTGGAAAAGGACATGATCGGCGGCGCGGAGCTGTCCTTCGCCTATCGCAACAACACCGGGAAGGCCATCGCGCATGTGGACTTCACCGGCTCGGCTCGTGCAAACGGCGCGTTGGTCGCCAGCGGCAGCAGCCAAGATGCGACGCCCGCGCAGGTCCTGCCCGGCGAGGTTGGCTTCGCGATGCTCTACTTCGACGACGCGGCTTCCGTGCCGGACACTGGGGTCACCTACGACTTCTCGGCGACCACCTCGCCCGCGAACTCTTCCTCTTACAACACCGCACCGCTCAAGGTCTCCGAATCGAACAACAACGGAACCGCGATCATCGGATCTGCCGTCAACCAGACAGGCAAGCCTCTCACCGGGCCATACAGCGTCGATGTGTACTGCTTCACCGGCAACGACCTCACCGGTCGCCTCACCCACTTTGCATCGCAGGACGGTGACGTTGCCCCCGACGGCCAGGTGACGTTCTCCGCCACACTCAACGACACGAAGTGCGACAGCTACACGTTCGGTGTTTCGGGCTACTTCAAGTAGCCGCAACGCCCGGCCACGATGCCCCGCGAGTATGTTCTCGCGGGGCACTGTCGTGAGATGACGAACCGGCTCAGCTGCGCTTCAACTCCACGGTGCCCGTCGTGCCCTGGATCGAGACCGTGTAGCTGATGACGTCGTCGTTGAACGTGAAGTCCTTCGTCGGGTCGGACGAAGCGAGGAGCGCCGAGTCCGTCGCAGCTGTGTCGCGGGTCGACGTCCAGGTGAACGGCGTCTCGGCGTCTGTGGGCGGTGTGAACGTGCCGATCCAGTAGATCGAGGTCGTAGACCCACCGTCCGTCATCCAATCGACCGTGATCGTGTCTCCCGTGATCGTGGCCTTCTGGTAGGCGTCAGAACTGTTGGAGTTGGTCTGCTTCCACTCGCCGATCAAGTCTGGTGCTGGCGCGGCTTCCTCAGTGGGTTTGGCGGCAGCGCTCTTCTGGGTGCCGCTGCTGGCGGAGGTCTTTAAATCGGTCGCCGGTGCGGCGGGACTGGCAGCACTGCATCCCGTCAGAGTGAGCATTACAGCGAATGTGATGGGCGCGATCAATTTGTACATGGTGCCCCCATCGTGACAGGTCCTGAACGATCCTCAGCACGACGCGCTTGGGGACATTGCCGGGCCCGAGGGAACACCTACGCCGTGGCGGCGTGCCCGAGTCGCGACCGGCCGTCGACGAGACCGATGAACCTCGACAGCAGGGACAGGCCCGCGATCGACGTCGGGAGGGACGTCGTCAGCCCGGGCGAATGCACCACGAACGCGGCCCACTTCGCCCGGGAGATCGCCACGTTCAACCGGTTCGGCATCAGCAGGAAGTCGAGCCCCCGCGGGATGTCCGCCGCAGACGAGGCAGCTAGCGACACGATCGACACGACGGCCTCCCGCCCCTGGAACAGGTCCACCGTCCCGACCTGCGTCCCGCGGTAGCCGGCAGCATCGAGCGCCTCTCGGATCAGCGCCCCCTGCGCGTTGTACGGTGCGACGACGATGACGTCCTCGTCCGTGAGCAGCCGCGTCACTCCGTCGGCCGTCCACGGCAGCCCGATGACCGACGCCACGGTGGACACGACGACCGCGGCCTCCTCCGGCGACGACGTCGCGTTGCCGACGTGCGACACCGGCATGGGGTGCAACCCCGGCGACAGCCCGTCGAGAGAACGAGAAGGCGCCCGGGACTCCAACGCCCCGTCGTACGACAACGCCGACACGGGAGCCGTCAGCGCCGGATGCATCCGGTACGTCTGCGCCAGGAAGTACCCGAGCGCCGGCGGCAGCACATCGTGCCCGTCGGCGAGCCACCCGAGCGCGGACTGGTCCACCGGCTCCGGGTGCGACCCCTGGCTCACCTGCGGCAACTGCTGCGGATCCCCGAGCAGCAGCAACCGCCTCGCAGCGACCGACGACGCGATCGTCGGTGCGAGCGAGAACTGCCCCGCCTCGTCGATCACCAAGAGGTCGAGCGATCGACGGTCCACCGCGGACGCGTTCGCGAACGTCCACGCCGTCCCGCCCACGACTCCCCCGGTGGCACCCGGCCCGGCGAGGAACGCGGCCAGCGCGTCGTTGTTCCGGAGCGGCGTCCACGGCGCAGCCGCGACGGCATTCGACGAAGCACTCGACTGCGGGATCTTCGCGACCCGGTCCGCCGCGACACCCTTCTCGACGACCGCGGCGAGGAAGTTCTCGACGACGGCATGCGACTGCCCGACGACACCGACCTTCCACCCGAACTCGTTCACGAGCCGCGCGACGACGTTCGACCCGACGTACGTCTTGCCCGTCCCGGGAGGCCCCTGGATCGCGAGGTACGACATGTCGAGCCCGCGCAAGGTCTCGACCACCGCAGACACCGTGTCCCCGTCGGCGACCGGCAAGACCGGGCCGCGCGGCGGCACCCGACGGAGCAGATCGAGCGCAGGGTCCGCAGGCAACACGGAGCCCGCCGACAGGATGCCGCGCCCCCACTCCGAGATCGCCTCCGGCTGCGGCTTCGCCCGCGGCGGCGACTGCGGCGTCAGCGCGACCGGCAAATCATCGTGCCCGTCCTGCCCCTGCCCGACCGTCTCGACGAGCAGCACCTCGACGCTGTCGCCGTTGCTCCCGACCTCGAGGACGGTCGACTTGCTCGACGCCCCACGCATCCCCGGCCCGAACGCGGTGATGGACATCGGAAGTGGCTCGTCGTAGATGAGGTGGGGCGTGCCTCCAGGCCGAAGCCGACTGCCGGGCGCGAGCGCGCCCAGCAACCGTAGCTCCCTGGAGAACGTGCGCTTGCCGGGCAGTTTGGCCCAGTCGCGTTCGACGTGCGCCTGTTCGACCACGAACACATCGCGGGTGTCAGCCCACTCGTCGATGGGGTTGCGGAGCCGGTCGAAGTGCTCCTGCCAGAACTTCTTGCCCTCGCGGCGGTGGTAGTCGATCGCGGCGGCGGCCAGGGCGATCGCGGTCTGGTCGGGCGTGCGGTCGAGTGCGTCGATGCCGGCGATCCGGGCTTCGAGCTCGACGGCGACGGGGTCCGGCTCGCGGACGATCTCGGGAACCTCGATGTCGAGTTCGTCGGTCTCCCGAGCCTCGGGCGCCGGCGCGAACGTCAGCAGCCAGTCGCGGAGGCGCAGGGTCGAGCGGCAGTCGTACTCGTTGTAGTCGGCGACGTCATCGAGCATGCGCTGACCCGCTTCCCGGTCACCGTTCCGCAGCTCGTCGACCGCCCGGACGTAGGCGATGATGCTGTCCGCGGCATTCGTGACGTCGGCTTCGCGCAGGTCCTCGCCCATGTAGAGCGGTTCGAGTTTCTTGATCGAGTAGCTCTTGCTGCCGACCAGCAGGGCTTTCCGCACGATCGGGTACAGGTCGACGAGGACGTTGTCGCGGAGGAGGTCGTCAACGTCCTCCTCACCGATGCCATGCCGTGCGGCGAGCGACAGGAGATGCGTCCGCTCGTACGCGGCGTAGTGGTAGATGTGCATTCCGGGGTGCGCTGCGCGGCGCTCCTTGATGAAGGCGAGGAAGTCCTCGAGGGCCTGCTTCTCCTCGCGGATCGTGTGCGCCCAGAACGCGGTGAACCGGGCATCCGTGTCGACGAGGCCGAACAGGTAGTCGATCCCCCAGTCGTGCCCGTTCTCGGTGTAGAGCGGGTCGCCCTCGAAGTCGAAGAACACGTCGCCCGGGTCCGCTTCGGGAATTGCCCGGAGCGCGTTCGGGTCGAGGACTTCGACACGGGGCCGTTTCGGCGTTCCGTTCGCGTCGCGGAGATGGTCGCGTTCCGATTCGGTCTGGAGGCGCGCCTGACGGACGAGCTTGTCGAGTGACGCCGCGCTGATGCCTGGGACCGCTCTCGCTTTCCTGGTGTTGTCCGTCGCTGCGAGTGCGTCGATGGTCGAGATGCCTGCCGCGATGAGGCGCGCTCGTTGGTCGAGACGCATGCCTGCGACGAGGACGAGGTCGCGGTGTTCCTCGACCTGCGTCTGGCAGATCGAGCAGCGGCCGCAGCTCGTGTAGCGGGGATTGCCCCACGCGAGCGGTGTCGTCTCGGCTTGTCGTTCATTGATGACGCTTCGGAGTTGCGCCTGCTGGGTGCGGTAGACGGGGGTGATGTCGGCGAGGTCGTGCGTGGTCGTGGTGCCGTCGCCGAGGATGAGATGGACCTGCTTGCCGACGGGGATGCCGCGGTCGGCGATCTTGTCGGCGTAGGCGGCGACCTGGAGGAGCGCGGAGATCTTGGCGTGGCGGGCGAGCTTGGTGTCGTAGACCTCGTACTCGCCCTGGTCGTTGCGGATGAGGAAGTCCGAGAAGCCGATGAAGTCGTCGTCGTGGAAGGTCGCTTGATAGAGGACCTCGCGGCCCTGGTGCATGGCGGCGACGGCGGCCTGGGCTGCCTGCTCGTACTGGTCGGGCGTCGGGCGGTCGAACTCGATGACGTCGCGGGTGCGCTTGAGCTCGGCGAGGAAGCGGAGTTCGTGTTCGTCGCCGAGCCGGGCCGTGCGGTCGAGCATGTCGTCGGGTTGATCGACGATCGGCTCGGCGCGGCCGAGTTTGACGTCGAGGCGGCGGAGGAAGGCCCACTCGCAGGTGGCCCAGGTGCTCAGGTCGGACGGACTCGTGACGACGTGCCCGCCGGTGTCGATGTACATGGCGCTCCCCCTCCGGCCGCTCTCGGACCCCACGATGACGGTAGCGCCAGGCGGTGACACGAACGCAATCCGCTTTCGCCCTCGTCCGCCCCCAGTCCGTCACAATGCTGACGAGCATGCGCGCGATCGCCGGCACGATGCTCGACGCCTTACGCGCCATCACGAACGGCAGCGCCGCCGAACTGGCAGCCCGCGCGGCCGTCAGCGCGGCGACCGTCTCCCGCTTCGCCCGGTACCTTGGAAGAGGCCGAGCCTTCAGAAGGCGGCGGGTTACCAAACCCCGGGGCACATCAACGAGTCAACCCAACCTGCAGCTGTCTCAACCTCCTCAGCGCTCGCGCTCGGCCGCGTAGCGGGGAGCCATCGACTCCATCTGGTCCATGACCAGCTTGATCGCGTCGGGCTGCTTGTCCGGCGGGTACTTGTACTTCACCAGCAGCCGCTTGATCGATGACCGCAGCTTGGCACGTACGTCATCGCGTACGGTCCAGTCGGTGCGCACGTCTCGACGCATGACAGCGACAAGCTCTCTCGCGATCTGCGCGAGCACGTCATCGCCCTGCACTTCAACCGCTGACTCATTGGTGGCGACGGCGTCGTAGAACGCGAGTTCGTCGGCCGAGAGGGGCGGAGAGAAATGCGAGCCGCGTGATGCCTCCGCCGCGACCTCCTTTGCCAGTTCGACCAGCGCAGCGATCACTTCAGCCGATGTGAGCTGCTGGTTCGTGTAGCGGTTCATGATCTCCGCGATCCGATCCGAGAACGCCCGCTGCCGCACCACGTTGCCGCCGGTCGCGGCGGAACCGGCGTCGGTCAAGGACTTGCGCAGCGCCTCGATCGCGAGGTGCGCGTTCGGTGCGGCCTGCGCCTTCGCAAGGAACTCAGGGCCCAGGTCATCGAGCGCGAGGCGCGGGAGACCGGCGGCGTCGTAGATGTCGAGGACATCTCCCGGCGCGATCGAGTCAGCGACGAGGGAGCCGAGTAGCCGGGAGATCTCTTCGGGGATCGGTTCGTCGCGGGACTGTCGCTCAGCGGCGTCGAACTTCGCCATCCACACGCGCACTTCTTCGTAGAAGGCGATCTCATCGTGCAGTTCAGCGAGGCCGGTACGCCCCGAGGCGAGCGCCCACGCGCGGGCCAGGCGACCTGTCGCTGTCCGATACCGCACTGACAAGCGCTCGGCGCCTAGCTCCAGGGAGTTCAACGGGTTGGCGGCATCTCGCAGGTTGTTGGTCGCGGTGGTCGCGGCAGTGCGCCATGCACGCGATCCGCCCTCGGCCGCGATTGACCGCCAGTCGCAGCCCGTCAGCATCTCGCGAATCTGTGCCACCAGCTCCGACGCGATCCCGACGGCCTCGTCGACCTCCCGACCGATTGGCTTGTTCTCCTGGTCCGAGACGGTGTACTCCGACAGTGCCTTGGCGAGGTTGTCGGCCAGCGGCGCGTACGCGACCAGCAGTCCGTCCTGCTTGCCCTTGAATGTGCGGTTCACACGAGCGAGCGTCTGCATGAGCAGCGCACCCTTGAGGGGCCGGTCGAGGTAGAGGGTGTGCAGCGGCGGGGCATCGAACCCGGTGAGCATCATGTCCTTGACGATCACGAGTTCGAGTTCGTCCGAGGCGTCCTTCAGCCGTGCCTTGATTGCCTTGTTCTCGGAGTCGCGCCGCACGTGGTTGCTCACCGGCGGCGTGTCCGACGCAGACCCCGAATAGACGACCTTGATGCAGCCCCGGTCGAGTGCATCCGAGTGCCAGTCGGGGCGCAGGTCGACGATCGCCGAGTAGAGCCGTGCGCAGATCTCGCGCGTGCCGCCCACGATCAGCGCCTTGCCCGGCGACTCGAGGAACGGCTTCATCCGTTCGCGCCGCTCCTCCCAGTGCGTCACGAGGTCCGCGGCCAGGGTCTCGATGCGCTCGGGTGCGCCGTACACGGCGTTGACGACGGCGACGGATGCTTCGAGCCGAGCCCGCTCGGTGTCGTCGAGGCCGAGCGTGTACTCGTCCGCCGCGGCGTCGATGTCTTCTTCGTTGGCTTCCTTTGCGAACGACACCTTGATGAGCCGCGGTTCGAAGTACACCGGGACGGTGGCTCCGTCGTCCACTGCGCGGGAGAGGTCGTAGATGTCGATGTACTCGCCGAAGACCGCACGGGTGTCGCGTTCCGCAAACGAGATCGGAGTCCCGGTGAAAGCGATGAGGGTCGCGTTCGGCAGCGCATCTCGCAGGTGTCGGGCGTACCCGTCGAGGTCGTCATAGTGACTGCGGTGCGCTTCGTCGACGACGACGATCACGTTGCGTCGGTCGGTGAGTAGTGGATGCTGCCTACCCGACTGCTTTTCGGCCTCGTTCAGTCCGAACTTCTGCAGCGTCGTGAAGTAGATGCCACCGGTGATCCGGTTGCGCAGCTCGTCGCGAAGTTGCACTCGCTCGCGGACCTGCACCGGCTTCTCCGCCAGCAGGAGGCTCTGGTCGAACGTCTGGAACAGCTGCCCGTCGAGTTCGGTGCGGTCGGTGACGACGATCACGGTCGGGTTCTTGAGCTTCGGATGCCGCGACACGAGGTTCGCGTACAACTCCATCTCCATTGACTTGCCCGACCCCTGCGTGTGCCACACCACTCCCGCCTTGCCGTTCGTCTCGACCGCCTGGACCGTCGACCCGACTGCTTTCGTCACCGCGAAGTACTGGTGCGGCTTCGCAATGCGTTTGGTGAGCCCGTCGGAGTTCTCGTCGAACGCGGTGAAGTTCCGGACGAGCTGCAAAAACCGCTCTTGGTTGAACAGGCCGTTGAGAGCATCGTCGATCGGCTCGACCGAGACGCCTTCCTCGATGCGTGGCTGCTTCAACGGTGCGCCATCGTCGTCGACGTTCCACGGTGCGAAGTGGTTGAGCGGCGTGAACGGCGTGCCGTACTTCGCCTCAAGCCCATCGGTCGCGAGTGTGAGCACACAGAATCGAAACGCCATCGGAAGCTCGCGCAGGTACGTCTCCAGTTGCGCGTGCGCGGGAGCGACACCGGTGAATGCCGAACCCGCACGCTTCAGCTCGACGACGACCAGCGGCATCCCGTTGACGAACAGCACGATGTCGAACCGTCGATGCACGTCGCGCTGCCGCAGCGTGACCTGGTTGACAGCGAGCCAGTCGTTCTCGGACGGGTCCGCTCCAAGCAAGCGCAGGCGTGGGTTCTGTTCGACGCCGTCAGAGTCGATGTAGCTCAACGGATATCCGTTGACGAGGTAGTCGTGGATGCGGTTGTTCTCGGTGATCGCATCCTGCGACTTCGGCGCCGCAACCTCGGCCACCGCCTGCTGCAGATACTCGCCGGGAATGCCGGGGTTCAGGCGGCGGAGGGCATCGAGCAGACGCGGACGAATGAGCAGATCGTCCCAGGTGTCCCGCTCCCCGCTCCCGGGCGCGATGTCCTCGCCTCGGGCTGGGCGCCAACCGAGTGGCTCGGCGAGCGTCTCGAGCGCGTCCTGTTCCCAGTCAGCCTCACTCAGCGATGTCATGCGTGTCCTTTTCGAGTTCGTCATAGCCTTGTAACGCGCCGGCTTCGGATGCCGCCGCCTCGGCATCGCGGACGCGGAGCTTGCCCGACATGAGCTGCGGCAGCAGTGCGTCGCGAGTTGCGGCGAGGGTGCGGTTCTCCGCCACCGCGGCGAGTGCCGCTCCGCGGATGCTGTCGAGCCTCGACGCAAGCTGTGGCGCCGCATCGGCGGTAGGCCATCGAATCTCGACGGCCGCAAGATCCTTCCAACTTGTACGCGGCATTCGGGTGCCCTCGCTCGCCGCGACCACTTCTTCGATCACAGCATCGCTCGATAGAGCTGCGAGCAGAACGCTCGAGAGACCTTCGTATCGGGAGCGCACGACGAGGATGTCGGTCGAGCAGATTCCGCTTCGTGGCGCGACGACGACCTTATGGAAGTAGGGACGCAACTTGCCGAAAAGGATGTCGCCGGGTTCGAACCGCGATTTCGTGCTGCTGACGTCTTCGGCTCGACCACCATCCGCCAGCCACATGTGGCGGCGCCCCATGTGTTCTAGGCCGACAGAAAGATCGTCCAGATCAACGCTCGACGGATCCACGCCTGAGCGCGGTGATGCAGCCACCTCGCCAACGTGAACAACGTGAGATTTGAGCGCCGCGTATTCAGCCCGAACGAGCTTGTCAGCGGTGGCGGCGAGGGCGGCGTTGGCGGCGATCTTGTCGTCAAGCGCGCCCAGCACCTCGGCGATCGCCTGCCGCTCGGCCCGAGGAGGAACCGGGACCCGGTGACCAAGGATTTGATACCGCGACAGGTTTGGAAAGACGGACCCAGACACGCCGGCCAGAAGTTCAGATAGCGACGCTTCCAATGCGTACTTCACTATCCGGCTATTCACGCCATCGCGCGCACGTAGTGCCGCGATCCCACGGCCAATCGCATAGTTCTGATCCGCGCGATTCATCCGGCCAGTGGTCGACCCACGAACACAAAACAGTATGTCGCCAGCATGCGCAAACCGGACGCCAGCTTCCGTCCATTGCGCTGGAGTCGGATGCTGCTGTCCGAACTCGGTTGGACCGTTGAGGAGCGGAAGCCCTATCGGTACGCGGCGTACGGTGTTGCCTTTCGGTGACTGACCCATCTCAATTGTCGCCAAGTCGCCAATAGTTCCGATCGAATAGCTCACGAGACCCTCGCCAGCTGGTCGCGCACGATATTTACCAGTCGTGCCGAGTCCGCGAACTGCGCCTCAAGCTCCACCCGCAAGCGAGCAAGCTTCTCCTCGATCGGCTCACCATCGTCCTCGGCCTGAGTCGCTCCGACGTAACGCCCCGGCGTCAGGGCGTAGTCCGCAGCCTTGATCTCGGCGAGCGAGGCCGAGTAACAGAATCCCGGAACGTCCGCATAC
Organism: Curtobacterium phyllosphaerae; assembly: GCF_049341865.1. Classification (NCBI taxonomy): domain Bacteria; kingdom Bacillati; phylum Actinomycetota; class Actinomycetes; order Micrococcales; family Microbacteriaceae; genus Curtobacterium; species Curtobacterium phyllosphaerae. Next base: position 64,705 of record NZ_JBMPIU010000003.1, on the reverse strand, counting down.
TCGTCGCGCGCAGCATCGGACTCGGCTCGTCTCCACGCGTGAAAGGTGCCTGCGATCCTGGCGATGTCACCTTCTGACAGCGCGCGCTCGGCGCGGTCAATCATGTGTCCTAAGTTCCGGGCGTCGACGAACAGCACCTCGCCAGCGCGTGCCCCCTTGTCTTTCGCGAAGAACCAGACACACACTGGAATTGGAGTCGAGCGAAACAATTGGGTCGGCAAGGCGACCATGCAGGAAACTAGGTCGGCTTCCACGATCTCCGCGCGGATCCGACCTTCGCCGCCCGAGTTCGACGACATGGAGCCGTTGGCCATGACGACGCCGGCCTGACCGCCCGGGGCGAGCTTGGACAGGACGTGCTGGATCCACGCGTAGTTCGCATTGCCTGCGGGGGGCACACCGAACCGCCAGCGGGGGTCGTCTTCGCTGCGGGCCCAGTCCTTGATATTGAAGGGCGGGTTGGCCATGACGTAGTCGGCCTGCAGGTCGGGATGCAGGTCGCGGGCGAAGGTGTCGCCCCAACGGGGTCCGAGGTTGCCCGTGAGGCCGTGGATCGCGAGGTTCATCTTCGCCATACGCCACGTACGTTCGTTGAGCTCCTGTCCGTACACTGAGATGTCCGCCCCTTCACCGTGGTGGGCGTCGATGAACTTCTCGGCCTGGACGAACATGCCGCCCGACCCACACGCCGGGTCGTACACCCGCCCGCGGGTGGGCTGCAGCATTTCGACGAGCACCCTCACGACGCCGGCTGGCGTGTAGAACTCGCCGCCCCGCTTGCCTTCTGCGGCAGCGAACTTCTCGAGGAAGTACTCGTACACCTCACCGAGCAGATCTCGGGCGCGGCGTCCGTCCGCACCGCCTTGGCCCTGGGTCGTGAATCGAGCTGAGTTCAACAGATCGAGGAGTTCCCCCAGGCGACGTTGGTCGACACTGTCGCGGTTGAAGATGCGCGGCAGTGTGCCCGAGAGCTGCGGATTCGCCTGCATGACCGCATCCATCGCCTCGTCGACGAGCGCGCCGATCGACTTCTCTGCGGAATCCACCGACGGCCCCTGACCCTTCGCATGCTCGGCGAGGAACCCCCACCGCGCGTTCGCGGGCACCCAGAACACGCCGCGGCCGGTGTACTCGTCGGTGTCATCGATGAGGTCGGCGATCTGGTCGTCGTCGTAGCCGTCGGCGGTGAGTTCGGCGCGGATGCCTGCGCGGCGCTCGTCGAAAGCGTCCGACACGTACTTGAGGAACACGAGTCCGAGAATGACGTCTTTGTACTGCGAGGCATCCATCGACCCACGCAGCTTGTCGGCGGCCCTCCAGAGCGTGTCCTTCAGCTCCTTCATGGTCGACGGCGCCTGGGGAGCGGCTTTGAGTGTGCGGGGCATACGTGTTCCTTACCGGGTGGGGGCCGCATCCGCGGCGTGGTTTGTATCAAGCATGGTGACTGCTCCTGACGTCGCACCGGCGACGATCAGGGCGGCGTAGTCGGCGAGGCGCGAAGCCCGCGTCACAAGTTCTTCGCGGGTCGTCGCGATGTCGGCGAGTGCCCGGCGGAGCGGGGCGATTGTCTGAGGGGCGACGCGACGCAGCATCCATCCCCTCCATGCCCCCGGACCATCGGTCGCGCCCGTGATGTCAGCAGCGATGACTTCAGGGACTAGTCCACCGGGGTCGTTCGCGGTGATGCGCAGCACGCGAGCGGGGTACGCAACGACCTTCGAGCCATCGACATCAACCCATGCAGCCGCTGACGGGCTGGTTCGGAAGACAACGTCACCGGGGCGAGTGAGTTGTGCGTTGGGCTTCTGGACGGCGAATACGAGCTGATCGATGCGGGTGCGACCGATCGACGCAGGGTCGTCGAGATCGGATGGCGTCACGACGATGAGTCCCTCAGAGCTGAGCAGGTCAGGGTCGAGGCGGACGCCCTGGATCCTCCTCAAGTGGCGGGCCTCGATCAGCTCGGGCAATGATGTGGCTCGCGGGACGACGTGGGAGTCGGGAGCAACCTCGAAGGGGGTGATGTCGTCACGAATTGCGTCGGCGGCGAGGTCGAGAAGCGCTGGAAGCTCGGCCGAGTCCGTGGTCGCGGGCACCGGCTTCCGTGTTGCCGATACCACGAGTGACCCGCTTCGAGCCTGTAGCGATGTCGTCCTCACGAACGTCGCGAACCGGAAGTGATGGGCGCGCAGGTCGCGACCGCTGCCCATGCCCGCAATCAAATCAGACACGAGGTCCGCGCGGGTAGCCGGAGTTAGCGGAACGGCAGTGAGATCGGCAACGGCGGTCACTCGCTCCGCCAGCGGGACGTCACCTGCCGGCTGCCCGAACACCCAGAGTGCGAGCGACTCGCGGACCGCGCTGTCGACCAGACCGGTCGACAAACGTGCAATCCCCCGAACTCGGCCAGTACGAAGGATGTCAGCGCGCGCCCGCTCGTCAACGGGCGCCAACGAATCGACGAGTGCCTTGGCCGGGCCGATCACCACTGCCGCATCCGAGTCACGCAGAGACAACGAGATCTCATCGACCGATCGCAAGATCTCTGCGACGTCGTCGCCTGGCTCAGACGGAACCCGCGCTACTGCGACGAGGCGGGGCGCGAGTTCCTCTCGATCAGCGAGCCAGTGACCGTCGACGAGCAGCTGGCGTCGAACACGCCGGCTGCCGGCTCCGGCGGGCAACACGATGCTCACATCGTCGCCAAGTTTTCCCGCGACTGTCGAGGAGAGCGCGGCATCGCGCGCATCGAGATTTACGGCATCGCCTTCGCGAACGAGTGCGAGCGTGGCACCGACGACCAAGCCGATCGCATCGTCGACGAGCTGTCCCGCGGACCCTGCAGTCCTGTGCGAGACGGCATGCCGCTGGCTCACTAGCGCCAACGCGGCCGACGGCGAGTACGCCGCGTCGATCAGGTGGGCTGCGTACCCCACCCACGGCCCACCTCGGAGCGCATGCGCGGCGATCTCGGACTGGAGCGTGACGTCGTGAGGGTCCAGCTCGGCGCCGGCCTCCTCGATTCCGGATGGCGTGACACCGTCCAGGTCATCGACCTGTGCGCAGAGCGCGATCAGGGCTTCCAACTCGGCGACGGAGCTTGCGTCTGCGAACGAGAAGTCCGGCGGGATCGCCGAAGCAGCTACATCCGCGCGTGCTTCGGGGTTGTTGCCATGGCCTGTGCGCACGAGCCAATCGGCGACCTCTCGTGCGTCGAACCGAGTCCGGCCGCCCTTCTCATCGACCGCCCGCGGGAATGGGTCGGACGTCGAGGCGAACCTCGATCGCCACATCGACGCCACTGGTCGCTTCACACCGGCCAGCCGGGCGACGCCCGCCAAGTCAACGAAGAGCGACGGTGTTGTGGACATGGGACTCAACGTACACGAATCTTCGAGCGCGCTAGATAAATAATTGATAAGAGGGCTTATCGGCCATTTTTTCTCACGCCGGCTTCACCTACTTCATGATCGGTCGCGGCGACATCACGTCGCTGCCGTCTGACGGAGCGCTACTGGGGCTGCCCGTCCGCGGAAGACACCTCGCCCCTACCTGGAGGTACCCATGACTAAAACCACACCGACCGTCGCGTCGAACGAGATCAAGTGCCCGCACTGCGACACCCTGTTCACGATTGACGAGGCGAAGTACGCCGACATCGTTCAGCAGGTGCGCACCACCGAGTTCGAGACCGAGCTCCACGCACGGCTCGCTGCGGCCGAGCACGCCAAAGACGCCGAGATCGCACTGGCTGTTGCGAACGCATCACAGCAGACGCTGAAGGTAAGCGCCACCAAGGACGCCGAGATCCAGCAGTTGACATCCGAGCTCAAGTCGGCGGCGACCGACCAGGAGCTGGCTGTCGCGAAGGCGGTGTCGGCTGCAGAGAAGAACCTCCACGAGGCGACGAGCAAGCTCGAAGTTCGAGCGGCTGAACAGAAGGTCAAGGATGTCGCGCTCGCGCAGTCGCACGCCAAGGAGCTCGCCATAAAGGACGAGCTCATCGACCGCTACAAGGACATGAAGGCCAAGCTGTCGGTCAAGCTGCTCGGCGAGACCCTCGAGCAGCACTGCGAGGTCGAGTTCAACCGCATGCGCTCCCTCGCCTTTCCCAACGCACATTTCGTCAAGGACAACGACGCGAGTGCTGGCACGAAGGGAGACTACGTCTTCCGCGACTACAGCGACGACCATGTGGAGTACGTCTCGATCATGTTCGAGATGAAGAACGAGTCCGACGCCACCGCGACCAAGAAGAAGAACAGCGACTTCCTCGCCAAGCTCGATAAGGACCGCAGCGACAAGGGCTGCGAGTACGCGGTGCTCGTCTCGATGCTCGAAGAGGACTCCGATCTCTACACGGGGATCACCGACGTGTCGCACCTCTACCCGAAGATGTTCGTGGTGCGTCCGCAGTTCTTCCTCGCGATCATCGCACTGCTGCGCAACGCCGCCCTGGACACGATCGTAGTCAAGGCGGAACTCGAGCAGGTCAAGAAGCAGAACATCGACATCACCGACTTCGAATCCGAACTCGACGGCTTCAAGTCGGCGTTCGGCCGCAACTACCAGCTCGCCAAAGGCAAGTTCGACACGGCGATCAAGGAGATCGACAACGCTATCGCCCGGCTCCAGAAAGTGAAGGGCGAGCTCCTCGGATCGGAGAACCACCTCCGCCTCGCGAACGACAAGGCCACAGCACTCACCGTCAAGAAGCTCACCAAGGGAAATCCGACCATGTCGGCCAAGTTTGCCGAACTCGATGCTTCCGAGCGGCCAGACGCCGCATAGCAGAGCCCGCGAAAGCGGCGCACAGACGTTGGGGGACACTTCACCGACGGCGCTCTGAGACGACGGGGTGCGCGAGAGCTACGAAGGACCGGATGAAGCGAAGCGTCACCGCGCTGAACATCCTGACCGAGCTATCGACCCGCACCATCGAAGCGCGAAGACGCCAGACGGACACGGCGAGCTCCCTGACGGCTACTCACCTTGACTACGATCACTCTTACCGCGGGCCGAGCGCCCGCGCCCGTGCCCACCACGTTCGAGGGGAACAGCTTGGCCCAGCTCAGCGCACACGAGATGTCTGTCTCGAAGATCTTCAGCTCCGACTACCAGTTTCAGATCCCGGAGTACCAGCGGCCGTACTCCTGGGGAGGCGCGCAGGCGCGCCAGCTAATGGATGATCTCAGCGATGCGCTTGCCCGTGGGACCGCAACCGAGCCGTACTTCCTCGGGTCGCTCGTGCTCATCAAGAGCGATGATTCGCCGTTCGCCGAGGTGATCGACGGGCAGCAGCGTCTCACGACATTGACAATCTTGCTGTCAGTGCTCCGCGCACTGTCAACAGGGGACTTCCGATCTGCGCTGAGCGCCCTTGTGATCGAACCGGGAAACAGCTTGCTCGACCTCGAGCCGAAGCCCCGCCTTCGCATCCGCGACCGCGATGCCGAGTTCTTTCAAACCAGGATCCAGCAGGCCTCCGATCTCGCAGGACTGATGTCCGTTCCGGATGGAGCACTCGCCACGGACGCACAGAAGAACATTCGTGATAACGCGCGTCTCTTCCACGAGGTCCTCCGTGATTGGGAGGATGAACGTCGTGTGGCGCTCTCGAAGCTCATCAGCTCCCGCACCTACCTCGTCGTCGTGACGACCCCAGACATCGCGAGTGCGCACCGGATCTTCAGTGTGATGAACTCGCGCGGTCTTGACCTGTCAGCCGCTGATATCTTCAAATCAGACGTCATAGGTAGTCTGCCGCCCGATTCGAGAAGCGCCTTCGCCAACAAGTGGGAAGAGGCGGAGATCGACCTCGGTCGCGCATCGTTCCAAGACCTCTTCGCACACATCCGAACGATCTTTTCGATGACGCGGCCCACCAGGGAGCTACTTCAGGCGTTTCCGGAGCAGGTCCTTCGGCGGTTCCTACCCGGGGACGGGTCGACGTTCATCGACGACGTTCTGCTGCCCTATGCAGATGCCTACGCGATCATCGACAACGAGAACTACTCCTGGCCGCACGACGCCGAAGCCGTCAATATCTGGCTTCGTACCCTCAATCAACTGGACACTGGCGACTGGCGCCCTGTCGCTCTGTGGCTGTTGAAGCGGCACTCGGAGGACCCCATCCAGCTCATCGAGCACCTCTCACTGCTCGAACGCTTGGCTGCCTCGATGCTCATCCGCCGGGAGTACGCAACCCCGCGCGCGACCCGGTACGCCAACCTCCTCCGGAGCCTCACCGCTGGGCTCGGAATCGACTCCCCGGAGTACGAACTTTCGGACGACGAGCGGCGCGAGACTCTTGCGCAACTGCGTGGACCGATCTACAAGTCCGCGCCAGTCCGTCGCTATGTGTTGCTGCGCCTGAACGACCTGCTCAGTAGCACGAGCATGCAGTTCAACCCGAAGATCATCACGGTCGAGCATGTTCTTCCGCAGTCGCCGGCCGAGAGCTCGATCTGGAGTGAGCTGTTCGACGACGAGCTCCGCGACCATTGGACGCATCGGCTTGCCAACCTGGTGCTCCTCGACCGCAAGAAGAACTCTGAGGCGCAGAACTACGAGTTTGAGACCAAGAAGCAGCGGTATTTAAAATCAGCAAGCGGTGTCACGACCTTTGCGATCACGGTCGGGGTCTTGAATGAGTCGGTTTGGACGCCCGAGCGGTTGGAGGAACGCCAGAGAGAGTTGCTTCTCAAGCTCGCGGCTGCGTGGGACATCGAGCGCACTGAAGACGGCACGTCACTTGTCGACCTGGACGAATTCGCTCTCTCTGCCCCGACCGTCCGTACAGGGCCAGGGCGGCCGAGGACGACCGTTCGTGATCTCATCGATGCAGGGCTGATTGAAGCTGGTGCGACCCTCGTGTGGGAACGACCGAGAGTCGGCGACCAGTACAGCGCCGTTGTTCAAGCAGACGGCTCCTTCGAGCTGCCTGACGGTCGAACGTTCGACACTCCCTCCCGGGCGGCCCGTGAGGCAGCCCGAGTTCCGACGGTGGATGGTTGGCGTAAGTGGACTCTTCCCGACGGCCGCAGGCTTGACGATCTTTGGCGTCTGCACGAGGGGCGTAGAACACTAGAGTCCGTCACCCACCACTAGATTCGCAATACACCGAAACTCCGGTCACGACCCCGCTGGCTCGATAGGACAGGACACACATTCATGCCCCCAAAGTCCTCAGACGATACCGAAAACGAGCGAGCGGTCGGTAGTCAACCCTTCCTGAAAGCAAATGCGAAGGCAAAGGATCGGTACGGACGCTTCAACCTCGCCGTCGTCGGCGGTACCGGTGTAGGGAAATCTTCCCTCGTCAATGCGATATTCGGCCGCGATATTGCGAAAGTCGGCAAAGGACTCCCAGTCACCGAGGGCGTCCACTACTACTCCGATGACGCGCTCGGGGTATGGGACTTCGAGGGATTCGAGATCGGCTCATCGAAGTCGCCGTCAGGCTTGTTGCGCGACCACCTTGATATTGTTGCCAGCAAGCCCACCAAGGAGCAGATCTCCGTAGTGTGGTTCTGCGTGAATTCAACCGCGGACCGTCTCACCCACGCGGACATCGAGATGATCCGTGAGCTGGACACCACTGGCCTCCCAGTCGTACTCGTACTCACGAAGGTCGACTGGGACAGAACGATTACTGGCGAGTTCAAGGCGCCGGAAGGTGTGCAGGAGTTCCAGGCGTGGCTTGAGGCGCCGACCGACGCGAACGGGCGAGAGGTTGATCTGCCCGTGAGGAGTGTCGTACTCACGTCCGTTGTCGGGAAGCACGGGAAGGGTGCGGGCCACGGGCTCGGTGATCTGCTTGTCGAGACGCTCGCACTCTCCCCCGATGACACCAAGGATGCATTTCGTGTCGCTCAGCGACTCAATCTTCCGTGGAAACGCCAGATGGCCCGACCTGTCATCGCTGCGTCTGCATCTGCGGCGGCGGCTGCGGCGGCGGTCCCGATCCCAGTAGCGGATGCGCTCACGCTCGCACCCATTCAGCTCACGATGATGGGCCGTATCGCCGCGATCTACGATCTTGATTTCAAGACGATGATGTCGGTTTCCACTGTGGCTCAGCTCAGCGCGCAGCTCGCCGGACGCGCGTTGGCGCGCAGCTTCATAAAGCTCCTCCCGGGCGCGGGCACCGCGATCAGCGCATCCGTTGCCGCAGCGCTCACGGCTGCGGCCGGGGAAGGATGGGTCCGGCTGTGCGAGGGCGTCCATACGGGCAAGGTCGACATCTCGAGAATCGACGACACATGGAAGGACTACAGCCCGACGCTCGTGAACGTCCTGCGCAACCTGATCGCTCAGCGTGCGTCGAAGGTTGAACCCGCCGTTGACCCCGACGCTGGTTCGTCGATGCGGTCGTAAGCGTCCTGCATCAGCTCCGTCACGTCCACGCCAACGCGCAACACGTCACGAACCGCCACCGAGGAGGAATTCGTGTGCTCCACTCTGCGCCCGATGCCGATGGTCTCGTCGCGACTCAATTCGCGCGCCCAGATCAAGTCATAGGTCGCGGCGTCGAAGAGCAGGAAGACCGCTTCATCGAACTCCCATGATCGAAACGCTGAGAATACTTGTGTTCGCTTGTCGAGCAGATCCACAACTCTCGCCTTCACTCGAACGCGGTGCTCATTCGGTCGTCTCAGGTCGTAACTTTTCTCCGAATTCGGCGCGAGCTCGCTCCCGTAGCACACAGCGCACATGACTCCGCCAGGTCCCCGAGCGGCAAATTGCGAGTCCGAACGAGCCCGCGGCGCCGGAGTTCGTCGAGCACTCCAACATATGAAGCGAGCAGCTGGCGGACAGTGAGCTCTGAGGGATCGAACGGTGGCTCCATTGCTGACATGCGCTCAGCCTATGCAGGGGCATCGCGGTCGCGATCAATAGCGACGACCTGATCCCCCAGAACGGGTGCTCGCACCAGGCCCGGCGTCACCACGAGGGTGGTTCAAGACTAGACGCCCGAAGGAGACGCCCGGCCGAGGGGGACCACACACGATGACGATCGCCGGCGACTCAGCACGAGTGGAAGCCCGCCGCCAACGAGGCCGGGCCCGCGAACTCCGCCTCCAGGCCGATGAAGCGGACGCCCGCGCCGGCCGCTTCGAGATTGCCCACCGCACCGAGGGCGAGACCGCGAAGATCCTCGCCCCACTCGCCGGCATCGGGTACCACCTCCTCGCCGACCGCCGCTGGCCCGGCAGCCGCACCGCCCAGGTCGACATGGTCGTCGTCGGCCGCGCCGGTGTGTTCATCGTCGACACGAAGGCCTGGCGCGAGGTCGCGGTCCACGGCGACCGCATCACCCGCGGCCAAGAGGACGTGACCGACGACGTCGCCCGCCTCGCTGACCTCGCCTACAGCGCCGAGTCAGCCCTTGCGGACATCGGGCTCCCGCCGGGCGAGGTGCACGCCGTCGTCGCCCTCGCCGGGCAGAAGAAGATGCACGCGCGAGTGGCCTCCGTCGACGTGGTCGGGGTGCACGACCTCATCGGGCACATCACGAAGCCGGGCGCACGACTCTCGGTAGCGCGCGTCGAGGAAGTCGTCAAAGCGGTCATGACGCACTTCCCGGTGATCGGCGACGGCCCGCTCCCACCGGCGCAGATCGTGGTGCCCGCGGCGATCCTCCCCCGCGACACGGAGACGACGCTGTTCACGCCCGAGCTCGAGGCGCAGCTCACCGCGGGTGTCCTCGACGCCCCAATCGAGGACTGGATGGCCTTCCTCGACCCGGCGCAGGCAAAGCTCGTCCGCCGCAGCTTCAACGGCCCGGCACGCATCCGCGGCGCCGCCGGCACCGGCAAGACCGTCGTCGGCCTCCACCGCGCCGCCTACCTCGCCCGCGCGACCGGCGGCCGCGTCCTCTTCGCCACCTACATCAGCACCCTCCCGAAGGTGCTCGGGTCGCTCTTCGAGCGCCTCGCACCCGACATGGCCGGCCGCGTCGAGTTCACCAGCGTCCACGCGCTGGCGTGTCGGGTGCTCAACGAGCGTGGGATCCCGTTCCGCATTCCCGGACGGGAGGCCCAGCTTGCGTTCGACGACGCGTGGAACGCGATCCGGGCCTCCAGTCCGCTGCGCTCCGAGCGCTTCACGCGCCGGTACTGGGAAGACGAGATCAAGCACGTCATCAAGGGGCGCGGTCTGACGCGGTTCGACCAGTACGCGGACCTGGCGCGCGTCGGGCGGAAGTACGCGCTCCCGGTGGAGGCGCGGCAGGCAGTGTGGGACCTGTACGAGGCGTACTCGCGCGGGCTTCGAGAGCGGCGCGTGACGGACTGGGAGGACATGGTCCTGCTCGCACGCGATGCCGTGGCCGAGGTGCCGCTCGACGGCTTCCACGCGGTGATCGTCGACGAGGCTCAGGACCTGTCGTGTGCGATGGTGTCACTTCTGCACTCGATCGTCGGTGACCGGCCGGACGGGCTGACCCTGATCGGTGACGGGCAGCAGACGATCTACCCGGGCGGCTACACGCTCGGCGAGGTCGGCATCAGCCTCGCCGGACGCGGTGTCGTCCTCGACGTGAATCACCGGAACACGGCCGAGATCCTCGACTTCGCGAAGGGCATGGTCGCCGAGGACCAGTTCGTCGACATCGAGGGGGTCGACGGCGTCGGGGACACCGTCGCCGACATCACGAGGTCCGGGCCGGCACCGGTCATCTGCCGGAGCAGGTGGAAGTCGGAGCACGACGTGGCCATGCTCGCCCGGCTGACCGAGGTCCTTCGGTTGGTCGGGGTCGGCCACGGCGACGTCGGGATCCTGACCGCGACGAACCCGCAGGCAGCAAAGGTCGCGGAAGCGCTGGCGAAGGCTGGTGTCCCTGTCGTCACGCTCGAGAACTACAGGGGCAGGACGGTCGATGCGGTGAAGGTCGGCACGATCAAGCGCGCGAGGGGCCTCGAGTTCAAGCAGGTGTTGCTCGCACACGTCCCGTGCAAGCTGCTCGACACGGTGCCAGGCGATCCCTCAGAGGTCGAACGGGAGCGCAGGGAGCTCGACCGTCGGGAGCTCTACGTCGGGATGACCCGGGCGCGGGACGGGTTGTGGGTCGGTGTGACGGGCGGTGCGAAGGGCGGATCGACGTAGCCGTGCAGGACACAGGCCCGCGCGGCTCCAGACCGAACTCTCCACAGCCGCGCCGTCCTCGCCGGTGAGTCCTCGTCCGCCCGGCTACCGTCGCCGCATGCAGCTTTGGGACGCCGACGAGGCCCGCCGGGAGCACATGGCGCGCTTCCGACGGCGCGACACCGCGCCCGAGCTCGCACTCCGCCGTGTACTGCACGCGCGAGGACGGCGGTTCTTCGTCGACCGGAGGGTGAGCAGCCGGAACCGCTCCCGCGCGGACATCGTGTTCCCGCGAGCACGGATCGCCGTGTTCGTCGACGGGTGCTTCTGGCACTGGTGCGAGGAGCACGCGCACCTGCCGAAGGCGAACGCCGCGTTGTGGCAGGCCAAGCTCCTCGCGAACCGACAGCGTGACGCGCGCCACGACGACGAGCTCCGCCGGGACGGCTGGAAGGTCATCCGCATCTGGGAGCACGAGCATCCCGAGGCTGCCGCCGACAGGGTCGAACGCGAACTCGAGCGGTGGCGATGGATCGCGGGGAGCCGGGAGCGCGACCAAGCCGCCTGGTGGTCTGCTCCCTCGGGTCGCTCGTCGGAGGAGGACGATCCCGGTGCAGCCGCCTGGTCACGATCCGGCTGAAGCAGCTACCGCTCCCGGCTGACCCGCTCAGCGCGCCTCAGTGAGACCACTGCAACGGCGACGCCGAAGCACGTCCAGAGCACCGTGGCTCCTGCGACGAGCCAACTCGCCTCGCGGAGCACCCCGACCTGGTAGGTGAGCGGGTTCACGGCCGCCACCCACCGGAGCCACCCGTCATCGATCGGGTAGAACAGGGGCGCCGCCAGGATGACCGGCAGGGTGGTCACGGTCACCAGCAGGTCGCGTGTCGAGTACGAGTCGACCCGGCCGCCGACCGAGGCGCCGAGGCCGCACCAGCCGACGACGAGCAGCAACCCGAGCCCGGCCTCGGCGAACAGGGTGTGCGCCTCGGGGACCGCATCGCCGAAAGCGGCAAACGCGCATGCGACGAGCACGACGAACTGGCCGAGGAACACACTGCAGGCGAACACGACGACACTCGCGACGTACCCGAGCACCGAACCGCCCTGGAGCGTGTAGATCGCGAACACGCCCCACTTCCGGTCGTTCGCGACGTCACTCATGCTCGCCGTCGCTGCACGGAACGCGAGCAGACACACCATCCCGGTGAGGACGAAGAGTCCGTACTGGCCAGTTGTCCGTTCGAGGGAGCTTCGGAGGCCGGTCGCGAGGAACAGGAGGTACGCGACCGGTTCGATGAAGCGTCCGAGGTACGACGACCGCCAGTTCCAGAGCGAGGCGAAGTGGTACTTCACGAGGATGAGTGGCCTCACCGTGAGGCCTCCTGGCGGATCTGGGCGTAGGCGTCCCACAGGTCATCGGTGGGTGAGGGCGCGCGCGCGAGGAAATCGGCGACCGGGAGGTCGGCGAGGAGACGACCGTCGGCCATCGCGATGACACGCGTGCAGTGACTGCTGAACCGGGACGTCTCGTGGGTGCTGATCAACGCAGATGCGCCCGCCCGCCGGCGCCTGTCGAGCAGGTCGAAGACGACACCGATCCCCTCCGGGTCGAGACCCGTGGTGGGCTCGTCCAGGATCATCAGCGTGGGCTCGCCTGCCATCGCCCGACCGATCTGCGTCCTGCGGAGTTCACCGCCAGACAGCGTCTCGGCGGTCCGGTCGAGATGGCTCGCGAGGCCCAGGGCATCTCCGATGTCCTGCACCGCGTCACGTGCTTCTCGGCGTCGGTCCGGACGTCGCAGTTCAAGACCCAACGCCATGTTCTGGCGGACGGTCAATGACCAATCGACGATCTCCCGCTGTGGGCACCACCCGATGTCAGCCCGATCGATGGACACGGCGATACGCCCCGAGGTGGGACGACCCAGTCCGCCGATCAGGTCGAACAGCGAGGACTTGCCCGCCCCGTTGTGGCCGACGACGGCGATGATCTCTCCTGCGTGCACCTGGAGGCTGACGTTGTCAACGGCGGGCGCTTCCCGGCGGGGGTACCGGCGCACGAGGTCGGTCGCGACGATCATCGGGTCGTTCATGGTTCTCCTCGTCCAAGGGATCATCGACGGCGACGTCGCGACGTGGCGATCACCGTACCGGCGTGGCGTATCAGACACAAATACTGCGTGTCCGGCACTCGAGCTGGGTCTGCTGCCGGCGCCGCGGCGGCCATGACCGACGGAGGCGGCCACATCTGCGCACGACGGGGACGCGACCGACCTGCGGGACCGCAACGTTCGGTGTGACCCGGCCCGCGCCTCCCGTCCGGATCTGAACAGCCCCACAGATCCCGGTCCGCCGTTCGGCGGACCACCCCCTGTTCGAGGGGTACGAATTCGTCCATTCGCTTTACTTGTCCGATCCACAGGGCCAACATCGCCATCGTCCAGTTGAGAGCGACGTCACTGCGATCCGAGACCCGATCAGACCGTGGCGAGCGCCGCTGGTTCGTTCGGAAGGAACACTTCATTGTCGAAGTTCCATCGCCCACCAGGGATCCTCCTCGGGATCTCGGTCGCGGCCCTCGCCGCCGCCGGCATCATGCCGGCGACCGCCGCCAACGCGGCCACCTCCCCCACCTACGTCTCCGACCCCGCGAGCCACGTCGACCCGATCATCGGGACGTCCGGCGCCGTCGACGACTTCCCCGGGACCGACGTGCCGTTCGGCATGGTCCAGTGGAGCCCCGACACCCCGAGTCGCCCCGCGGGCGGCGGCTACGAGTACAACGACAAGTCGATCACCGGGTTCAGCCTCACCCACATCTCGGGCCCGGGCTGCGCGGCGTCGGGTGACATCCCGATCCTGCCGACCTCGGGTGCGATCGGCGCCGACCCCGGCAACGCGACGACCCCGCTCGACCACAGCCAGGAGACAGCACAGGCGGGCTACTACAAGGTCACGTCGGGCGGCATCACGAGCGAGCTCACGAGCACGCAGCGCACCGGTTCCGGGAGCTTCACGTTCCCGAAGAACCAGCAGGCGAACCTCCTGCTGAAGCTGTCCGACAGTGCGGCCGGGTCGTCGAACACCCGGTTCCAGGTGGTCGGCCCGAAGGAGATCACCGGCTCGGTGACGAGCGGGAACTTCTGCGGTGCGGACGACACGTACACGCTGTACTTCGACATGGTGTTCGACCACACCATCACCGGGTACGGCACCTACCAGGACTCGTCGGTGCAGGCGAACGCCAAGCAGTCCGACGTGACGCGGAACATCGCGCCGAGGACGGCGGAGCCGGGTACCCGGCAGGCGACCTCGTCGAACGGTGTCCGCCGCACGAGCCCGGACGTCACCGGCAAGACGCCGGCGGCCTCGACCCCGGGTGCGCGGTCCGCGGTGCCGAACGCGCAGTCCAAGGTCGCCGACCCGCCCGTGGTGGGCAGCGACGGCGCGTACGTCAGCTTCGACACGAGCACGAACGCGGCGGTGCAGACGAACGTCGGCATCTCGTACGTGAGCACGGCGAACGCCAAGTCGAACCGGACGACGGAGAACCCGACGTTCGCGTTCCACAAGGTGCACACGGCCGCCACGGCGGCGTGGAACTCCACCCTGTCGAAGATCCAGGTCGGCGGCGGTGACACGTCGGCGCAGAAGACCTTCTACACGGCGCTCTACCACGCACTGCTGCACCCGAACGTGTTCAGCGACGCGAACGGGCAGTACGCCGGGTTCGACGGGCAGGTGCACTCCGCCGCGAAGGGGCACGTCGAGTACGCGAACTACTCGGGCTGGGACATCTACCGCAGCCAGGTGCAGCTCGCCGCGATGGTCGCACCGCAGCAGACGAGCGACTCGATCCGGTCGATGTTGAACCAGTACGACCAGACGGGCCAGCTCCCGAAGTGGGCGCTGAACAACGGTGAGTCGTACGTCATGGTCGGCGACCCGGCGGACCCGATCATCGCGGACGCGTACGCGTTCGGTGCGCGGGACTTCGACACCAGCGCGGCCCTCGCCGCCATGGAGCGCGAGGCGAACCAGCCGAACAACGTCCGTCCGGCGCTCTCGGCGTACGAGAACGACGGCTACATCCCGCTCGACGGCACCTACGGCTGCTGCAACTTCTACGGCGCCGTGTCGACGCAGCAGGAGTACAACACGGCCGACCACGCGATCGCCTCGTTCGCGACGGCACTCGGGGACACCAGCACCGCGAACACCTTCGCGGCGCGGGCGAACAACTGGCAGAACGTGTTCAACCCGGCGACGGGGTACATGCAGCCGAAGGACTCCGACGGGGTCTTCTCGGCCGGGTTCAGCCCGACGTCGTCCCAGGGCTTCGTCGAGGGCTCGAGCGCGCAGTACACGCCGATGGAGCCGTTCGACATCAAGGGCCTGATCGCCGCCGACGGTGGGAACGCCGCCTGGAACGCCAAGCTCGACGCCCTGACCGCGAAGATCAAGGACCCGACGGCTGCGAACGCGGACTTCGGGAACGAGCCGAGCATCGAGATCCCGTGGGAGTACGACTACACCGGCGCTCCGTGGCAGACGCAGCAGACGGTCCGCTCCATCCAGCAGCAGATCTTCACGAACCAGCCCGCCGGCATCGCGGGGAACGACGACCTCGGCACGATGAGCGCCTGGTACGTCTGGTCGGCGCTCGGGTTCTACCCCGAGACGCCCGGGACGACGGACCTGGCGCTCGGGAGCCCGGTCTTCGCGAACACCGCGATCCACCTGCCGTCGGGCAAGGTCCTGACGACGAGTGCGCCGAACGCGGCGGTCGGGAACCCGTACGTGCAGGGCATGACGTCGAACGGCGCATCCTGGTCGCACGCGTACGTCCAGGAGGGACTGATCACGGGCGGCGGCAACCTCACGTTCACGCTCGGGTCGACACCGGACAAGCAGTTCGCGGCGGCCGCCGCGGACGCGCCGCCGTCGGACTCGAACGGGCTCGCGAGCGCGCTCGGGTACACCGACCAGAGCGTCGTCGTGGCGGCGCCCGGCAGTCCGGCGACGGTCAAGCTCGGTGTGCGGGACCTCTCCGGCAAGCGCCAGTCGGTCTCGTGGTCGGCCGGGTCCGCATCCGCGGGCACGTCCGCCGGACCCGCTTCCGGCACGCTCGTCGTGCCGGCCGGCGGGACGAGCGCGACCTCGGTCGCGATCACGGCACCGACGACCGAGGGGCGGTACGAACAGACGTTCACGTTCCGCGACGCCGCCGGCCGGTCCCTGCCGAGCGTGACCGTCGAGGTCGACGTCGCGAAGCCGGGTGAGCTGTGGCCGTTCTACAACAACACCGGCATCAGCTCGGACGGTCAGTCGACGTCCGCGACCTTCGACGGGGAGGGCTGGTCGTACTCGGCCCAGGCCCTCGCGGCCGCCGGGGTGCAGCCGGGGACGACGATCACGTCGAACGGTCTGGCGTACGTGTTCCCGGACACGAAGCCCGGTGAGCCCGACAACATCCAGACCGGCGGACAGACGATCCCGCTGACGGGGACGGCGGGTGCCACGCGCATCGGCATCCTCGGCAGCGCGACGAACGGCGACCCGGACTCGGTGGGCGACTTCACGGTCACCTACACGGACGGGACGACGTCGACGGTGTCGCTCGGCTTCAGCGACTGGACCCTGAACGCCGGGTCGTCGAAGCCGACCGCGACGGAGAAGGTCGTCGCGGACACGCCCTACCGGGACACGTCGAGCGGTGGCCGTGACACGGTCGACGCCTACCTGTTCTCGACGGACGCGGCGCTGACGGCGGGCAAGACCGTCGCGAGCGTCACGCTGCCGAGCATGACGTCGGCCGGACCGATCCACGTGTTCGCGTTCGCGGTGGGGACACCCGCCGCGGGCTGACGAGCGGCGCCGGGTCTCCCGACACACGACATCGGCCGCTCCTCACAGGGGGAACCCTGCGAGGAGCGGCCGATCCGTCGTCCTCCCGACCGGACGGATCAGCTCCGTCGCGGCCCCGGTTCCGGCTCTCCGTCGTTCCGGCGACGCCGGAGCACGACCCCGAGCCCGATCACACCGAGTGCCACGAACGCCAGCCAGAGGAGCGACACCCCGCCGGTGAAGGCGAGCACTCCGCCGACGTGCGCTGCCGCGGTCGGGTAGGTGACGGTGATCGTCGCGGACACCGTCATCCCGGCGCCGTCGGTGACCCGGTAGTCGATGGAGGCGGCCCCGGTGAACCCGGTGACCGGCACGAAGCGGACCTTGCCGTCGACGACCGTCCACGTGCCCTGCCCGGGGACGGTCACGCTCGTCGCGATCCCGCCGCCGTTCGGGTCGACCAGGACGATCGATCCCGGCAGGAACAGCGACTGCTGCGTCGGCACGTCGTTCGCGAGCACGTCGATGGTGGCCGGCTGACCGAACACCCCGTCGACCGAGTCGTCCGCCGCGGTCGCGGCCGCTGCCACGACGAGGTTCACGGTGGCCGTGGTGGTCTGGCCGTCGGCGTCGGTCGCGGTGTACTCGAACGAGTCGGGACCGGAGTAGCCCTTCTCCGGCACGTAGGTGAACGAACCGTCGGCGGAGAGCGTCACGATGCCGTGCTTCGCCTGCGTCTTCAGCGTGACCCGGAGGTCGGTGCCGTCGTCGTCACCCGTCACGCCGCGTCCGACCGGCACCGAGAGCGACTGGCCACCGATCGCGGTGTAGGTGTCGTTCGTCGCGACGGGCGTCACGCCGACGTACACGGTCGCGGTCGCCGTGCCCCCGGTGATGTCGATCACCTGGTAGGTGAACTGGTCGTTGCCGGAGTAGCCCTTGGCCGGCGTGTAGACGAGCGCGCCGTTCGCGGTGATCGTCGCCGTGCCGTGCGCGGGCGTCCCGACGAGCGAGACCTTGAGCGTCCGACCGATGTCGTTCGCGAGCGGTCCCGGCGCCGCGACCGTGACCGGCTTACCGGCGGAGGTCCCGATGCGGTCGTCGACGGCCTTCGGCAGCACGGTGATCGTCACGATGCCGGTGCTGGTGTTCCCGTTCGGGTCCGTCGCCGTGTACGTGAACCGGTCGTGCCCGGAGAACCCGTCGGCGGGCGTGTACCGGTAGGAGCCGTCACCGTTCATGACGAGCGTGCCGTGCGTCGGCAGCAGGTCGGCCGTCGCGGTGAGCGCCGTGCCCTCGTCGTTCCGGAGCACCGAGTCCGCGGGACCCACGATCAGCGGCGTGTTCGCCGTGGTCGTCGCCGAGTCCGGTGTCGCCGCGGTGCCCACGACGACGATCACGGTCGTGGTCGACGTGTGACCGGCGACGTCGGTGATCGTGTACGTGAACGTGTCCGTCCCCGAGAACCCGTCGTTCGGCGTGTAGGTGTACGAGCCGTCGGGCTGGATGCTCAGCGTCCCGTCGGTCGGCGCGGTGTGCCCGGTGACCGAGAGCCCGGAACCGAGGTCGTTCCGGAGGACGCCCGACGCCGCCGTCGTGGTGAGCACGGAGCCCGCCGGGACGGTGACCTCGTCGTGCACGGCACGCGGGGTCACGGTGATCGTGACGGTCGCGGTGGCGGTTCCGCCGGACGAGTCGGTGATCGTGTAGGTGAACGGGTCGATGCCGGAGAAGCCGGCGACGGGCGTGTACTGCAGCGTGCCGTCCGGTGCGATGGTGGCGTCACCGTTCGCGGGCTTCGAGACGCTCGTCACCGTGATGCCCACGCCGTCGTCGTTGCCGAGGACCGCAGGTGCGTCGATGTCGAGCGTGTGCCCGGTCACGACGGTGGCGACGTCGTCGACCGCCTTCGGGAGCACGGTGATGGTCACGGTCTCGGTCTTCGTCGCGGTGCCGTCGGTCGCCCGGTAGGTGAACGAGTCGGGCCCGGAGTACCCGGCGGCCGGCGTGTAGGTGTACGAGCCGTCCTTCGCCAGCGCCAGGTCGCCGTGGGTCGGACCGGTCGCGACGGTCGCGGTGAGCCCGGTGCCACGGTCGTTCGCGAGCACGCCGTGGGCAGCCGGTACGACCGAGGTCGTGTCGGTCGTCGCGGTCAGGGTGTCGGGGGTGGTGACGATGCCGACCGTGATCGTGACGGTCGCGGTGGTCTGCTGCCCGGTGCGGTCCGTGACGCGGTAGTCGAACGTGTCTGTCCCGGAGAACCCGTCGACCGGCGTGTACGTGAACGAGCCGTCGGGTGCGGTCGACACGGTCCCGTGGCCGGGCTTCGTCAAGCCGCTCACGGCGACGGTGTCACCGTGGGCGTCGGTCAGGAGGCCCGGGGCCGGGACCGTCAGGACCGTTCCGGACATCGTGGCGTACGCGTGCGGCGCCGCGGCGGGCGTCACGGTCGCGGACACCGTGATGGTCGTGGTCTGGCCGGTGCGGTCGGTCACCGTGACGGTGGCCGTGTCCGGGCCGGAGTACCCGTCGGTCGGCGTGTAGGTGTACGTGCCGTCGGTGCCGAGCTGGAGGGTGCCGTGCGCCGGCGCGGTGGCGACCTTCGTGGTCAGGCCGTCACCGGCGGAGCCGTCGAGCAGGTTGCCGCTCCGCGACGACCCGTCCGCGACGCTGATGCTCGGGCTCTTCGCCGTCGGGGTCACGGACAGCGAGACCGTCGCGGTGGCCGTCACGCCGTCGGGGTCGGTCGCCGAGTAGGTGAACGAGTCCGGGCCGGACCAGCCGTCGATCGGCGTGTAGACGTAGGAGCCGTCGCCGGCGAGCCGCACGTTGCCGTGCTCCGGACCGGTGACGACCGCCGCGGTCAGGGTCGAGCCCTGGTCGTTCGCGAGGACGCCGTGGGTCGCGTCGACCGTCAGCGGGGTGTTCGCGGGCGTCGTACCGGAGTCCGGGTTCGCGACGACCCCGACGACGATCCGCACGGTGGCGGTGGCCGTCTGCCCGGTGGTGTCCTGCACGGTGTAGGTGAAAGAGGTCTTGCCGGAGTACCCGGCATCCGGGGTGAACGTCGCCGTGCCGTCCGCTGCGATCGTCAGGGTGCCGTGCCCCGGCACCGTGTGGTCGGTGACCGTCAGCGACGAACCGTGGTCGTTCGCGAGGAGGTTCGTGCTCCCGGCGGTGCCGACGGCGGTCATGATCGTGTCGTCGCCGGCGGCGGGCGTCACGGCGATCGTGACGGTCGCGGTCGCGGTGTGCCCGGGGGTGTCGGTGATCGTGTACGTGAACTGGTCGGGACCGGAGTACCCGTCGTCCGGCGTGTACGTGTAGCTGCCGTTGCCCTGCAGGACGAGCGTGCCGTGCGACGGGCCGGTGGTCGCGCCGTTCGTCGATCCCTGCGGCGGCGTCACGAGGATGCCGGTGCCGTGGTCGTTGCCCAGCACGTTCCCGGTCGCCTTCGAGCCGTCGGCGACGGTCGCGGTGTCACCCACGGCGTTCGGCAGCACGGTGATCGTGACGGTCGCGGTGTCGGTCTGCCCGGTCGAGTCGGTCGCGGTGTACGTGAACGAGTCGGGGCCGGAGTACTGCGGGTCGGTCGGGGTGTACGTGTACGAGCCGTCGGGGGCGAGGTCGAGCGTCCCGTGCCCCGGCTTCTGCGGGACGGTGGCGGTCAGGCCCTGCCCCTGGTCGTTCGCGAGCACGCCGTGGTCGCGGTCGACGGTGGTCGTCGTGCCGGCGAGCGCGTCGGCGGTGTCGGGCTGTGCGATGACGCCGACGGTGATGGTGACGGTCGTCGGGGTCGTCGACTGGCCGCTGGAGTCCGTCGCCGTGTACGTGAACGAGTCCTTGCCCGCGAACCCGGCGGTCGGCGTGTAGGTGTACCCGCCGTTCGGGTCCAGGGTCAGGGTGCCGTGCGACGGCCCCGCGGTGACGGCCGCGGTGAGGCCCGTGCCGGTGTCGTTCGCGAGGACGCCGGCGGCCGGGACGGTGATGCTCTGGCCGGGCGTGGTCTTCGCGACGTCGGCGGCGGCGGTCGGGGTGACGTGGAGGTCGACCTGACCGGTCGCGGTCTGGCCGCTGCCGTCCTTCGCGACGTACGTGAACGAGTCCGGTCCGGAGTAGCCGGTCTCGGGGACGTAGGTGTAGGTGCCGTCGGTCGCGAGCGTCACGGAGCCGTGTCCGGCCTGCTGCCCGAGCGTGGCGGTGGTGTTCGAGCCGTGGTCGTTCGCGAGCACCGACGTGGTCTGCGTCAGGGTCGTGTTCGCCGGCGTCGTGCCGGTGTCGTCCGTCGTGGTGGGCGTGACGGTGATCGTGACGGTCGCGGTGGTCGACTGGCTCGGCTGGTCGGACGAGTCCGTCGCGGTGTAGACGAACGAGTCGGTGCCGGAGAAGTCCTTGTTCGGCACGTAGGCGTACGAGCCGTCGCTGTTCAGCGTGACCGTGCCGTTCGTCGGCGGCGTCTTCAGCGCGGCCGTGAGCTCCGTGCCCTGGTCGTTCGCGAGCACACCGGGTGCGGCGACGTCGAGCTCGGTGTTCGCGGCGGTCGTCCCGGTGTCGTCCTTCGCGCCGGAGTGCACGGCGACGAGGGCGTTCGAGAAGGTGCAGACGACGTCGGTGCCGGCGTTCTGCCCGGTCGCGGTCGACGGGAACGTGAAGGCGCCGGAGTTCCCCGTGCCGGACGCGATCACCGCCTTGTCCTTGTCGTTGGCGTTGGTGCAGGACCAGGTCGTCGAGTAGTGGTTGAGCTTCGTGGTGCTGTTCCCGGCGCCCTGCGTGATGGCGTACTGGCGCCCGGGGAGCGCGAGGAGCGAACCCGCACGCTCACGCTGCAGACCGGCGGTGTTGCCCGTCGTCGTGTTCGAGGCGTTCTGGGTGGTGTCGGGGGCGGTCGACGCGAGCGAGACCTGGAACTGGTCGGTGGTCGACCAGCGCTGTGCGACGTCCACCTGCGCCGCAGCGGTGTCGGGGTAGTTGCAGGTCGCGAGGTCGAGCGGTGCGTACGCGGTGTCGCTGAGCGCGGTCGTCGCGACCTGCGCCCCGGTCGACGGGTTGATCTTGATGATCGACACGGGTGCGGTCGCGCGGTTGGTGACGTAGAGGTACCCGTCGGTCGTGAACGCGATGCCGGGGCTGTTCACCGCGGTGCCGCTCGCGTCCGGGCTGAGGCTCGCGACGAGCGTCGACGGGAGCGACGTGGTGCCGGACGAGGCGGGGACGTCGTCGACGCGTCGGACCTGGTTGCCGAACGCGACGAACATGGTGCCGCTCGTGCTGAACGCGAGGTCGCCGTTCGCGGTGGTGTTCGACCCGGTGGGCAGACCGGTGATCGTGCCGACCTGGCCGTACTTCGTGCCGGTCGCCGGGTCGTACGCGCCGAGCCGGACGGTCGACGTGGTGCCGGTGTTGGTGTACGTGGACGCGTAGTAGTAGAAGCCGTTGACCGGGTTCACGGCGCCGCGGATGACGGACTGGTTGCCGGCCGGGTCGGCACCGGTCACGGTGGAGGAGGTACCGGTCGTCGCGTTGTAGACCGCGATCTGGTTGGAGCCGTTCTGGAAGCCGTAGGCGAAGCCGCCGTCGGCGCTGATGCCGAGGCCGTTCGTTGCCGGGCTCATGGAGCCGACCTTGACGACGGTGCCGTTCGTCGCGTCGATCGACTCGAGGTTCCCGCCCGAGTCCACACCGTAGAGGGTGTTCTGGTCGCACAGGAGGGCGGAGGCGGCGCGCGCGGTCGAGGTCGCGACGAACTGGATCGCGAACGTCGCGCCGAGGAGGACCACGAGTGCGAACGCGATGGCGACGACGAGACGGCGAGTGGCGAGGGACCGCCATCCGGTGAGGGCATGCATGTGGGTGGGGACTCCAGGAGGTCGAACGACGACTGCCCGCAGTTCCGGGCACGGATTGATCGTCCGACAAGTGTCTCGACCGTCGAGGTATCGACGCGCCCCCCAGTCCGGGCAGCCCCCGAACGGGGTGGGAACGCATCTCCACCCCCGAACGGGGGTGCCGAACGGGGGCGCCGGACAGGCGCGCCGCACGGAACGACGAACGCCCGCGGAGCACCGCGGGCGTTCGGGGTCGGAGCCCTCCGGGGCTCCGTTCGGGTCTGAGGCCTCCGGGGCTCAGGACGCGGGCAGCAACCTCGCGAAGTGGTGCGCCGCCGGGTACATCGGGACGATGTCGACCGTCGCGCCAGGGTGCGGAGCCTGCAGCACGAGACCGTTCCCGAGGAAGATGCCGACGTGGTCCTGGTTGTCGTACACCACGAGGTCGCCGGGCAGCGCCTCGGACTCCGGGATCGTCGTCGCGGCGGCGTCCTGCGTCGGGACGTAGTGCGCGAGCGGGATCCCGACGGCGGCGTACGCGACCATCGTGAGGCCCGAGCAGTCGATCGACTGGTGGCTCGCACCCCCCTCGGCGTAGGGCGTCCCGAGGTAGGCCAGCGCCGTCTGCAGCACCGTCGCGCGCTCGCCACCGGCGGAGAGCGCGGCGCCGATCGTGCTCTGCGCGTCGGCCACCGACGCTCCCCCGCTGACGACGACGGACGGGTACGACACCACCGTCACGACGCCGTTGTCGATCTCCGGGACCTCGATGGTCCGGGAGACGGAGTAGGACTGCGACGCCACCGAGGTCGACGTCGACACGGGCTCGACGGTCGCGGCGTTCGCCGGCATCGCGCACGAGAGCGCCGACGTCATCGCGATCACCGGTGCGACGAGGAGGGCGAGCCGCTGGGCCTTCATGGTGCGGCGGACGTGCGGCGCCGGGCGGACGTCCGCAGCGCGGGTCACGGCGGCGGTGCGGGCGACGACGACCGGACGGGAGGCGCGGCGCACCCGCTCGACGGCGGGTCGCCGGACGACGTGGAGCGCCGCACGCTCCGCGGCCCGGGCCTCGGCGCGGGTGCGGTACTGGGGGGCGACCTCGGTGGGACGGGCGACGACGACGCTGTCCTCCGGGACGGGTCCAGCGGGCAGTGCGTGACGTCCCACGATCGTTCCTCTCCGTCCCGCGTGGAGCAGCGGCACGGAAAGATAACGTATTGGTCACGGTCTGGCAGCGCCCTGGCGAAGCCGTACCACCGGCTGCGTGGCTGCTCAGACACGCCGACCCCGGGGTACACGACATCCGCACCACCACGACCTCCCGGGCGAGCCGGGAGCCGACCTGGCGACGACACCCGTCGTTCACCGGCCGTTCGTCTCCGCACAGCAACCTGGGTGGTCCTCCCATCCCCCGCTCAGGAAGCCCCTCCGCCATGCCCTCCAACACGCCCCGTCGGCGTCGTCCTGTCGCGACGCGCCACGCCGTCGCGACGCTCCTCGCCAGCGCGACGCTCCTCACCGCGGTCGGCGGCTCCGCGCTCGCCGCGACCGGTGCGGCCGCCGCGGCCGGTACCGCCGCCGCGACCACTCCGGTCACCGACGTCCCCGCTGCGTCCTGCTCGGCGACGTCGGCCCCGACCGATCCGTACCTCTGCGCCACCCCGGACGACCTGGTCGACGTCCGGATCGGCGACGTGCACCCGACGCAGCCGTCCCTCGGCTACGACGAGGTGTACTACAAGCTCGGCCGGTACTCCGCTGCGATCAGCAAGGACGCGGTGGACAAGGAGTTCGGGGACTGGTGCGAGGCGAACGGCCAGCACGACGCGGTCAGCGCACAGCCCGGTGCGACCCTCCGGGACCCGAGCACGTTCACCTGCGACACCGCGATCGGCGCGGAGACGGCGGACGACGTCGCGGCGATGAAGACCGTCGTGATCGGCCCGGGCGGCACGCTCTGGTTGACCGACGGTCACCACACGCTCACGTCGTTCGACGAGACGCCGGACGGTGGCCCGGACACCCACGTCCGGGTCCGCGTCCTCGGCAACCTGAGCGGCCTCGGCGAGGCGGACTTCTGGTCCACGATGCGGACGAACGGGTGGGTGTGGCTCCGGGACCTGGACGGGAACGCGATCACCCCGTCCCAGCTACCGACGAACGTCGGCCTCGAGCACTTCGAGGACGACCGGGCGCGCAGCATCATGTACTTCGCCCGTGACGTCGGCTACTCCGCGGACGGTGCGGTGCCGTTCCAGGAGTTCTACTGGGGCGCGTGGCTCCGCGCCCACCCGGAGCTCGGGCTCGCGGACTGGGACCAGGACGACTGGGCCGAGTCGCTCGCCCTCGTCCGGACGATCACCGAGGCGCAGGTCGCACTCCCCCGAGACTCGGTCGTCGACCCCGAGTCCGGCTCCACCGCCGCGGACCTCAGCACGTTCACCGCGTGGAACGACGGCAAGAAGGAGACGAAGGGCGAGTGGGACAAGCTCGCCAAGCCCTACTCGGACGCCAAGCCGGGCAAGCTCGCCTACATGGTCGAGTACCGGAGGACGCTGAGCACCGGGCCGACCGAGCCCACCGACCCGGGGACCACCCCGACCGATCCCGGGACGACCGCACCGGGCCCCGGGACGACCCCGACCGACCCGGGCACCACGCCGCCGACCGCCGGCACCGGGCCGACGACCCCGGGCACCACACCGCCGACCGACCCGGGCACCACACCGTCCACGGCGCGCGGCGCGGTGCAGGTCACCGGCACGCTCCGTCCCGGTGGCACGGTGGTCGTCACCGGGACCGGGTTCGCCCCGTCCACGTCCGGCATCCGCGTCGAACTGCGTCCCGACCAGGTCCTGCTCGGCACCGTCATGACGGATGCGAGCGGCGCGTTCCGCCTCACCGCGACCATTCCGCGGTCGGTGGCGACGGGCGCGCACACCGTCGTCGTGCTCGTGGACGGCACCCCGGTCGCGGTCGATCCGGTCACCATCTCGGCGGGCAGCTCCGCCGACCGGTCCTCGCTCGCGTTCACCGGGTCCCGGGACGCCGTGCCCGCGGCGGTCGTCGCCGGGCTGCTGCTCCTGGCGGGCACCTCGGCGGCCGTGGTCGCGACGCGACGGAAGCGCGCCTAGCCCGACGGACGGACGGGAGGCACGACGCCAGCCGGCATCGCGCCTCCCGTCAGTCCGTCAGTCCGTCTGTCTGTCTGTCGTCAGCCCTCGGTGTGGCCGAGGTCGGGCTCCGCGTGGAACGCCACCGTGCGTCCGGTCGACGCGTGCAGTTCGAGGACGACGACCTCGTTGGCGCCGGCTCGGAGCACCGGGGCCGGGACGAACAGCGTGTGCTGCGGACCGCGGGACCAGTACCGCCCGAGGCAGAAGCCGTTCACCCACGCGACGCCCTTCCGGAACCCGTCGAGTGCCAGGTGCAGGTCAACCGGTCCGTCGAGGTGCAGGGTGCCGGACGCCACCGCGGGGCCGGCCAGCGCCTCCCGGACGGCCGTCGTCGCCGCGAGCACCGTCGCGACGTCGGCCCCTGCGAGTGCGTCGAGGTCGAGGACGGCCACCGTCCACCGGCCGACACCGGTCCCGTCGATGCGGACCGGCCCGATGAGCCCCTTCGCCTCGCCGATGCGGGGCCCGTAGTCCACGCGACCCTGGTCCTCGACGAGCACCTCGAGGACAGCGCGGCGGGCGGCGGGCAGGACGATCGCCCGGTCGTGGTGCTCCCGCTCGAGCACCCCGACGGACCGACCGTCGAGGAACACCTGTGCGCGGTCGCGGACCTCGCCGACCGTCAGGACCGCGCCGTCCGGCACGTCGACCTCGGTGCGGAGGAGGACGAACCCGCTCGCGACGCCGAGGTCGTCCATGGTCGGCACCGTGTCGTGTGCGGACCAGGTCGCGATGTGCGGGAGCAGGTCCGAGAGCGGGGACTCGTGGTCGAGCACGACGTGACGCGGTGCGGCGGGGGCGGGTCGTGCCTCCAGGCCGTCCCCCGGCGTGCGGGGTGCGAGCTCCGGAGGCAGGGGCGGTACCGGCAGGTACCGCTCGATCACGGCACGGAACGCGTGGAACTTGGCGGTCGGGCGACCGGCCTCGTCGAGCGGTGCGTCGTAGTCGTAGCTCGTGGTGATAGGCCGGTAGACGCCCTTGTCGTTCGCGCCGTTCGTCAGCCCGAAGTTGGTCCCGCCGTGGAACATGTAGACGTTCACCGACGCACCGGCGGCGAGCAGCGTGTCGAGCTCCTCCGCACTCTCGGAGGCGGGAGTGGTGTGGTGGTGCTCGCCCCAGCTGTCGAACCAGCCGTCCCAGAACTCGGAGCACATCAGCGGGCCCGTCGGCTGCGCCTGTCGCAGGCGGGCGAGTCGCTCCGTGACGCGGGACCCGAACGAGCCGGTGTGGTGGAGCTCCGGCAGCGAACCGTCCTCGAGCATCGTGCCCATCGGCTGATCGACGCTCGTGAACGGCACGGTGAGGCCGATCCCGCGGTGCAGGTCGAGGAGCGCGCGGAGGTACGCGGCGTCGGAGCCGTAGGCGCCGTACTCGTTCTCGACCTGCACGAGCACGATCGGTCCGCCGTGCTCGATCTGCCGGGGGACGAGGATCGGGGCGAGCGCCTCGAGGTAGCGCTGCACCGCGCCGATGAACCGGGGCTCGTTCCGCCGGACCCCGACCGCGTCGTCGGCGAACAACCACGACGGGAGGCCGCCGTTCGTCCACTCCGCGCAGATGTAGGGACCGGGGCGGACGATGGCGTGCATGCCCTCGGCGGCGACCAGGTCGAGGAACCGTCCGAGGTCGAGCCCCTCGGTGAAGTCGAACTCGCCGGCACGCTGCTCGTGCGCGTTCCAGGCGACGTAGGTCTCGATGGTGTTGAGCCCCATCAGCCGCGCCTTCCGGATGCGGTCCGCCCAGAGGCCCGGGTGCACGCGGAAGTAGTGGAGCGCACCGGACACGATCCGGTGCGGGTGGCCGTCGAGCAGGAAGTCGTCGGCGCCGATGGCGAAGCGCATGTGTGTCTCTCTCGTGACGAAGGCGGTGCCGGGCCGACGTGACGTCGACCCGGCACCGGATGGCGGAACGGGCGTGGCTACTTGGTCGAGACCGTGAAGCCCTGCTCCTTGCCGTACTTCACGAGCGCGGACTGCCATGCCATGAGCCCGGGCTCGAGCGCCGAGCTGTTCTGGTACGACTGACCGACGGTGTCAGCGTAGATGCTGTTGCCGTAGACCTGGAACGGCAGGTAGGTGAAGCTGTTCGCGCTCTTGGACGCATCCACGAGCACCTTGTTGATCTCCTGGCCGCCGAAGTACTCCGGCTTGTCGTTCAGGAACGCCGCGGACGACAGGTCGGCGGTGGTCGACGGGAATCCGCCGGACTTCGCGAAGATCGACGTGCTCTCCTTCGACGAGTTGAGCCACTTCAGGAACCCTGCGGCGAGCGCCGGGTTCTTGGACTGCTTCAGCACGACCTGCGAGCTGCCGCCGTTGTTCGCGGTGACCGCGGAGCCGCTGCCGTAGGTCGGCATCGGCGCGACGCGCCAGTCGCCCTTGGCCTCGGGCGCGCTCGCCTCGAGGTTGCCGGGCATCCACGCACCGGTCAGGAGCGTCGCGATCTGGCCGTTGCCGAGCTGCTTGAACCAGTCGTCGGTCCACCCGGCGGTCTGGGCGAGGAGCTTGTTCTCGACGAGCTCGTTCCAGGTCGAGGTCCACTTCTTGGTCCCGGCGTCGGCGAGGTCGATCGACACCTTGGTGCCGTCGGTGGCGAACGGCTTGCCACCGGCCTGCGCGATCATGCTCGTGGTGAAGCCGGCGTCGCCGGAGTCCGAGGTGATGTACTCGTCGGGGTTCGCCTCGTGGAGCTTCTTGGCGGCCGCGATGTACTCGTCCCAGGTCGTCGGGACGCTGAGGCCGTACTGGTCGAAGATCTTCTTGTTGTAGAACATCGCCATGGGGCCGGAGTCCTGCGGGAGGCCGTAGAGCTTGCCGTCGAGGTCGACGGACTTCCAGGTGCTCTCCGAGTACTTGCTCTCCAGATCGCCGAGACCGTAGCCACTGAGGTCGGTCAGCGAGTCGGACAGGGCGAACTGCGGGACCGCGAAGTACTCGACCTGCGCGACGTCCGGTGCGCCGGAGCCGGCCTTGATCGTGTTCTGCAGCTTGGTGTACTCGTCGTTGCCGGTGCCGGCGTTGACGAGCTTGACGGTGACCTTCGGGTAGGCCTTCTCGAACGCGGCGACCTGGGCCTTGGCGGACGGGGTCCACGACCAGTAGGTGATCGTCCCGCCCTTCGAGAGGGCGGACGCGATGTCGTCGGAGCTGCCGGATGCGGTGCTGCCGCTGGAGCAGGCCGCGAGGGCCACTGCGGCGGTGACGCCGATGGCGACGGCGGCGATGCCGCGCCGGAGACGCTTCTGCATGGTGGTGCCTTTCACTTCTTCGTGTGGGGGTTCTTCGTGCGGAGGGTGGTGCTGTGTGGGGCGGCGGCTACTGCTTGACGGACCCGGCTGCGAGGCCGGACTGCCAGAACCGCTGCAGGAAGAGGAACGCGACCACGATCGGGATGATCGTGAGGAGCGATCCCGTGACGACGAGGTTGTAGATCGGTTGGGCTGCGGCGCCGGTGGCCTGGGCGTTCCACTGGTTGAGCCCGACCGTGAGTGGGTACAGCTTCGGATCGCTCAACATGATGAGTGGCAGGAAGTAGTTGTTCCAGGTGGCGACCACCGCGAACAGGAGCACCGTGACGACGCCCGGCATCAGCAGCCGGAGCGCGATGGTGAAGAAGATCCGGAACTCCCCCGCGCCGTCCATCCGCGCCGCCTCGATGAGCTCCATCGGGATGGCGTCGACCGCGTAGGTCCAGATCAGGTACAGCCCGAACGGGCTGATGAGGGACGGCAGGATGATCGCCCACGGGGTGTTCGTCAGGCCGACCTTGGAGAACAGCAGGAACGTCGGCACGGCGAGGGCGGTGCCGGGGATCGCGACGGCGCCGAGGACGATCGCGAACACGGCCTTCCGACCGGGGAACGAGAACTTCGCCATGCCGTAGCCCGCGATCGTCGCGAGCAGGGTCGCGCCGCCGGCACCGACGACCACGTACAGCAGCGTGTTGCCGAGCCACTGCATGAAGATGCCGTCGTTGTAGGTCAGCGTCTCGGTGATGTTCTGCCACAGGTTGAACTTGCCGCCGAACCACAGTCCGAAGGTCGACAGGAGCGAGGCCTGCGTCTTCGAGCTGTTCACGATCAGGTAGAACAGCGGCGCGAACGAGTAGACGATGAAGACGACCATCAGGGCGGTCAGGAGCCCGGAGCGACGGGGGCGCGGCGATCCGGCGCGTCGCGTCGGTCCCGCGGACCGCATCGGCCTGGAGGCGCGGGCCGAGCGGGCGCGCCCGTCGCGTCCTCGGGTCGCCTCGGCCGCGATCGTCGCGGGGGGCGGGGTCTGGACGGCGCTCATCGGTTCTCCGCTCGGGTCCCGCGCACCTGGACGACGTAGGCGATCACGGCGGTGATCACACCCATCACGATCGCCACGGTGGCGGAGTAGTTGAACTGCTGCCCGCTGAACGACAGCGAGTAGGCGTACATGTTCGGGGTGAAGGCGCTGCCGATGACGTTCGGCGCGAGGGTCTTCAGCAGGTTCGGCTCGTTGAAGAGCTGGAAGCTGCCGATGATCGAGAACACGGTCGCGATGACGATCGAGCCGCGGAGCGCCGGGATCTTGATCGAGAAGATCGTCCGGATCGGGCCGGCGCCGTCGATCTCGGCGGCCTCGTACAGGTCGGCCGGCACGACGCGGAGTGCCGAATAGAAGATGAGCATGTTGTAGCCGAGGAACTCCCACGTGACGACGTTGCCGATCGACGCGAGGACCCAGTGCGGGTTGAAGGGCTGGAACAGGTCGATCCCGAGGGCGTCGTTCGCGGTGCCGGTGAGACCGAACTGGTTGCCGTAGATGAAGCCCCAGATCAGGGCCGCGACGACACCGGGCACGGCGTAGGGCAGGAACACGCCGATGCGGAAGAACGATCCGCCGTACAACCGGCCGCTGTCGAGCGCGAGGGCCGCGACGAGGGCGAGGACCAGCATGATCGGGACCTGGACGACGAGGAACAGGATGACCCGGAGGAACCCGGCCCAGAACTTGCCGTCCTGCAGCAGCTGGGCGTAGTTGGCGAACCAGACGAACTGGTTCCCGCCGATGAGCTGGTCGCGGAACAGGCTCAGCCAGAGCGCGTAGCCGATCGGGACGACGAGCATGGCGATGAGGACGACGACGAACGGGCCGACGAACATCCAGCCGGTGTACCGACCGCGGGGCTTCGGTCCTCGCCGCCGGGGCGCAGCGGGGGTCGCGCTCCTGCGCGCTGCGATCGTGGTCATGTGACTCCTTCGTCCCGAGGTGCTCTGTCGCGTCGACGCCGTTCATGTTGACGTCAACATCACGACCTCGGAAAGATAGCATGGCAACGTCAACATCCGCTAACCTGACCACGATCTCGCGGTTGCGGGACAGGTCATCGACGACGGGAGGCACGGCCATGACCACCGCCCCACCCGTCCGCCGGGCCCCCTCGATGGCCGCCGTGGCCGACGCCGCCGGCGTGTCGATGCAGACCGTGTCGCGCGTGGCACGGGGGTTCGACAACGTCAGCGAGGAGACCCGCGTCCGGGTCCGTCAGGTGATGGACGAGCTCGGCTACCGCCCGAACCGAGCCGCGCGGGCCCTCCGCTCCGGGCGCTTCCGCACCATCGGCGTCATCATGTTCACCCTCGCGTCCTTCGGCAACATGAAGACGCTCGAGTCCATCGTCGAGGCCGCCGGTGCCGCCGACTTCACGATCACCCTGCTGCCGATGGCGAGTCGGACCGAGGCCGGCGTCCGGTCGGCGTTCTCACGGCTCACCGAGCAGGCGGTCGACGCAGTCGTCATCGTCATCGAGTCGCACGTGATGGACGCCGCCGAGGTCGAGCTCCCCGACGGCGTGCCGATCGTCGTGATCGACTCGACGGACACCACCGCGCACCCCGCGATCGACATCGACCAGGCCGAGGGTGCGCGTCTCGCGACGCAGCACCTCCTCGACCTCGGACACGCGACCGTCGCCCACGTCAGCGGTCCCACCGGCTCGTTCTCGGCGATGCGCCGCGAGGCCTCATGGCGCGCGACGCTCGAGCACGCGGGCCGGGTGGTGCCTCCGGTGCTCCGCGGCGACTGGAACACGTCGTCCGGGTACCGGGCCGGGCTCGAGATCCTCGATCGGCCGGAGATCACCGCCGTGTTCGCGGCGAACGACGAGACCGCGCTCGGCATCCTCCGCGCCGCCCACGAGTCGGGCCGCCGCGTCCCCGAGGACCTGAGCGTCGTGGGGTTCGACGACTCCCCCGCGTCGGACTCCTACTGGCCGCCCCTGACCACCGTGCACCAGTCGTTCGACGACGTCGGACGTCGGGCCATCGCCAACCTCATCGCCCAGATGGAGGACGAGCCCGTGCCGTCCACCGGGCTCGTGCCGGTGTCGCTCGTCGTCCGCGCGAGCACCGCCCCGCCGCCGACCGGGGGCTGACTCACCACGGGACGACGCCGTCGTCCTCGAAGAACCCGCCGCGCGGCCCGTCGTCCGGCAGCGTCGCCAGCCGGATGGCGGTCGCAGCGCCCTGCTCCGGCGTCCGCTCCCCCGCGAACCCGTTGAAGTCCGTCGCGACGAGCCCCGGGCAGGCCGCGTTGACGATGACCGGCGTGTCCACGAACGCTCGCGCGTACTGGGTCGTGATGCCGTTCAGGAACGTCTTCGACGGTGCGTAGGCCGCCATCACCGGGCCCGGCTGCCGTCCGAGCGACCCCATGCTGCTCGACGTGTTCACGATGCGCGGCGCACTCGACCGCCGCAGGAGCGGGAGCATCGCGTTCGTGACCCGGATCACCCCGTAGACGTTGGTGTCGACCACGGTCCGCAGCATGTCGAGGTCGAGTGTGGTGGGGTCCTGGTCCCACGTCACCGGGTCGAACGGTCCGGAGATCCCCGCGTTGTTCATGAGGACGTCGATCGTCCCGAACCGCTCGTCGAGCTCCTGGGCCGCGGCCGTGACGCTGTCGTCGCTCGTCACGTCGAGTCGGACGCCGTGCGCGTCGACGCCGTCCGCGACGAGACGGTCGACCGCGTCCTGCCGGGACACGTCGTTCCGCGCGCCGACGACGACCCGGTACCCGAGCCTCCCGAGCCCCGTCGCGATCGCGAAGCCGATGCCCTTGTTCGCGCCGGTGACGAGTGCCGTGCGCGAGCTGTTCCCTGTGTCTGCCATGCCTCCATGCTCGCGCCGGTGGTGCTCGGCCGTCCAAGACCGATCAGGTCCGGCCTGATACCCGTGCGGTATCACGGGCCTACACTCGACGCGTGGACGATCTCGAGACACGTGAGCTCCGGTACTTCCTCGCCGTCGCCGACGAGCTGCACTTCGGGCGGGCGGCGGAACGCATCGGCATCGCGCAGCCACCGCTCTCCCGCGCGATCCGTCGTCTGGAGGAACGGCTCGGGACGCCGCTGTTCGTCCGGGACCGTCGCGGTGCGGCCCTGACCGAGGCCGGGGAGGTGCTCCAGCGCGAAGGACGCATCGCCCTGACCGCGGTCGCCGCCGCCGCACGACGGACCCGACGTGCGGGGGCCCGGGCGCAGCGTGTGGTGCTCGTCACGAAGGCCGGTGCCTCCCACGAGCTGCTCGAGGCGATCCTCGACACCCACGCCGCGGACGCCGGCGCAGTGCCGATCGAGGTCCTCCTCTGCGAGATCGGCGAGCAGGAGACGCACCTCCGCGACGGGTCAGCCGACGTCGCCCTGATGCACCGGCCGTTCGACGTGCTCGACGGGTTCGCGACCGAGGACCTGCACACCGAGCAGCAGGTGGCGATCCTGCCGCGGTCGCACGCGCTCGCGGCCCGCGCGTCGGTGACGCTCGCCGACGTCGAGTCGATCCCGGGCCTCCCGGCCGCCCGTTGGCCACGCCGTGACGGGTCCTACGCCGACGGCCCCGGACCCGAGGTGCACACGCAGTCCCAGCTCGCGCAACTCGTCGCCCTCGGTCGGACCGTGATCGTCATCCCCCGCTCGAGCCGTTCGTGGCAGTGGCCGGAGCACGTCGCCGTCCCGGTGCTCGACGCGCCGCTCGCGACCACCACGATCGCCTGGCGGCCCGAGACCGCGTCGCCGGCCGTCGCCCGCGTCGTGGCGAACGCGCTGCGTGCGAGCACGGCGTTCGCGGCCGCGGAGCGCCGGTCGGCCTGACCGGGCCGGGCGCTCAGGCGTCGATGCGGAACAGCCGCCGCGCGTTCCCGGCGGCGAAGGCGTGGCGCGCGTCGTCGTCGTCGAACTCCGCGAGGAACGCCGCGATCGCCGCGGCCGTCGGCTGCTGGAACGGGTAGTCGGTCGAGAACAGCACCCGGTCCGGTGTCGTCACGGCGAGCGCGTGGTGGAGCATCGCCGGGTCGAGCATCCCCGACGCGGTCATCCAGACGTTGTCCCGCAGGTACTCGGTGACCGATCGCTGCAGTCCCGCGGCCCTGGCCAGGCCGTCGGCACGGTCGTGCCAGAACAGGAGCAGCTCTCCCCAGTGTCCGAGGACGAGCTGGAGGGTCGGATGGCGATCGAGCGTCCCCGCGGCCATCAGACGGAGCGCCGCTGTCCCCGCCTCGAGGTGCCACCCCCACGCGAACGTCGCCATCGCGAGGTCCGCGACGTCGCCGATCCCGGCGTAGGAGGCCCGGCGGACCGACCGCGGCGGGATCTGCGGGTGCACGAAGACCGGCTGCGCGAGGTCCGCGGCAACCGCCCACAGGTCGTCGAACCGGGGATCGTCGAGCAGGACGTCACCGGTCCGGCCGTGCACCATCGTGCCGACCAGACCGAGTCCCGCCGCCCGTTCGAGCTCCGCCGCCGCGGCCGCCGGGTCCGCGAGCGGGAGCGTCGCCATCGCACGCAGTCGATCCGGGGCGGCGGCGACGGCAGCCGCTGCCACGTCGTTCGCCGCGCGCGCGAGGGACACCGCGTCGGACGCGTCGAGACCCTGCGTGGCCGGCGGCGCGAGGGACAGCACCTGCATGGTGACACCCTGCTCGTCCATCGCCGCGAGACGCCCCATCCCGACGTCGGTGAGCCGGGCGGACGCGTCGCCGTGGTCGTTGAGCACCATGCTGTCGTCGCGGCGATCCGGTGGCAGGCGTAGCTGCGCCGCCGTGATCCCCTCGTGCAGCCAGTGCTCCTCGATGCCGATCAGTCCGGTCTGCGCGTCCATGCGCCGAGGCTACGGGACGACCCCGGGCACTGCTCGTCTACCGACGCATCCGGTCGGAGGAGTACGCGGGGGACGCGTACTCGCCGCCCTGTGGCACCGATGGGTCGAGCGGCTCCGGTGCCGTGCGTGCCGACGCGTCGTCCTGTGGGACGAAGCCGACGGCCTCCCCTGCGCGGAGGTCCCACCACCCGTCGGTGTTCGCTGAGGACGCGTAGAAGACCGCCGTGTGCTCGGTCGTGGTCATCGCCGCGACGAACGCGCGGACGGCGTCCGCGGGGCTCAACCAGGTCCGCTGCTGACGACCGGGGGCCGGCTGCTCCTCGTAGCTGCCGATGCGCAGCGAGATGGTGCTGACCCCGAACTTGTCCGCGTACAGCCGACACAGCGCCTCCCCCGCGACCTTCGAAACGCCGTAGAACCCGTCCGGGCGCGGCGGCATGTCCGGCGTCACGTGGATGCCTGCGGGGTACGACCCGGTCAGGCGGTTGCTGCTGGCGTACACCACTCGGGGCACACCGGCCCGCCTGGCAGCCTCGAGCACGTGGTAGGTCCCGACGACGTTGGCCTCCGCCAGGTCGTGGAAGTCGGCCTCGTCCGGGATCCCGCCGAGGTGGACCACGCCGTCCGCGCCGGCGAACAGATCGACCAGTCCTTCGAGGTCGGCGAGGTCGAGCTGGGCGACGGACTCGTCCGGACCGACCGGGGTCACCGCACGCAGGTCGGTGGACACGAGCAGCACCTGCTCGGCCGCCAGCGCGCCGCGGAGGGCCGACCCGATCGTGCCCGCGGCGCCGGTGATCACCCAGCGGCTCCCCGCGATGCTCGACATCATGCGATCGTACCCGGCGAGCCGGATCGACCGTGCGCGTCAGGGTCGCGTCAGCGCGGTGTGAGCGGTCCGGTCGACCATGGTGTCCTCGACCGAGGAGCGACCGTGACCCGCAACCCCATCCCCATCCCGATCCCGATCCCGATCTTCATCCCGATCGCGCAGCATGCCGCGCTGCTCAGCGACGTGGGCGTCGTCCGATGAACGTGCTGCTCGTGGTCCAGCTCGTCCTCGTCGGGCTGCTCGCCGGGGAGGAGCTGATCGTCCGGTGGGGAGTCCAGCCGGCGATCGCCGCCCTCCCCGACGAAGCCCACGTGCGGGTGCGGATCACGTTGGTGCGGTCGCTCAAGGTCGTCGTACCGGTCGTGATGGTCCCCGCCGTGCTGGCCTCCGTGGCCGTGCTCGTCCTGACCGGGACCGACGACGGCCTCGGGTGGCGCGTCGCGGGCACGGCGGCGCTGGTGGTGTTCGTCCTGGCGTCGTTCCTCGGGACCGTTCCCATCAACATGGGTGTCAACGACTGGGACCCAACAGACCCACCGGCGGACTGGAAGCGCGTGGTGGCGCGGTGGGAGCGCATCGACGTGGTCCGCTCGAGCGCGGCGGGGGTCGCGTTCGTGCTGTCCGCGATCGCCCTGGTGACGAGTCCGTGACGTGAGGAACGCGGACAGCCCCGAGCGAACCGGAGTTCGATCGGGGCTGTGCGGGTCGGTTCTGCTCGAGCGACCCGTTCGGTCGACCGCCCCGTTCGGTCGACCGCCCCGTTCAGTCGAGCGCCCCATTCGGTCGACGGCCCCGTTCGGTCGGGAGACCCGTTCGGTCGGGCTGACAGGATTTGAACCTGCGACCCCTTGACCCCCAGTCAAGTGCGCTACCAAGCTGCGCCACAGCCCGAGATCCGCGAGGGATCCGGCGTTGCCCCGACCGGAGCAACCCGACCAGCATAGCGGACCCCGGGACCGGCCCGGACCCGTGCTCGGGCCGCCCCGTCTGGCCCAGCCGCCCCTGCCCGGGCGCCCCCCCCCAGCCGGCCCGAGGTCGCCGAGACTGCACAAAGCAGGAGTCCGGCACGCTCGGACCCCTAGTTCGTGCGTTCTCGTCCGACCGGCCCGCACCCAAACCGGCGGGTCGGCGGCTCCGAAGAATGCACAGGGCGTCGGATCCGTCGCGCCGTGGGGGCACCACGGGTTCGACCCCGTCCTGCTTACCGGGCGGCGCGCGTCGTCGTCCGGAGTACATCCGCATCGGGCGTTCCGAGCGTCGAGCCGGGTGCCGACGTCGAGCGTGTAGTTCCGCCGCGTCGAACGGCACTGGACGCGGCACAACTGCACGCTCGGCGGCCCCGGCGGCCCGGCGGCCCGGCGGCCGGCAGCCCCGCCGCCCCCCCCCCCCCCGACCGGCCACACGCGGGTCTCGTAGGGTGGACCGATGTCCTCCCGCACCACGAGGTCCCTGCTCGCCACGATCGCCGTCCTCGCACTCGCCGCGACCGCCGGCTGCACCGCGCAGCACGACGAGGTCGGCCCGCGGCTCACCCGGCCGGACCCGAGCGCGGTGACCGTCGCCGACCAGGACTCCGCCGCGGACCGCGCCGCGACCCTCAGCCGCGCCCTGTTCCGCTCGGCACCGGGGTTCGTCCTCGCGCCCGCCGACGGGTCCGCGGCGAGCGCCGCCGTCTCCGCCGCCCGGCACCTGCACGTCCCCGTGCTCGTCGCCGACGCCGGGCACCGCACCGAACGCGAGGCCCACCGCCTCGGGGCCGACTGGTACGTCGCGGTCGGACACGCCACCGACGACGTCGACGCACGACGTGACCGCCTGTCGGACGCGCCGTCCGTGTCGGCGCCGCCCCGCGCCTCCCGTCCGGCGGTCGTCGTGACGACCGGCGACCCTCGGGACGCTGCCGCGCGCGGGACCATCGAGGCCGCCGGGGCGACCGAGAGCGCACTGCCGGGAGGCACGACCCCGCTCGCCGACGCACCGCACGTGATCGACGACCTCCGCTCCGCACGGCACAGCACGACCGTGCTGCTCGGGCGGGCGTTCGCCGCGGA
This sequence comes from Curtobacterium phyllosphaerae, assembly GCF_049341865.1. Taxonomy (NCBI): domain Bacteria; kingdom Bacillati; phylum Actinomycetota; class Actinomycetes; order Micrococcales; family Microbacteriaceae; genus Curtobacterium; species Curtobacterium phyllosphaerae. The sequence continues at coordinate 26,759 of NZ_JBMPIU010000003.1, read as the reverse complement.
CCCCGACCCGGGCTACAGCGTCCGGGCCGCCCGGACCGGATGGCAGTTGCCGGGCGGCGGACAGCGGCCGTTCGACGGGCACCGGTTCGTCGCCCTGTACGGCGCGCCGGGTGCGCCGTCGCTCGGGGCGCTCGGCGAGCAGGACCCGGCGTCGACGATCCGGCGGGTCCGCGCGCTCGCCGACCAGTACACCTCGCTGTCGGACGTGCCCGTGGTCCCGTCCATCGAGGTGATCGCGACGGTGGCCGCGGGTGCTCCGGGAGACAACGGGGACTACTCCAACGAGCTCCCGGTGGACCGGTTGACGCCGTACCTCGACGCGGCCCGGGACGCTCACATGTCCGTGATCCTCGACCTGCAGCCCGGTCGTTCCGACTTCCTGACGCAGGCACGACGGTACGAGACGCTCCTGGAGCGGCCGGACGTCGGTCTCGCGCTCGACCCCGAGTGGCGGCTCGGACCGGACCAGGTGCCGCTACGGCAGATCGGCAGCGTGTCCGCGGACGAGGTGAACCGAACGGCCTCGTGGCTCGCGCGCCTGGTGGACCGGCACGACCTGCCACCGAAGATGTTCGTGCTCCACGAGTTCCGGCAGTCGATGATCACCGACCGCGGCGCACTCGACACCTCCCACCCGCAACTCGACGTCCTCGTGCACGTGGACGGACAGGGCAGCCAGCCGGACAAGCAGGCGACCTGGAACGCGTTGCACGAGGGTGCGCCGGCCGGTGTGTCGTGGGGGTGGAAGAACTTCATCGACGAGGACCACCCGATGCTGACCCCGGAGCAGACGATGCAGCAGGTGCTCCCCACACCGGCGTTGGTCACCTACCAGTGACACCGGCTGGACGGCCGACGGCCGGGAGGCACGACCCCCCTCCGCCTCGAGCGCTCGGTCCGGTTCTCCACAGGTCGGGCGATCGCGGCGTGGCTGTCATCGGCAGCTGACACGATGGGGCGCATGACCACCTCCGCGGCCTCCGCCTCCGACACCTCCGCTGCCCCGCCGTCGGATGCGCTCCGTGCCGAGGCCACCGCGGCGCTCCAGACCCTGACGGGCCGGATCGATGCGGTGTTCCACGACGGCCAACTCGAGGCGATCAGCGCCCTCGTCGAACACCATCGGCGTGCGCTCGTGGTCCAGCGGACCGGGTGGGGCAAGTCGGCCGTGTACTTCCTCGCGACACTCCTGCTGCGTCGGCGCGGTGCCGGTCCGACGGTGCTCGTGTCCCCCCTCCTCGCGCTCATGCGCGACCAGGTTGCCGCAGCCGCCCGTGCCGGCGTGCGCGCCGTGGCCATCAACTCGGCCAACGCACACGAGTGGGGGGACATCACCGCGGGACTCCGCGCGGACGAGATCGACGTCCTCCTCGTGTCGCCCGAGCGGCTCAACAACCCGACGTTCCGCGACGAACAACTGCCGACCCTCGTCGCCCGGATGGGACTGCTCGTGGTCGACGAAGCCCACTGCATCTCGGACTGGGGCCACGACTTCCGCCCGGACTACCGGCGGCTCGCCGAGCTGATCCGAGCCCTCCCGGACGGTGTCCCGGTCCTCGCGACGACCGCGACCGCGAACGCCCGGGTGGTGGCCGACGTCGAAGAACAGCTCACCGTCTCGACCGACACGCCGGTGTTCACGATCCGGGGGTCGCTCGCCCGGGCGTCGCTCCGCCTCGGCGTCCTCGACCTGCCCGACTCGCGGGCGCGGCTCGGGTGGCTGCTCAACCACCTCGGCGACCTGCCGGGCAGCGGCATCATCTACACGCTCACCGTCTCGGCGGCCGAGGACACCGCGCGGCTCCTCCGCGACGCCGGACACACCGTGCGGGCCTACACGGGCCGGACGGACACGCAGGAGCGGGAACAGCTCGAGCAGCAGCTCAAGGGCAACGAGCTCAAGGCGCTGGTCGCGACGAGTGCGCTCGGCATGGGCTTCGACAAACCCGACCTCGGGTTCGTCGTGCACCTCGGCGCGCCGTCCTCCCCCGTCGCCTACTACCAGCAGATCGGTCGTGCCGGCCGCGCGACCGACAACGCCGACGTCCTCCTGCTCCCCGGGCACGAAGACCGCGAGATCTGGCAGTACTTCGCGAACGCGTCCATGCCGTCCGATGCCCGGGCCGCCGCGGTGCTCGGGAACCTCGAACGGGACCGGGCGTTGTCGACGGTGGCGCTCGAAGGACTCGTCGACATCAAGCGGTCGACGCTCGAACTGCTGCTCAAGGTGCTCGACGTCGACGGTGCCGTCCGCCGCGTCGCCGGTGGGTGGGTGTCGACGGGTACCCCCTGGACCTACGACGCCGATCGGTACGCCAGGGTCGCCGCGGCCCGCCGTGCCGAGCAGGACTCCATGGTCCGGTACGAGCACGCCACGACCTGCCGGATGCAGATGCTGCAGCAGGACCTCGACGACCCGACGGCCGAACCCTGCGGGCGGTGCGACGTCTGCGTCGGGACCTGGTTCCCGACCGACGTGTCCGCCGATGCAGCGTCCGGCGCGGCGACCGCACTCGACCAGGTCGGGGTCGAGATCGCCCCGCGCGCGCAGTGGCCGTCCGGCATGGACAAGCTCGGGGTCGCCGTGAAGGGCAAGATCGGCCCGGCGGAGCAGGTCGAGACCGGTCGTGTCGTCGCGCGGCTCACCGACCTCGGGTGGGGCGGCACCCTCCGGAACCTCTTCGCCGCGACCGATGAGCAGGGCGGTCCCGCAGATGGCCCGGTGCCGACGAACATCATGCAGGGCTGCATCCGGGCGCTCCGGGACTGGCCGTGGGAGGAGCGACCGACCGGTGTCGTCGCGATGTCCTCGCGGTCGCGACCCGAGCTGGTCACGTCGGTCGCGACGGAGCTCGGGCGGATCGGCAAGCTGACCTTCCTCGGCAACCTCGACCGCACAGGCGGTCAGCCCCGCGGGGACGGCTCGATGAACAGCGCGTACCGCCTCGCCGGCCTGTGGGACACGTTCCGCGTCGGGCCGGAACTCGCTGCTGCGCTCAGTGCCCACCACGGGCCGGTGCTGCTCGTCGACGACCTGGTGGACAGCCGGTGGACGATGACGGTCGCGGGGCGCGAACTCCGGCGCGCGGGGGCTCAGGCGGTCCTCCCGTTCGCACTGGCGGTGGTCGCCTAGCTGTCGTTTCCCCGGTGTCGCACTTCGCGTCGTGCTGGAGTGCGGTCCTCGTGGGCCGTTCTCGTGCGTCGTGGGCGGTGCTTCTGCGCCGTGCGCCGTGCGCCGTGCTCGAGCGCCGTGCCCGTGTCGGCTCAGACCTGCTGGTCGGGCTGCCGCACCGCCGGTTTCGGGAACGCCGCCCGCATGTGATCGCTCGTGAGGAAGTCCCCGATGCCGATCATGAGCACTGAGAACACGATCTGCTCGATCACCATCCACAGCGAGTAGAGCCCGGGGATCGCGGCGATGACGAGCGTGACGATCGGGAAGACCCTGCTGAACAGCCGCATCCGCGAGTACGCCCAGTAGTAGCCGAGCTGCGCGCGCCACGCGAACACGTAGAGCGTCAGGGTGATCAGGAGCACGACGGTCGCCCGGAACCACACTGCCCATGCGACCGTCTCCCCCGAGTGCGTGAGGGCGACGGCGATGACGACGGCAGTGAGGCCGACCACCGTCTCGGCGACGAGGAGCCATCGGATCCAGCCGAAGGTGCGGACGGTGCGGGGATGTCGGCGCATGTCCTCGCGGATGACGTACCCGCCCTGCCTCCCGCCGGCGATCCGATCCAGCCGGAGACGGCACCACAGCGCATCCGCGACACCAGCGACTCCGCCCGGGGTGGTCGGTCCGTCGTGCTCGGACGACTGCGTCATGGTCGGATGGCCTCTCGTGGGTGTGCATGACCATCGTGCCCCATCGGACTGCACTGCCAGGCTCACCGCTCTGCAGGGATGAGTTCCGCCCCCGCGAGCACCGTGCCGCTGCTGTAGTCGACGATCAGGAGTGCATGCACGTCCGGGAGGATCCGGGGGCTCGAGAACTCGACGACCGCGTCGGGCACCACGGTCCGGAGCACTCCGACCTCCACCGGGTCCGAACCGAGCAGACCGCCGGACGAGCCCTCGCCGCGGCCCGTCCGGAAGGTCGTCGAACCGTCCGGACCGGGTGTGAGGTCGCCGTTCGTCAGTTGCACTCGGAGGTCACCATGCACCACGGTCGGCAGGCGGAGCCCCTGGAACGTGATGCGGAGCGCTGAGCCGTCCCGCGTCACTCGCACGGAACCGTCGACGTCGTCCGCGCCATCGTCTCGGCCGGTACCCGTGGTGGTGCCGGCGTCCGCGCCCGTGTCCGTACTCGTGCTCGTGTCTGCGCCTGTGCCTGAGCCCATCCCCGCGCTCGTGCCGTCGCCCGCGCTCGTGCCGTCGCCCGCGCTCGTGCCGTCGCCGGCGCTCGTGGTCACGATCGCGACCATCTGCCCGTCCACCGGGAGTGCGTCCGGGAACCAGGTCTCGCGGAGTCCGGGTCGGCCCGTGAGCGGGTTCCTCGTCGCCGTCGGAGGCGGTGCTCCTGAACCCTGCGGTGTCGGGCTGACCGCGCGCGTCGGGCCCGACCGATCAACCAAGGCAGTGCAGCCGGTCACACCGATCCCCATGAGGACAGCGGCCCCGATGCCGATCACCACGAGGACCCCGACGCCGAGCCCGCCGACAGGTCGGAGGCCGAGCAGCCTGACCGCTCCGCCGCCGAACACGTCGGCAAGTCGAACGCGGTGCCGCGGACAGCTCATGCCCGAACAGTAGCGCCACGCCCATCCCCGCACCCACTGACGGCCACCTCCGCGCCCATCGACACGGATGTGGGTCAGTGCGAGATCAGGTGCGCTTCCGGCGCTCGCGAACGCGCATGTTGACCGTGATCGGGGTGCCGTCGAAGCCCCAGACCTCGCGCAGGCGCCGCGTGATGAAGCGACGGTACTGCGGGTCCAGGAAGCCGGTGGTGAACAGCACGAACGTCGGCGGCCGGCTCGAGACCTGGGTCCCGAAGAGGATCCGGGGCTGCTTGCCACCACGGACAGGATGCGGGTGTTCCTGCGTGAGCTCCGCGATGAACGCGTTGACCTTGCCGGTGGGGATCCGGGTGTCCCACGACTCGAGCGCGGTCTCGAGCGCCGGTACGAGCTTCTCGAGGTGTCGTCCGGTCCGGGCCGAGATGTTCACGCGCGGCGCCCACGTGACGTGCGCGAGGTCCTGCTCGATCTCGCGCTCCAGGTAGCGGCGACGGTCGTCGTCCAGCAGGTCCCACTTGTTGTACGCGATGACGAGCGCGCGCCCTGACTCGAGCACGAGGTCGATGATGCGGAGGTCCTGCGTCGAGATGGGCTCGGTGACGTCGAGGATCACGACCGCGACCTCGGCCTTCTCGAGTGCGGCAGTCGTCCGGAGCGATGCGTAGAAGTCCGCGCCCTGCTGCAGGTGCACGCGCTTGCGGATGCCGGCGGTGTCGACGAACCGCCAGATCTTGCCACCGAGCTCGACCTGCTCGTCGACAGGGTCGCGGGTCGTGCCGGAGAGCTCGTTGACGACGACGCGTTCCTCACCCGCCGCCTTGTTGAGCAACGAGGACTTGCCGACGTTCGGCCGACCGAGGATCGCCACGCGTCGGGGACCACCGATCTCCTGCTTCGCGACGGCGGACGTGTCCGGGAGGGTCGTGATGATGAGGTCGAGCAGATCGGCGACCCCGCGGCCGTGCAGGGCCGAGACGGGATGGGGCTCGCCGAGTCCGAGGTTCCAGAGCTCGTACACGTCGAGCTCACGGCGTTCGTCGTCGACCTTGTTCGCCGCGACGATGACCGGCTTGTCCGTCCCTCGGAGCATCTTGACGACGTGCTCGTCCGTGGCCGTCGCACCGACCGTGGCGTCGACGACGAACAGGACGGCATCCGCGAGGTCCACCGCGACCTCGGCCTGCGCGGCGACCGAGGCGTTGATGCCCTGGGCGTCCGGCTCCCATCCGCCGGTGTCGACGAGGGTGAAGCGCTTCTCGTTCCACTCCGCCTTGTACGACACTCGGTCGCGGGTGACGCCGGGGACGTCCTGGACGACGGCTTCGCGGCGACCGAGGATCCGGTTGACCAGCGCGGACTTGCCGACGTTCGGTCGGCCGACGATCGCGAGGACCGGGAGGGCCGGGAGGTAGGTGAGCCCGTCCGCCCCGATCTCGGCACCGTCGAGCAGGTCGAGGTCTTCGGCGTCGAGGTCGTACTCCGCGAGGCCCGCTCGGAGTGCGGCCGCCCGCTGCTCGGCGGCCGCGTCGTCGAGGTCGTCGAGACGTGACGCCAGTCCGTCGTCGTACTCCGGGAACGTGTCGCCCGCGGACTCGGTCCGGTCGTCGTCGTGCTCGTCGAGATGAGCCATGGTGTGTCCTAGTCAGTGGAGGCCGCGCGGGCCAGATCGACCACCGCCTGCACGGTCTGGTCGAAGTTGAGATCGGTGGAGTCGACGGTGATCACACCGTCGGCGGCGTTCATGAAGTCCACGACCCTGGAGTCCGCCTGGTCACGATGTGCCAGTGCGCGAGCTGTCTCCTCTGCCGACTGGGTCGTGACCTCTGCCGAACGCCGAGCCATTCTAACCGACTCGTCCGCCGTCAGGAGGATCCGGACCTCCGCGTCGGGCGCGACGACCGTGGTGATGTCGCGGCCCTCGGTGATGATCCCCGGGGCGGCGGCCTTGCGCATGACGGAGCGGAAGAGCTGCACGAGCCGTTCGCGGACCTCCGGGAGCTTCGCGATGTGCGCGACCGCGGCGGTGACCTCCGGCGAGCGGATCGGCTCGGTGACGTCGTCGGTGCCGACGCGCACGAAGTAGTCGTCCGGGTCGGTGCCGATGGCGTAGTCGAACGAGTCCCACGCGCCGAGGACCTCGGCGGGGTCGTCGAGGTCGACTCCCGAGCGCAGCGCATGCCAGGCGAGCGCCCGGTACGCCGCACCGGTGTCCTGGTAGTCGAACCCCAGAGCGCGCGCTGCGGCACGGGACACGCTCGACTTGCCGCTCCCGGCCGGGCCGTCGACCGCGATCACGAACTTGGCGACGAACGCACCGGCCGCGAGACCTGCCGGCAGTGGATCCCGGGTCATCCCGGGTTCACCCGAGTCCGAACCGTCCGGACCGCCGTGCACACCACCTGCGTCGGCGCCCGCACCACCGCCGGGGACGTTCGGGCCGGGGGCCCCGGTCGGCCCGGGCAGACCGCTGTCCGGTGCGTCCGGTCCGCCGGTGACGCCCGATGCAGCGATCCCGGGCGTGGTGATGCCGCGCCCCGCGGCGTTGTCGATCCTGGTCGTACCGTCGTTCACGCCCATGCCGCTGCAATCCTCCATCCGCGCCGCTCGAGCTCGCCGAGCAGTCGCTGTTCCTGTTCCGGGACGACCGACACCTCGACGATGCCGATGGGTGCCCCCGGTGAGTGTTCGAGGCGCAGGTCCTCGAGGTTGACGCCGATCTCGCCGATCTCGGTGAGGAGTCGCGCGATCTGTCCGGGGGTGTCGTCGACGAGCACGACGATGTCGCTGAAGCGTTTCCGCGTGCCGTGCTTGCCGGGAAGCCTCGCCACGCCGAGGTTGCCGGCGGCCATGACCTCGGCGACGGCGCGGGGCGAACCCTGCGCGACCGGGTCGGCGAGCGCGTCGATGAGCCCGCCGAGCTCGTCCCGGAAGGCTTCGAGCACCGGCAGCACCCGCGCAGCGTTGGCACCGAGTATCTGTACCCAGAGCCCGGGGTCGCTCGCGGCGACCCTCGTGACGTCGCGCACCCCGCCACCGGCGAGCTCGAGCGACTCGTCCGGCGCGCTCCGCAGTCGCGCCGCCATGAGTGAGGAGATGACCTGCGGCGCGTGGGACACGAGCGCGACGGCTTCGTCGTGGGAGTCCGCGTCCATCTCGACGACGGTCGCGCCGACGTCGAGGGCGAGCTGTTCGACGAGGGCGGCTCGCTGGTAGCCGATGTCGTCGTGCCCTGCGATCACCCACGGTCGACCGATGAACAGGTCGGCCCGGGCGGCGACCGGGCCGCTGCGTTCACGACCGGCCATGGGATGCGAACCGACGTACCGCGAGACGTCCGCACCGGCGGCCCGGAGCGCGGCGAGTGGTCCGGACTTGACACTTGACACGTCCGTCACGAGCGCGTCCGGGTACCTCGCCAGCTCGACCGCGACGACCGCCGCGGTCACGTCGGGCGGTACCGCGACGACGACGAGGTCGGGGGCGTCGTCCGAGGTGGCCCGGCGGCCTGCGCCGTAGTCCACCGCGAGTGCGAGTGATGCCGGTGATGCGTCGTCGAGGACGACGTCGACCCCCTGCTGACGCAGTGCGAGTCCGATCGAGGCGCCGAGCAGACCCGCACCGACGACGCGCACCTGGCGGCCGGCGAGGCGTCGCGCCCCGTCGGGCCCCGTTGCTCCGTCGTCGTTCATCGCTCGGTCCCCTCGGCTTCGCCCACCGGGTCCGGTCGACGTCGCGTCGAGCCTACCGAGATCGGATGGACGATCGGGGCGGAGGGGCGGGGCCTGTGGACGGCACCGGGTCCGGTCCGCACAGGGTCGCGCTCGCGGCCGGCCTGGTCCGGGTCAGGGCCGGGTGAGCGCGATGGTGGCGTCCTTGGCGGCAGCGAGCACGTCGTCCGTCGAGGCGTCGGTCCCCTGCGCGGCGAAGAGCGCCGCACTGACGGTGTCGAAGGCCATCCGGGCGCGGAGGCGCTGCTCGACCGGGGACTCCTCCGGGACGACGCGCTCGACGATCATGTCGAAGAGCCCCCGGAAGTCCCCGCCGGTCTGCGCCAGTCGATGCATCACGGGTCGGTTGGCCTGCGCGAACCGCAGCCCCTGGATGCGCTGCGGAGTCGTCGACTCGACCCACCGCAGCGCGGATCGCTGCAGCAGTCCTTGGTCGCGAGGTTGGTCGTCGATCCAGGCGAGCAGGTCGTCGAGTTCGTCGCGGCGCGTCTCGACGAGCGCCTGGACGATCGCGTCCTTGTTCTCGAAGTGGTAGTAGAGCGAGGACTTCGTGACGCCGAGGGCCGCTGCGATGTCCCGGATGGAGGTGCCCTCGAAGCCCTGCCGGGTGAAGAGGTCGAGCGCCACGCGCAGGATCTCCGTACGGGTCTCGCTCCCGGGCCGACGCGTCCGCGCGGTGGTTGCCATGGTCACACCCTACTTGCAGAACGATCGTTCGGCAGGTATGGTCGGACTGCTTACCGAACGATCGTTCATCACACCCGACGAACGATCCCGATCATTTGGAGACCCCATGAACGACATCACCCACGGCCCCACTCCCAGGATCGCGATCGTCGGTGCGGGCCCCGGCGGGCTCCTCGCCGCACGTGTCCTTCAGCGCCACGGCATCCCTGCCGTCGTGTACGACGCCGACCCCTCGGCGACTGCGCGCCAGCAGGGCGGGACGCTCGACCTCCATGCGGACACCGGGCAGATCGCGATCGAAGACGCCGACCTCGTGGACGAGTTCGCGGCTCTGGCCCGACCGGAGGGCCAGTCCAAGCGACTCATGGCCCCCGACGGCACCGTCCTGATCGAGCACATCGTCGGGGCCGACGAGTTCGCCGCACCCGAGATCGATCGCGAACAACTCCGGACCATGCTGGTCGATTCGCTCCCCACCGGCACGATCCGCTGGGGCGCCAAGCTCGTCGGGACGGACCCGCAGTCGGACGGCACCACGGTCCTGCACTTCGCGGACGGCTCCTCGACCGTGGCCGACCTCGTCGTCGGTGCCGATGGCGCCTGGTCGCGGGTCCGGCCCCTCCTGACGGACGCACGCCCGATCTACACCGGTGTGAGCTTCGTCGAACTCCTGTTCACGGACGTCTCGATCCGGCACCCGACATCGCTACGCTCGTGGGCGACGGCCACCTCTGGGCGAACGGGGACGGGCGGACCATCATCCTGCAACGCAACAGCGACGACGTCGTCCGGGGGTACCTCGGGATGCGGATCGAACTCGGGTGGTTGCGTGCCGCCGGTCTCGGCCCGGACGACGGTCGCGGTGGGCTCGTCGACGCCAATGGCACGCAATCGCTCGACACCGAGAAGGTGCGGTCGATCCTGCTCGAACGGTTCGAAGCCTTCGCGCCAGAGCTCCGTCGAATCATCGCCGAGTCGGACGGCTCCCTGCGCAACCGGCCGATCTTCGCGCTCCCCGCCCCGCTCGTCTGGACGCACCGACCCGGTGTCACCCTCCTCGGCGACGCTGCGCACCTCATGGCCCCGTTCGGTGGCCAGGGGGTGAACCTCGCCATGCTCGATGCCGCCGAACTCGCCCGGTCCATCGCCCGAGAGCCATCACTCGACGCCGCTGTCCTGCAGTACGAATCCATGCTGTTCGAACGGTCCGGCCCGATCGCAGCGGACGCGAACGACGCGATCGTGCAGCACTTCGCCCCGGGCGGGGTCGCGGTCGACTCGGTACCGGACTTCGTGGCCGAGGCCGAGTCGTGGAAGGCCGGAGCGGCGGCGTACCGCGCGGCTCAGGAGGCCTGAACCGCGCGGGTTTCAGTCGTCGATGGGCTCGGTCCGGGCGGACGGCTCGGACTTGGAGCCGGACTCCGATCCGGAGCCGGGGTTGGATTCATCATCGGCGAGCAGCGGCAACGTGGAACCGTGCTGCCGAGCGATCGTCAGGATCTGGCCCAGCTCGACGCTCGTCAAGTCACGCATGCGGCCCGCTGGCAGGGTGCCGAGATTGATCGGACCGAACGAGCGTCGGACCAGCTCTTGAACGGGGTGCCCGACCGCGTCCAGCAGACGTCGGACGATCCGGTTGCGGCCGGAGTGCAGCGTGATCTCGACCATCGACGAACCCTGTGACGTCTCCATCAGGCGTGCGCGGTCGGCGACGATCGGACCGTCCTCCAGCTCCACGCCCTGTTGCAGTTCCTGGATCGTGGCCGGCATCACCGTGCCGGCCACCTTCGCGATGTAGGTCTTCGAGACTCCGAACGAAGGGTGTGCGAGCACATGGGCGAGTGCGCCGTCGTTCGTCAGCACGAGCAACCCGGATGTCTCGGCGTCGAGCCGCCCGACGTTGAAGAGGCGGGTGTCGTACCGATCCGCGAACTGCGACAGGTCGGGTCGTCCGCGTTCGTCGAGCATGCTGGACACGACGCCGGTCGGCTTGTTCAGGACGATGTACCGCTTCGACGAGTCCGCCTGCACGGCGACGCCGTCCACGGCGATCTCGTCCACGTCCGGGTCGACCCGGCGACCGAGTTCGTCGGCGACGACGCCGTTGACCGTGACGCGGCCTTCGGCGATCAGGTTCTCCGCGACCCGTCGGCTGGCGACACCGGCCGCGGAGATGACCTTCTGCAGGCGCTCACCGGTGTGGAGGTGTCCATCGCTGACGGCTGGTGCCGTTCCGGCGACGGCATCGTTCCACTCGGGGATGAACGGGCGCTCCGGGGTTCCTTCCACCGGAACGCCGTGCTCGTCGACCTCGCCCGGCGGGAGCGGCATGACGCGCGCCTCTTCGGCGGCCCGCTCGGCATGGCGTCGTTCAGCGGCCTGACGTGCGATCGGGTTGCGCGGGTTCGCGTTGCGAGGACTCGCGGTGCCGCCGACGTACCGGCGGCCGTTGTGCCAGACGCGGGACTCGGCATGGTCGTCCGCGTCCTCGCGACGGGTGTCGAAGCGGTCGCGACGGCCGCGGGAGGCCTCGCCCACATGAGAGCCGTCGTCGCGACGTGCGGCGGACCGGGGGCCACCTGCACGTCGGTCGCCATCCTGGTCTCGGTACCCGCGCGCCGCGGGACGTTCGTCTCGGCCTCGTGGGCTGTCAGCGGAACGTCTGTCCCGCTCGCGGTAGCCAGCCCCGGAGGATCGGTCATCTCCCTCGCGGGTGCCGCCGTCGGTGCGACGGCCGTCCTGCGCACGACGGTGATCCCCAGGAGAACGTTCCTCACGTCCACGATGTCCGCCACTGCTGGCCGGACGGTCGTCTCGGCCCCGATACGCGCCGGGCCCGGTCGGACGCTCGTCGCGCGCTCGATGTCCACCACCGCCGGGAGACCGATCGTCGCGTCCGCGGTCGTTGCCACCCGTGAAGCGGTCATCGCGCACGGAGCGGTCATCGCGCACAGAGCGGTCATCGCGCACAGAGCGGTCATCGCGCACGGAGCGGTCATCGCGCCAACGGTCACCACCACCCGTCGGCCGAGCTTGGCGCGCGCCGGGAGCGCCACCACCAGCCGGACGCTCATCCCGACCCCGATACCCGCCACCACCAGCCGGACGCTCATCCCGACCCCGATACCCGCCACCACCGGGGCGCTCTTCGTCGCGCCCTCGGTACCCACCGTCCGACGGACGGCTGTTCCGCTCCCCGCGAGCTGCGCCTCCAGTCCGGCCACGATCGCGATCGCGATCGCCGGAGCGGTTCAGCCCACCGAACCGCCCGTCACGACCGTTCCCGTTCCGGTCAGACTGTCCGCCACCGGAGGGGCGACCTCTCGAATCATCATGTGCGGCCATCGTCGAATCCTTCCGCGCCGTCCTCGAGGAGCGGCGAGATGAGCGGCAGCTCGCTGAGCGAGTTGATGCCGAGTTGCACGAGGAGCAAGTCCGTCGTCACGTAGTTGATCGCGCCGGTCTCACTGTCGGTGAACGACTCCGCGATGAGCCCCCGGGCGACGAGCGTCCGCACCACACCGTCCACGTTGACCGCACGGATGGCGGCGATCTGCGAGCGCGTGACGGGTTGCTTGTAGGCGACCACCGCCAGCGTCTCCAGCGCGGCCTGGGACAGCCGCGACGGGTTCTCCGTGAGCACGAACTGGTCGACGACCGCGTCGAGGTCGGCCCGGACGTAGAACCGCCAGCCACCACCCACCTCGCGGAGTTCGAATCCGCGCCGGATGCCACCGTCGACACCGTCGAAGTCGGCCACGAGGCGGTCGATGGCCCGTCGGACGACCGCGACAGGCGACCCGACCGCGGTGGCAAGTGCGACGAGCGACTGTGGCGCATCCGCGACCATGAGGATCGCTTCGAGCTGGCGTTCGACCGGGACGTGCTGGACGGGAGCGGTCCCGGCACCCGAACGGGATGCGTTCGGGACGCCGTCTGGGTCGGCGGAACCGCCAGCGGGAACCGCATCATCGGCCGAGTGGAGCGACTCCTCCGCGGGCAGCCCGGCGGACCGCGCCCCCGCGGACTGCGCCTCGACGAACCTCGCCTCGGAGAACCGCGCCTCCGAGATCTCGTCCGCTCCCCCGGGTTCGCTCCAGCCGTTGGCGTCGGCCGCGTGCGCGGTGTCATCCGTCATAGTCGGCTCCCAGATCGGCGAGGCTCTCGTCGGACCAGTGTTCGGCGGTCCACCGCAGCGTCAGGTCCCCGAGCGGCTCGAGCTGTTCGAAGCCGATGGACGCGTTCCGGTACAGCTCCAGGACCGCGAGGAACCGAGCCACAACGATACCCGTCTGGTCGACGCCGGCGATCAGCTCGCGGAACGAGACGTCCGGGGCGTCGGTTGCGGCGCGGGTGCGCAGGATCGACACGACGATCGCGGCTTGTTCGCGGATGCTGACGAGCGGCGCGTGCAGATGGTCGAGCCCGACGGTGGGGACCGTGCGGGGGGCGAGCGTCATCGCGGCGAGCGCGGCGAAGTCCTGCACGGACAACGTCCAGACGAGTTCCGGGGTCCGCGCGCGGAACCGCTCCTCGAGCCGCACGCTGCGGACGTGACGACGGACCTCGGTGTCCCACTGCGCAGCGAACCAGGACGCGGCCTGCTTGAACGCCCGGTACTGCAGCAGGCGTGCGAACAAGAGGTCGCGCGCCTCGAGGAGCGCGACGTCCTCGGCGTCGACGAGCTCCCCCTGCGGCAGCAGCCCCACGATCTTCAGGTCGAGGAGCGTCGCGGCGACGACGAGGAACTCACTCGCCTCGTCGAGTTCGTCCGACGACTCCGCAGCCCGGACATGGGCGATGAACTCGGTGGTGACAGCGCTCAGCGCCACCTCGGTGATGTCGAGTTCGCGCTTCGTGATGAGCGACAGGAGCAGATCGAACGGACCGTCGAAGTTCCGCAGCCGGACCCGGAAGCCGGACGCGACGGGCTCAGGCGACGGCGCCACGCGCGACGAGCTCCCGCGCCAGCGCGCGGTACGCCGCCGCAGCGGCATGCTCCGGCGCGGTCTGCGTGATCGGGCGAGCGGACACGGTGGCGTCCGGGAACTTGACAGTGCGTCCGATGACGGTGTCGAGCACACTGTCGCCGAATGCGTCGACGACGCGCTCCATGACCTCGCGGCTGTGCAGCGTCCTCGAGTCGTACATCGTCGCGAGGATGCCGTCGAGCGTCAGGGCGGGGTTGAGCCGGTCGCGGACCTTCTCGATGGTCTCGACGAGCAGCGCGACCCCGCGGAGCGCGAAGTACTCGCATTCGAGCGGGATGAGGACACCGTGCGCGGCGGTGAGCGCGTTGACGGTGAGGAGTCCGAGCGACGGCTGGCAGTCGATGAGGATGACGTCGTAGTCCGAGGAGACCTTGCGGAGCACGCTGGCGAGGATCTGTTCGCGGGCGACCTCGGTGACCAGGTGGACCTCGGCTGCGGACAGGTCGATGTTCGCCGGGATGACGTCGAGGTTCGGGACGCCGCTCGCCTGGATGACCTCGTGCGGGTCCTTGATGCTGCCGATGAGCAGGTCGTAGACGTTCGGCGCGTCGTGGGTGCGGATGCCGAGTCCGGCGGAGAGCGCACCCTGCGGGTCGAAGTCGACCGCGAGCACCCGGCGGCCGTACTCGGCGAGCGTCGCGCCCAGGTTGATCGTGGTCGTCGTCTTGCCGACCCCGCCCTTCTGGTTGCAGAGCGTGATGATGCGCGCGGGTCCGTGGCCGTCGAGCGGGGCGGGCACGGCGAAGTCCTGAACGGGTCGCCCGGTCGGACCGATCACAGGCTGGGTCGTCGGGTTCGTGCTCACACCGTCATGGTACCGGCGCCCGCGCATCCACCCGGCAGGCGCACGGGACCGCGCGGACGGGAGGCTCGGCACGCGCCCGCCCCGCCGGTCACCGCCCCGCGGTCTCCTGCCGCGCGGTCTCCTGCCGCGCGGTCTCCCGCCGGGCGCGTGGGTGCGACGTCTGGTAGACGTCCCGCAGCATGTCCGCGGTGACGAGCGTGTAGATCTGCGTCGTCGCGACCGACGCGTGCCCGAGGAGCTCCTGCACCACCCGGACGTCCGCACCGCCTTCGAGCAGGTGCGTCGCGAACGAGTGTCGGAACGTGTGCGGCGACACGTGCGCGCCGAGATGGGCCCGCTCGGCTGCTGCCTGGATCACGAGCCAGGCGCTCTGTCGGGAGAGCGGCGCGCCCCGGGCGCCGAGGAACAGCGCGGGTGTGGCGCTCCCCCGGGCGGCGAACACCGGTCGCGCACGCACGAGGTACGCGTCGATCGCGGCGAGCGCGTAGGACCCGAGCGGGACGATCCGCTGCTTGTTGCCCTTGCCGGTGACGCGGACCACGGTGACGTCGGGCTCGTCGTCGTCGGTGACGTCGTCGACGGTGAGCGCGCTGATGTCGTCGACCGCCAGTCCGACCGCCTCCGAGACGCGGGTGCCGGTCGCGTAGAGGAGTTCGAGCAGGGCGCGATCGCGGAGCTGGACCGGGTCGTCGCCGTCGACCGCCGCGAGGAGCGTCGACATCTGCTCGACGCTGATCGCCTTCGGGAGGCGCATCGGCGCCTTCGGTGGGGACACGGACGCACCTGGATCGGCCGGCAGGAGCCCCTCGGCGGTGGTGAACGCCGTGAACGACCGGACCGACGACAGCATCCGGGCGATGCTCCGCGGCGCGAGGGGTCCCTCTGGGCGGGTGGCGAGGTGTGCCACGAACCCGGACACGTCCCCGCGGGAGAGCCGCCCCACGTCGTCGAGCACCGGTCGGGCATCCGACGCGGACGCGATCCAGTCCGCGAACGTGCCGAGGTCGCGGCGGTACGCGGCGAGGGTGTGCTGCGACAGCCCACGCTCGATCGCGACGTGGCGGAGGAACGTCTCCGTCGCCTGCTCGAGCGTCGTCACCCGATCAGCGTACGGCTGACTGCCGGTACCGCTCGACGACGGTCTCCGGGACGATCGACCGCGGGACGACACTCGTGTGCTTCGTCGCGCGCACCCGGAAGAACGCGACCGCACCGACGACCCACGCCCGGTCGTAGTGCTCGTACGAGCGAGTGGCGGCCTCGGTGGAGGTGACGACGGTGAGCGTGTCCGCGCCGTAGGTCACCGCCACGGACGACCCGACGGGCAGTGTCGCGTCGACCATTCGTCGCAGCGCCGATCGGACCGCCATCCACACGCCGACGACGACGACCGCGGCGACGAACGACACGATCCAGAGGAGCCACGAGCCCTCCAGGAACGCGGCTCCGCAGACAGTGAGGACGACGACCACACCGATCCACGGCCATGGGGTCCGCCAGGCACGCACACCGGTCACGACGCGGACGACCTCGCCGGACCATCCGGGCTGGATCGTCGTGGTCAGGGTGTCGCCGGTCTCCGGCCGTTCGGTCTCCATGTGTCGGAGCGTACCGAGCCGCGCCCCGTCGGCCGAGCCCCGACGACCGGGGACAGAGGCTCAGCGTCGGTCCGCGGCCTCCGCGGCGAGCGCCGCCAGTGCGAGGATCGAGTTCGAGAGACGCCCCGCGAGCACGCCGTCGACGATCTCCGAACGCGGCACCCAACGCTTCACGATGTCGGCCTCCTCGTCGGTCCGGTCGAATGCGTCGACCGTGCTGAGTCCTCGCGCGCGGAACACGTGCAGCATCTCGTTGCTCCCACCGGGGGTGGTGTGGAACCGTACGAGCGGCGACCAGTCCGACGCCTCCAGGTCGGCCTCCTCGGCGAGCTCGCGCTTGGCGGCCTCGAGCGGCGCCTCCCCCGGGACGTCGAGCAGACCCGCGGGCAGCTCCCAGTCGCGCGTGCGGATCGGATGGCGGTACTGCTGGATGACGAGCACCCGGCCGTCGTCGTCCTCGGCGTAGATCGCGGTCGCACCGGTGTGGTCGACGTACTCGCGGACCATGTCGCGCCCGTTGTAGTCGACGGTGTCGCGGCGCACGTCCCAGACGGCGCCCTCGTACACGGTGGACGAGTCCTGCAGTGTCGGTCCGAACGGTTCGTCGGCGATGGGCGAGTCGGTCACCAGCCCATCAAACACCGGACGGGAGGCGCGGTGCCAGCTGGCTGCGCGCCTCCCGTCCGGGACGGGGCTCGGCGGTCAGGCCGACTGCTCCTGGACCTCGAACAGGCGGGAGGCCTCCTGGCGGTCGATCGCTGCGGCGACGAGCCCGGCGAACAGCGGGTGCGCGTGGTTCGGGCGCGACCGGAGCTCGGGGTGCGCCTGCGTGCCGATGTAGAACGGGTGGACCGCACGGTCGAGCTCGACGTACTCCACGAGCGTGCCGTCCGGTGAGGTGCCGGAGAACACCAGGCCCGCGTCGGCGATCTGCTGACGGTACTTGTTGTTCACCTCGTAGCGGTGGCGGTGCCGCTCGGACGCCTGGTCGGCACCGTAGAGGTCCCGGGCGAGCGTGCCCTCGCCGAGCGCCGCGGGGTACAGGCCGAGACGCATGGTGCCGCCGAGGTCACCCCCGGCGATGATGTCCACCTGCTCGGCCATCGTCGCGATCACCGGGAACGGGGTCTCCGGGTCGAACTCGGACGACGACGCGTCGGGCAGCGCGGCCTCGTTCCGGGCGTACTCGATGACCATGCACTGCAGCCCTAGGCACAGCCCGAGCGTCGGGATGCCCTGCTCACGGGCGAACCGGAGCGCGCCGAGCTTGCCCTCGATGCCACGGACGCCGAACCCACCGGGCACGCAGATGCCGTCCACGTCGCCGAGGTGCTTCGCCGCGCCCTCGGGGGTGTCGCAGTCGTCCGACACGACCCACTTCAGCAGGACCTTGGTGTTGTGTGCGAACCCGCCGGCACGGAGCGCCTCGGTCACGGACAGGTACGCGTCCGGCAGGTCGATGTACTTCCCGACCAGCCCGATCGTGACCTCACGCTTCGGCTCGTGCACCGCGGTGAGGACCTCGTTCCAGCTCGTCCAGTCGACGTCGCCCGCGATGTCGGTCAGGCCGAGCGCGTCCACGATGTAGGCGTCGAGACCCTGGTTGTTGAGCATCGTCGGGATGTCGTAGATCGAGGGGACGTCGACCGCGTTCACGACGGCCTGCTCGTCGACGTCGCACATCAGCGCGATCTTGCGCTTGTTCGACTCGGAGACGGGTCGGTCGGAACGGAGCACGAGGGCGTCCGGCTGGATGCCGATGGAGCGGAGCGCGGCGACGCTGTGCTGGGTCGGCTTCGTCTTCTGCTCGCCGGATGCGTTCATGAACGGCACGAGCGACACGTGCACGAAGAACACGTTCCCGCGACCAAGTTCGTGCCGCACCTGTCGGGCGGACTCGATGAACGGCTGCGACTCGATGTCGCCGACGGTCCCGCCGACCTCGGTGATGATGACGTCCGGCTGCGGGTCGTTCTCGGCCTGCTCGCGCATCCGCCGTTTGATCTCGTCGGTGATGTGCGGGATGACCTGCACGGTGTCGCCGAGGTACTCGCCGCGGCGCTCCTTGGCGATGACGGTCGAGTAGACCTGGCCCGTCGTGACGTTCGCCGACTGGGCGAGGTTGATGTCGAGGAACCGCTCGTAGTGGCCGATGTCCAGGTCGGTCTCGGCGCCGTCGTCGGTGACGAAGACCTCACCGTGCTGGAACGGGTTCATGGTGCCGGGGTCGACGTTCAGGTACGGGTCGAGCTTCTGCATCACGACCTTCACGCCACGCGCCGTGAGCAGGTTGCCGAGGCTGGCCGCCGTCAGTCCCTTGCCCAACGACGAAACGACCCCGCCGGTGACGAAGATGTGCTTCGTGACCTTGGGGGTCGTCGTGTGCGCCTGCGGGCTCTGTACCTGCGTGCTCTGTACCTGAGTGCTGTGTGCCCGGGTGCTGTCTGCCTGCCCGTGAAAAGTGTCCGCCACGGGCTTCCATCATATGGCACGACGGCCCGCTCGCCCAGACCGGTCGCGCACCGCGCGTGTTGCGTCAGACGGACGCCGCCGCCACGTCGAGCAGCTCACGAGCGTGCTCGATGCCGCTGGAGCTGTCCCCGAGTCCGGACAGGAGCCGTGCCATCTCCTGCAGCCGGTCGTCGCCCTCGAGCCGTTGCACGCTCGACGACGTCACCGCGCCGTCGGCGTCCTTGACGACCCGCAGGTGGTTCGTCGCGAACGCCGCGACCTGCGCGAGGTGCGTGACGACGATGACCTGCGTGGTCTGCGCGAGCCGGGCGAGGCGACGGCCGATCTCGATCGCCGCGGCTCCGCCCACGCCGGCGTCGACCTCGTCGAACACGAACGTCGGGACCGTCGTCGTGCCGGCCATCACCACCTCGATCGCGAGCATCACCCGGGAGAGCTCGCCGCCGGACGCACCCTTGCTGATCGGTCGGGGATCGGATCCGGCGTGCGGCTGCAGCAGGATCGCGACCTGGTCACGACCGGAGGGGCGGTGTCCGCCGGCGTCGGATACCTCGACCACCAGTCGTGCGCCGGTCATCGCGAGGCTCGAGAGCTCGTCGGTCACCCGTTCGCCGAGCAACGCGGCCGCATCGGTGCGCGCCGCGGTCAGGACCGCACCGGCCGACTCGAGCGCGTCGAGGTCGTCCGCGACCGAGCGCTCCAGCACGAGGACACGGTCGTCGTCGCCGTCGAGTTCGAGCAGCCGGTCGGACGCGCGTCGGCCGTACTCGACGACCCGGGCGACGCCGTCGAGGGCATCGTCGGCATCGTGGTCGCCGCCGACGGACCCGTCGAGGGCCCCGCCGTACTTGCGCGTGAGGCCCGCGAGCACGGCCCGGCGTTCGTTGACGAGCTCCAGGTCCTGCCCGACGTCGGCGTCGAGCGATCCGACGTAGCTCGACAGCGACGCCGAGGCCTCGCCGACCTGGAAGCCGATCTCGGTGAGCTGCGCGAGGATCGGTTCGAGCGCAGTGTCCACCCCGGCGACGCGCTCGACGGCGCGTCGTGCCGCCTCGACGAGCCCGAGGACGTCCGGGGAGCCGTCGAGCGACTCGCTCGAGAGCGCCTCGTGGGCCAGGCCCGCGGCGAGCCGCAGCTCTTCGAGGTTCCCGAGACGCTCGGCACGTTCGGCGAGCTCGACGTCCTCGCCGGGTTGCGGGTCGGCAGCTTCGATCTCGGCCGACGCGGCGCGGAGGAGGTCGGCCTCGCGCACACGCTCGTCGCGGTCGCGGGTGATCGTCTCGAGCTCGGCGGTGTGCTGCTGCCACGTCTCGAACACGGCGGTGTACGCGGCGAGCGCGTCCCGGACCGGTGCCCCGCCGAACGCGTCGAGCGCTGCACGCTGCGCCGTCGCGGACGTCAGACGGATCTGGTCGGACTGCCCGTGCACGGTGACGAGCTGGTCGGCGAGTTCGCCGAGCACGGCCACCGGGGCACCCCGTCCGCCGACGGTGGCTCGGCTGCGCCCCTCGGCCGAGACGGTCCGGGTCAGGATGAGCTCCCCGTCCTCCACCGCACCGCCGGCGTCCTCGACGCGTTCGGTGACGTCGGAGTCGTCGGCGATGCGCCACCGGCCCTCGACACTCGCGGCGGGACTGCCCCGTCGGACGCTCGATGCATCGGCTCTGGCGCCGAGCAGGAGGCCGAGCGCGGTCACGATCATGGTCTTGCCGGCACCGGTCTCCCCGGTCACGACGGTGAACCCGGGTCCGAGCTCGAGCGTGGCCTCGCCGATCACACCGAGGTCGCGGATGCCGATCTCGTCGATCACGCGTCGTCCTCGTCGTGCTGCGGGCCGCGCCACCCGGTGACCGGCAGGCGGAACTTCGCGACGAGACGGTCGGTGAACGGCGCGTCCTTGAGCCGCGCGACCCGGACCGGCTTCGGCGACCGACGGACCTCGACACGCGCGCCGGGTGGGAGGTCGTGGGTCCGTCGGCCGTCACACCAGAGGACGCCGACCCCGGAGGTGCGCCGCAGGACCTCGACCGCGAGCACGCAGTCCGGACCGACGACGATCGGCCGGGAGAACAGGGCGTGGGCGCTCAGAGGGACGAGAACCAGCGCGTCGACGTCCGGCCAGACGATCGGGCCGCCGCCGGAGAAGTTGTAGGCGGTCGAGCCGGTGGGCGTGGAGACGACGACCCCGTCGCACCCGTACGACGACAGCGGGCGTCCGTCGACCTCGGTGACGACCTCGAGCATGCGCTCCCGGGCCGCCTTCTCGATCGTCGCCTCGTTGAGGGCCCACGACGAGTAGACGATCTCGTTGCCGACGACGACGTCGACCTGCAGGGTGACCCGCTCCTCCACGTGGTAGGCGCCACGGAGCGCGCGTTCGACCGTGTCCGCGAGACCGTCGCGCTCGCTCTCGGCCAGGAACCCGACGTGGCCGAGGTTCACCCCGACCAGCGGGACGTTGACGTCGCGCACGAGTTCCGCGGCGCGGAGGATCGTGCCGTCCCCGCCGAGGACGATGACGATCTCGAGCTCGTCGAGCTGGACGTCGACGCCGAGGATGTCTACGCGTCCGACCCCGGCCTCGGCACGGCGGATGTCGGCGTACTCGTCGAAGGGCATCACCGGCGTGAGGCCGGCGACGCGCAGGATGTCGCAGACCTCGAGCGCGGCGTCGATCGAGTCGCGCCGACCCGTGTGCGACACGAGCAGGATGTGTCGGTCCTCGCCCATCACGTCCCTTCCGTCATCCTCGTCACCCGGTCGATCCATTCTGTCGGATTCGGTCCGGGACGCCCTGTCGACGCACCCTCGTGTTCGCCGTGGGCGTGTCCGTCGACCGGCTGCAGGTGCACCAGGAACTCGCGGTTGCCGTGCGTCCCGACGATCGGGGACGGGACCACGCCGACCGTGCCGAGGCCGCGGTCCCACGCCGTCCAGAGCACGTTCATCACGGCGTCGTTCCGCAGGTCGGCGTCGTGCACGATGCCCTCGCGGACGCCGGTCCGACCGACCTCGAACTGCGGCTTCACGAGCAGCACGAGATCCCGTGCCCGGAACGGGTCGACCACCGCGTCGACGAGTGCGGGCAGGACGAGTCGCAGGCTGATGAACGACAGGTCGCCGACGACCATGTCGATGCGCGCCGCGGCCGGGTCCATGGCGCGGACGTCGTCTGCCGTGATGCTCCGCGCGTTCGTGCCCTCGACGGAGACCACCCGTGGGTCCATCGCGACACGGGGGTCGAGTTGCCCGTGACCGACGTCGAGCGCGATCACCCGCTCGGCGCCGCGGTCCAGGAGCACCTGGGTGAACCCGCCGGTCGAGGCGCCGACGTCGAGTGCGATCCGGCCCGCGGGGTCGACGCCGAACGCGTCGAGGGCGCCGACGAGCTTGTGGGCGGCACGCGACACCCAGTCGTCCTCGGGGTCGACGGCGAGCAGGGCGTCCCCGGCGACCGGGGCCGACGCCTTGATCGCGGTGACGCCGTCGACCGACACGCGGCCGGCCTGGATGAGCTTCACCGCGGCGGTCCGTGACTTCACGAGCCCGCGGGCGGCGAGGAGCGCGTCGAGGCGTGCCGGTGCGCCCTCAGGCACCCGCACCTCCGTCGCGCTCCAGGCGCGTCCGGAGTTCGTCGTGCAGGGCCGCGAACGCCGCGGCACGTTCCTCGAGGGGCTGCGCCTCGACGGACCGGACGCGGTCTCCGAGGTCGTCCGCCGAGTGGTCGGGCTGCTCGGCGTCCGGTGCTGTCATGGCGGTCAACCTACTCGCCGCCGTAGAGCGCCGGGTCGACGTCCAGGCCGTAGATCGCGAGTCCGGAGTCCCAGATCGCCGCAGCACCGGCCCGCAGCAGGTCGAGCGCGTCGTTGCCCCGTTCCTCGACGCGCACCACGTGGCGGTCCATCCGGACCCGCGCACGACCGACGGTCACCGTGCGGGAGCCGTCACGGGCCTCCCGTCGGTCGACCACCGGGTAGGGCTCGGCGAGCCCGCGGAGGTCGGCGAGCACGTACGTGGGTCGCGACCGCTGGTCCGCGGCCAGCACCTGCTTGGCCTGGTCGATGCCGGTGAGCACGAGCACGCTCGGGATCCCGGCGTCGTTCGCGCCCTTGATGTCGGTGTCGAGACGATCGCCGATGAACAGCCGGGACTCGCCGCCGAACCGCTCCACGGCGGTGTCGAAGATCGGGCGTTCCGGTTTGCCCGCGACCACCGGCATACGGCCGACGGCGTTGTGCACGGCTGCGACGAGCGTCCCGTTGCCCGGCGCGATCCCGCGCTCCACCGGGATCGACCAGTCCATGTTCGTGGCCACCCAGGGGATGTCCTTCGCGAGCGCGAAGGAGGCCTCCGCGAGCTGCTTCCACCCGAGGTCCGGCGAGAACCCCTGGATGACGGCCGCCGGGTCGTCGTCCGCCGAGTCGGTCACGACGAACCCGGCGCCGTCGACGATGCTCGTCAGCCCGAGGCCACCGATCACCAGGATCGTCGACCCCGCCGGCACGAGCCCGCGCAGCATGTGCACCCCGGCCTGCGAACTCGTCACGACGTCGTCCGGCCCGACCTGGAGGCCGAAGCCGGCCAGGTGGTCCGCGACGTCCTGGGGGCGGCGCGACGCATTGTTCGTGATGTACCCGATGCGCGCCGTGCCCGCGGCAGCCGTCAGCGCGTCGACCGCGTGCGGGATCGCGTGCGCACCGCGGTAGACGACCCCGTCGAGGTCGGTGAGCACCACGTCGACGCCGTCGAGGGGTGCGTGGGGCGTCTGGTCCGTCGCGGTCGCCACGTCAGTGGTCTGCGCCGGAGCCGTCGACGTCGGTCGGGTTCTCCTCGTCGATCTCGAACTCGCCGTCGTCGATGTCGTCGTCGTCGATGCCGCCGGCGACGTCCGGTCCCTCGTCGAGGCCGTCGTCCCCCGTGACGCCGTCCCCGGGTTCGACGAGGTCGTCGGACTCGACTCCCCCGACGACGGGCTCGCCGCCGTGTTCTCCGGGCTCGCCGTGTTCCCTGGACTCGCCGTGCTCTCCGGGTTCGCCGTGTTCCGTGGGCTCGCCGTGTTCTCCGGCCGTGTCGTGCGTTCCTTCGATCGTCTCCTCGACCACATCGATCGTCTCCCAAGCATCCTCGTCGGCGGCCTCGGCGAGCGCCTCGGCCGCACGGTCGACACGGGCCCACCACTCGTCGGCCTCGTCCTGACGGCCGAGCTCCTCGAGCGTCGCCGCGTATGCACTGTAGAGCCCGGGTGACCACGAGTACGCCGTCGTCGGGTCGAGCTGCGGGATCTCGAGCTCGGCGAGCGCGGCCGCGGGGTTCCCGAGGTCGAGTCGTGCGCCGGACATCGCGATGGCGAGCTCGACCTGCACCGGTGCGTCCAGCGCGGCCTTGTCCACCGATCGTCCGAGTTCGAGCGCGCGCTCCGGACGGCCGAGACCGCGCTCGCAGTCGACCATCATCGGCAGTTGGTCGTTGCGGCCCGAGATCCGACGGTAGGTGCGGAGCTCGCGCAGCGCGGTGGCGAAGTCCTCGAGCCGGTACGACGTGATCGCGAGGGTCTCCCGGACCACCGCCACACGACCGGCGCGCCGTCCGGCGCTCAGCGCGTGCTGGTGCGCCAGTTCCGGGTCGTCGTCGATGAGGAGCGACGCCGCCACGAGGTGCTTCGCCACCCAGTCGGAGTTGTCCTTGCTGAGGGTCTTGAGCTCGCTCCGCGCGACCTTGTCGAGGTCGCGGGCGTCGATCCCCTCGGGGATGTCCGGGTCTTCGTGCCGTGGACGGATCGAACGTGTTCCGAACGGGTCGCGGTCCTCCCAGTCGTCGCGGGAGGCCTCGCCGAACCGTGCACCGGCGGAGCGGGAGCCGTCGCCGAAGCGGCGGCGGTCCCCTCCGTCGCTGCCGCCACGGTCGTCGCGCGGGCCGCGCTGGGCGCGGTCGCCGAAAGTACGCCCGCGGTCGTCCGGCCGGGAGGCGCGGTCCGAGTACCGGGGCCGGTCCCCGTCTCGACGCTGGTCGCCACCGCGCGCGTCGTCGCCACCGCGGGGACGGTCGTCGCTGCGGGACCGGTCGTCGGACCGGAACCGGTCGTCGCTCCGGGGCCTCTCGTCACCCCGGAAGCCGCCCTGACGAGGTGCGCCGTCGCGAGGGCGGTCACCGCGGGGCACATCGGTCCGGCGCCCGTCGGCCCGGGGACGGTCGCTCCAGGGGCGGTCACCGCCCGGACGGTCACTCCGCGCGCGGTCCGGACGCTGTCCGTCGTTCCGGTCGCTGCGCCATCCCGGGCGGTCGTTGCGCGAGGTCGCGGCTCGGAAGTCCCGTCCGCCGCGGTCGCCCGATCGGTCACCGTCGCGGCCGGTGTCCGCCGAACGGCCGCGCGGGCCACTCCCGCGACGCTCGTCGTCCGAGCTGCGGTACCCACCCTCACGCCGCTCGAACTCACGGGGGCCGCGGGCGTACCCACCCTGGCCGGTGCCGGCGTCACGAGGCCTGCCGCCACCGCGAGAGTCGTCCCGCGGGGCGTTGCGGCTTCGGTCGGGACGGTCGTCGCCACGGTACGGGCGATCCCCCGAACCGCCGGACCGCCCGGCCCCGGACCGATCGTCGCGGTACGGGCGCCCCTGCTCCGGACGGTCGTCTCGGGGGCGATCACTCCGTGCGCGCCAGCCCTCGGACCGGTCCCCTGAAGGTCGGTCACGCTGCGGACGTTCACCGTACGATCGGTCGCCGTACGGTCGGTCGCCGCGAGGTCGGTCGCCGTACGGTCGGTCGCGCTGCGGACGCTCACCGTAGGAACGACCGCCGTCGGACCGGTCGCCGCCGGGACGGTCGCCGGCGGATCGATCACGCTGCGGACGATCGCCGTACGACCCGCCACGCTGCGGACGATCCCCGGAGGACCCACCACGTTGCTGAGGATCGCCGTACGACCCGCCACGCTGCGGACGATCCCCGTCTCGACGGTCGCCGGCACCCCGGCCCGGACCGCCCCGGTCGTCACGATCTCGTGCCGGTCGGCCCTGACCGTCGAACGTCCGGCCCCCTGACCGCGAGCTGTCGTCTCCGCGCCGCGCTCCCCGGTCGCCCCCGGAGCCGCCGCCACGGCGTCCCTGGTCGTCCGGCCGGTCTTGATCGGGGCTGTCCGCCACCATCGCTCCTCGAGGTTGCTGCGGGCATCCGCCCACGTGTCGTTCCGCTGTGTCGTTGTCGGTCCCAGTCCATCACGGTGTCGCGCTCACGTCGACCCCGACCGGCCCGGGCTTGCGCTCCGTCGGCAGTCCGTCGACGAAGCGCGGTTAAACACACATGGCCACCGGACCTCCGACGACATCGCAGGATGAATCCCTTGATGTCGACAGAGGGCCAGTGGCCATGTCTTCGATCCCAGCCGAAGCCGGATCGGACGTGAAGTCCGGCGGTGTCCTACTCTCCCACAAGGTCCCCCTTGCAGTACCATCGGCGCTGTGAGGCTTAGCTTCCGGGTTCGGAATGTGACCGGGCGTTTCCCTCGCGCTATGACCACCGGAACAGTGTGTGATGTTCCGATCGTCCACACCGTCCCGGGTCCCGCCGTGCTGGCCGGGGGTGGGTGGTGGTGTGGTGTTCAGTTGTGTATGTTTGGGTTCCGATCGTCTATCGGGAACCACAGAGTGGACGCGAGCCCCACCTTTGGGTCTCCCCGGGTGGGTGGTGTAATCAAGTCATCGGCGTATTAGTACCGGTCAGCTCCACGGGTCGTTGGTCCC